>DATHQY010000575.1:0-9111 GCA_035482215.1 Polyangiaceae bacterium | reverse complement strand
TCGACGAGGCGATCCGCTTTACCCAGGCGGGCATCGCCGAGGCCGAACAGCCCAAGCCTGTCCCTGCGGCGGAGGCCCCCCGCGCGCAAATGCATCCCGCGTATCTCCACGCGCTGAGCGACCTTCGCAACGCGCGCGCGAACCTCGAGCGCAAGGGCGGCGACCACCAGATGCGCTGGGACGAGCACGTCGCGATAGGAGCGATCGATCGGGCGATCGGCGCGATCAAGCAGGCGAGCATCGACGACGGCAAACCGCTCGAGGAGCACCCTCCCGTGGACGCGCACGAGCCCCGCGCGGGACGGCTCCACAAGGCGTTGGCCGCTCTCCAGGCGGCACGCGCGGACATCGCGCAAGAGGAGGACAACGCGTTCGCCAACGGGCTTCGTGCCCGCGGCCTCCAGGAGATCGACAACGCAATTCGAATCACGCAGGAAGGGATCGCCGAGGCCGATCGCTCGATCTGATGGGTGTGCCCAACGGGCGCGCGCCTTCTCCGCCGCGACCCGTTGGCCCTTTTTGGCGTCGCTATCGCTCCAAAGTGACCAGCTCGACGCCCACCTCGGGCTGGGGGTCTGCCGCGTCGCGGACGTAGACCCAGTCGACATGAGCGACGGGTGTCGTACGCGGATCGATCGGCGAAGTCGCTCCTTACCTTTCGGGCGGCCACGAGCGCACGCGTGCCCAACAATCACCGTCCTCACGAATCATCAAGTGGGCGCGGGGATGCTCGGGGCGCGGTCGTTCGCTTTGCCCGCGATCGGCAGCCGGACGAAGAACGTCGTTCCCTCCCCGACCTTCGTCTCGAACGTCAGGTCGCCGCCGTGTTTTTCTCGGACCGTCGCGAGCGCGAGAGCAAGGCCCTGGCCCGTTCCTTTGCCGATGTCTTTCGTCGTGAAGAACGGGTCGAATATCCGCGCGCGAATCGATTCGGCGATGCCTCCCCCGTTGTCGCCAATCGCGATGATCGCCGAGCTCCCTTGTCGCCAGGTTCGCACGCGGATCAGTCCTTTGCGGTCGGTGCTCTTGACCGTATCGGCAATGGCATGCGCCGCATTGACCACGATATTGAGAATCACCTGGCTGATTTCTCCAACATGGCAGACGACCGCCGGCAATTCGCCCAGATCGGTCTCGAGGTCGGCGACGTAGCGGTATTCGCTCGTGGCAATCGTGAGGGTGGTCTCGATCGCGTGATTCAGGTCGACCGGGCTCATCTCCTTCTCGGCCGGATGGGCGAACTCTTTCAGCGAACGGACGATCGTGGTCACCCGGTTCAATCCGTCGATGCAACGTTCGAAGGCGGGCGGCATCTGGTCGCGAATGTACGCGAGGTCGGCTTCTTGCTCCGCCTCGGCGGCTTCTGCGACGGCGTCTTCGACGGCGCCGCCCGCGAGGATACGCGTACGCAGCGTCTGGAACCGCGTGATGAGCCCGAGGAGAGCGAGGCCCCCTTCGCGCAGAAAGTTGAGATTGTCGCCGACGAACTGGATCGGCGTATTGATCTCGTGAGCCACTCCCGCCGCGAGCGTGCCCAAGACGGCCATTCGCCGGGCTCCCAAGAGCTCGATCTCCGCCCGCTTCCTTTCGGTGATGTCCTGGGCCACGACCACGCCGCCGACGATCCGATCGCCGTCGCGAATGGGGCCCACCTGGCTCATGTACCAAACATTGTTTCCGTCCGGCCCCGTCGTCACGGCCTCGAGCACTTGAGCCGCTCCCGTGGCGAGGACCGCCTCGAGGGCCGACTTCATTTGACCGTGCATGTCCGGCGGAAAGTATTGGAGCCAATGCGAGCCAATCACCTGCTCTTTGGTGTACTGGGGGAGCACGCGGTTGATGAACTCGATCGCGCCATCGGGGTTGACCGCCAGGATGATGGCGGGCGCAAACTCGAGCAATGCTTCGAGCCAGGCGGGGTCCGCCCGCTTCACCGCGCCTCCTTTCGCGGCCACTGGGTTCCGCGCCGTCTCTCGGAACACGGCGATCGTGCGCGCCGCGGCCCCATTCCCGAGGCGGCCGAGCGACGCCTCGAGCGAAAACGGCTGGCCCCCCTTGCGAATGCCGAGAAGCGGCTCCGCGCGCACGCGTACATCGATCGCCTGCGGGCCCAGAAGCCGGTTCACGCATTCGGCCCAAGTCGACTGGCTCTCGGGCGCGAGCAGGGTGACCACCGGCCGCTGGATGATCTCCGACTTCGCATGGCCGAAAAGCTGGAGGGCCTCTTCGTTGGCGAAAAGGATTCTCCCGCGCGCGTCGCTCACGACGATGGCGCCCGGCGTTGCGTCGAGCGCGCAAAAGGTGTTCTCGCCGTGGCCCTCGGCGCTCGCGACTGCCGTCATAGTCCCCCCTGCGAAGAGCGCGAGCCCGAAAGCCCACCCTGCGATTGACGATACGATAGGGCGCTTGTCGACGCCACCAACGCCTTCTCTCGATCCGGCAGTGATCGTCGGGATCGATGGGGGCGTTGGGACCGCTCCGGTGCAGGCACGCATGCGGCCCGCTTAAGACGGAGAGGGAGCGTGTCGCATCTTGCGGCGATCGGCGAAGCTCCGTTCGACAGGCGAGCGGGTCTCACGCCACTTCGTCGTTCGCGAAAGGGGGGGTGATGGCGAGCAAGCCCCGCGTGCTGTGCGTCGACGACGAACCGAGCGTTCTCGAAGGCCTCTCGTTGACCCTTCGTCGAGGGTGCGAAGTCGTGACCGCGCAAAGCGGGTCCGCCGCCCTCGATCTCCTGGGCCGCGATCCTGCGATAGCCGTGGTGCTCTCCGACATGCGAATGCCGGGCATGGACGGCGCCACGTTCTTGGGCAAGGCCCGATTGGTCGCTCCCGACGCGACGCGACTCCTTCTCACCGGCCAGGCCGATCTCGCGAGCGCGATTGCGGCGATCAACGAGGGACGGATCTTTCGCTTTCTGAACAAGCCGTGTTCGCCGCCTACGCTCGTCGCCGCGATCGAAGCCGCAGTGGATATGAATCGACTCGTGACCGCGGAACGCGTGCTCCTCGAGCAAACTTTGCGCGGGAGCATTCAGATGCTGACGGACGTGCTCGCGCTGGCGGCGCCCACCACATTTGGGCAAGCCGTCCGCATCCAACGCCATGCCCGGGAATTGGCCTCGAAGGTGCCGGGAGCCGAAATCTGGCCCGTCGAAGTGGCCGCGATGCTCTCCCAAGTCGGGTTCATCACGCTCGCCCCGGCGACGGTCGAGAAGCTCCAAGAGGGAAAGCCGTTGGCGCAGGACGAGCAGCTCGCGCTCGATCGCCTGCCCGCGTTCGCCGAGCGTCTCGTCTCCGGCATTCCTCGCCTGGAGGTCGTGCGGTCGGCGTTGAAGCATCTGGGGACGCGGTATGACGGAGCCGGCGAGGCCGCCCATGCTCCGCATGGCAAGGCCATCCCGCTCGGCGCTCGGGTCCTCGCCGTGGTCTGCGACTACGATCGCCTCGAAGCCGGGGGCGTGTCCTCCCAGCTCGCGCTCGACACTCTGCGCGGACGGCGCGGGCGCTACGACCCCGAGCTCCTCGATCTCTTTGCCGCGAACCTGGGCGCAGAGAGGCGCGACGACGACGTGAGCGAGATCCCCATTCGCAGCCTGCGCGTCGGGATGGTACTCCTCGACGACGTGCGGACGACGGCCGGCAGGCTCCTCGTGGCGCGAGGGCACGAGGCGACGGCGAGCTTGGTCGAGCGGTTTCGAAATTTTGCGCCGGGATTCGTCTCCGAACCCGTTCGTGTGTCTCTCAAGCGCCTCACGGGATCGAATTCGTGAGCGGGCCGCCTGCCTCCGAGCCAGGCAACGCGCCTCCGGCCGCCGTGATTCTGGTCGTCGACGACGACAGGGGCATCGTCAACGCCCTCGCCCGGACCTTGACGGCGCGCGGCCATGTCGTCGTCAAAGCCCAGACACAGAAAGAGGCTCTCGCTTGCATGGAAGAGCGCGAGTTTCATCTCGCGATTCTCGACATCAATTTGACGGGGGGCGACGGAATCGAGCTTTTGGCACAGGTCAAGGCCCGCGCCCCCCATACCGAGGCGCTCATCCTCTCCGGGTACAACTCCTTCGAGAACGCGATGCGCGGACTGCGCGCGGGCGCTTTCGACTTCCTCGAGAAGCCGTACGACGACGAAAGGCTCGCCCATACCATCGACCGGGCGCTCGAGCACCGCCGCCTTCTGCAGACGACGGCTCTTTACCAGGCCGTCCAGGTGGTCTTTCGCGCGAGCGACATCGAGCGCCTGCCCGAGGCCATCGTGAACGTATCGATGGAGGTCATGGCCGCCGACGCGGTGACTCTTCTGCTCCCCGGGTTCGACGGCAAGTTCTATGTCGGCCACGCCTTCGGCCTCGACGCAGAAGTGGCGCGGACGACGCGGATCGCCGTGGGTGAAGGAGTGGCCGGTCACGTCATCTCGGCGCGCAAGCCGCTCGTCATCGGCGGCGACGCGTCCTTGCACGAGGCGCTCGCCGGGGTCACGCCCCGCAAGCGAGTTCGGTCGAGCATCGTCTATCCGCTCGTCCTTGCGAACGAGGTGTTGGGCGTTCTCACGTTCAATCGGCTGACGGACGACAAGCCCTTCGGCGCGGCCGATCTGGACAAGGCCGGGGTGCTCGCGTCACAGGTGCTTCTGGCGCTCGAGAATGCCCGGCTGGTGCGGCAGAACGCGACGGTGGAGAAGCTCGCCGCCGTCGGGCAGCTCGCCGCGGGAATTGCCCACGAGATCAACACCCCGATGCAGTTCGTGGGCGACAGCCTTTATTACTTGCGAGAAGCGTTCACGGATCTCGTGCGCCTGATCGGCGGATTCGAAGAGACGCTCCTCCGGCTCGAAGCCGCGCCCTCGCTCGACGCGACCCACGCGATCCTCCGGCAAGCGCGCGACACGGCCAGCCTGGAGGATCTTGCCGACATGCGGACATCCGTGCCCGCGGCCATCGACCGTGCCGCAGCGGGGGTCGAGCGCGTCACCCGGATCGTGGTGGCGGTGAAGGAGCTCCAGGGCTCGGGCGCGCGCGGCGAGGTCGAGGCGAACCTCGACGATTGCCTACGGAGCGCGCTACTTCTTTCGTTCGCCCGGTACGACGGGGTCGCCGATGTGGATCTCGAGCTCGGCGTCCTTCCCCCCGTCGCCTGCCATCCGGGAGAGCTCACCCAGGTATTTCTCAATCTCATCGTCAACGCCGCCCAGGCCGTGACCGCGTCGGTGGCGGGCTCCGATCGTCGCGGCACAATCCAAGTACGGGCTCGCAAAGACGGCGACTTTGCTCTCGTGTCGATCGAAGACTCCGGCGGAGGCATCGCCATTCCCATCCAGCCGAAGATCTTCGAGCCCTTCTTCTCGACCAAGCCCGTGGGCCAGGGCACCGGTCTCGGCCTCTCTACCGCGCGCACCCTCGTCGAAAAACACGGGGGATCGCTGACGTTCCAAACGCAAGTCGGTTTCGGGACTCGGTTTTCGCTGCGTCTCCCTATCGGCCGAACGTAGCCTCGCTCAGCTCTGGGCGAGCTCCCGGGCCCGCACGCGCCACGCGGGGATGTGGCTCGTCAACCCCACCCGCGCGACGAAACCTTCGTCGAGCGTTGCCGGCCCGCTCTCGGTCGCTTCTTTCAAGAGTTGCCGCCCGACGTACACGGCGCCCGCCGTCGCGAGCTCGCAGGTCTCGACGCCCGGTGCGTTGGAATGGTTGGCGACAGCCTCGACGAGCGGCCACGGCAGACCCCAGAGGTTCAACAGGTAGGCGCCGATGCGAGCGTGCGAGGGGTATTGGGCGGCGGCGGCCCCCTCTTCTTCCAAGCTCCTTCCCGACGCCGCAGCCGCGCGGGCGATCGCGTCGTATTGCTCCGGCATCGCCGACGCGACGAGCAAGTGGCCGATGTCGTGGAGCAGACCCGCCGTGAAGCAGTCGTCGGCCAGTTTGGGTCGATCCATCACGCATTTGGCCAATTGCGCGGTCTGCATCGATCGCTTTTGAAATTTGCGGAGATCGAAGCACGAGGCGCGCACCGGCAGCTCCTCGCTGGCGCTCAGCGAGAGGACCAGGCTCTTCACCAGCGCGAGGCCGAGGTACGACACCGCCTCGACCACGTTCGAGATCCGCCTGCGCAGGCCGAAGAACGGCGAATTGGTCAGTTGGAGCAGCTTGCTCGCGATCGCGGGATCGCATTGCACGACCGCGCCCACGTCGGCGATCGACACCCGCTCGTCGTCGAGCATCCCGAGGAGGCGCGTCCAGGTCGTCGGCGGAGACGGAAGCGAGCCAGCCCCTCCGCCGATCGCGAGCGCCACGCGCTCGTCGCCGAGCACTTGAAGGGCGCCGCGCACGCGGGCCAGGGTATCGAAGAGCTCCGCCGGGGCGCATGGCTTGCTCAGGAATTGGTGCGCCACGGGCACGGCTCGCAAGGCGGCCTCGCGGTCGGTCTGGCCGGAGAGGACGATTCTCACCGCGGACGGCGCCTGTAGCTTGGCAATCGCGAGGAGGGCCGCGCCGTCCATCTCGGGCATGCGCATGTCGCTGATGATGACGTCGGGAGGCTCCTCGGCGATGAGGCCCATGGCTTCGCGCCCGGAGCCGGCCGTCCGTACTTCCCACTCCTTTCGCAGCGGGCGGAGAAGCCGTCGAAGCCCGTCGAGTACGTTCGGCTCGTCATCGACCAGGAGCAGGATCAGCGGGTTCTTCATGCGGCATTCTCCTGCCCGGCCAGGGCGCCCCGGATCGGCAGGCGCACGTGAAACGTGGTGCCCTCCCCGACGGCGGTGTCGATCGTAATCGCTCCCCGGTGCTTTTCGACGACGATTGCGCGCGCGAGCGCAAGGCCCTGCCCGCTTCCCTGGCCGACGGTCTTGGTCGTAAAAAAGGGTTCGAAAAGGTGTCCTCGAACCTCTTCGGGAATTCCGCCGCCGGTGTCGGCCACCGAGATGATCACGTCGTCGCCTTCCCGTCGCGTCGTGACCGTGATTCGGCCGAGCTGGTTCGAGCCCCCCACGACCTGGCCAATGGCGTGCGCCGCATTCACGAACAGGTTCAGAAAAACCTGATTGAGGTCGCCCGGATGACAGAGGACGGGTGGCAGCTCCGCGAAGCTCGTCACCGTCTCCGCGACGTGCTTGATCTCGTGACGCGCCACCGTGAGCGTGCTCGTGAGCGCGGCGTTGATGTCGATGGGAGTCCTCGGCCCGCGATCGGCGTGTGCGAAGGCCTTCATCGATCGGACGATGGTGGCCACCCGCTCGAGGCCGTCGCGGGCCTCCGCGAGCGCGCGCGGGATCTCGACGATCATGAACGGCAGATCGGCCTCGTCGGAAGCGCGCTCATGGCGCTCCGCGAGATCAGGGGGCCCCGCGAGGGCGATCTCGCGCTGCGCTTCGAGCAATGCGACGAGAGCGTCGAACGAGGTCTTCAAGAAATGCACGTTGTCGCTCACGAATTGAACCGGCGTGTTGATTTCGTGCGCCACGCCCGCGGCCAGGCGGCCGACCGACTCGAGCTTCTGGGCGTGCCGTAGCGAGCATTCGAGGCGTTTGCGCGTCGTGATGTTGTCGAGAATCGCCGTTCCGAACTCGACGGCTCCTCCTGCGTCACGCACCCAGTTGGTCGTGATGTGAACCCAGACGATCGTTCCGTCCGCGTGACGATATCGCTCTTCGCATCCCGAAACCGCCCTCGCAGGGGCTTCGCTCGAGGCGCTGCCGTCCACGTCCCGCGAGGGCTTCTCGTCGACCTCGAAGAGGCTCGACAGCAGCCTCCCTTCGATCTGCTCGCGGTCGCAGGCGAACATCTCGAGCGTCGCCGAGTTGGCGTCGAGGACGCGACCTGCGGGATCGAGACGAACGATTCCGAGGGCGGCTGATTCGAAGATCGATCGAAGCTTGTCGCGCTCCGAGGCGAGGCTGCGATGGAGCCCTTTCATCTCCGCGGAGGAGAGGTCGATCGATCGCTCGAGCGTGTAGCGATCCTGATCCGCGTCCACGTAGGCCCGCTCCACCCTATCGAGCAATGCCTTCCACTGATCGAGCGTGGGAAGCGTCGCGCCGTCCGCTGCGACCCCCAGCTTGCGGAGCTGCCGCTCGAGGGTGCGGTGCATCAGTCGGTCTCCCAGAGCGTGGTGACGGTCATCGTCTGGTTGTGAAGATCGCTGCGCTCGCCCGCGGCGAACGGGGAGATCTCGCCATAGGAGTAGAAGCCGAGAAGGTGCGTGCCGGCAGGGAGCGACTCTGCCGCGGCTTCGACCTCTTCTTCGGCGCGTTCGCCCAGGACGAGACGCCGCCCGACGCAGCTGATCGCAATGCTCACACTCTCCCCCGACGGCTGACCGTTCGCCGCTCGCCCCGCCTCGGCGGCGCCTTCGATCAACCGATCGAAGTTCGCCCTCATCAGCTGAACGAGCGACCCCTCGGGAATGTCGCCCGCGAAGGTCATCGACTGGGCCGCTTCGTCGACCGCCAACACCGTGCGGACCAGCGTCTTTCGCCCGTCCGTGCCCTCGAGCAGGGCGAGCGGGAAGAGCAGCGCCGTCGCCGGGAGACCGTTTGCGCGCTCGCCGAGGTACGTCTTGTAGAGGGCCAGGGCGGGCTTTCCGTCGAGCTCGTAGAGGACGTTGCCGTTCGCGCGCGTCACCCGCCGCTCGGGGCCGAAGATGTCCCACCCTCCACGCGATCCGTGGCCAACCTCGAGACCGCTGCCGTAAAGGCCCACGCCCACGACGGCGCCCTCGACGGGACGCCCGGAGACGACGACCCAGGTGCGCGTGAAGTTGCTTCCGTCGCCCGCAAGGCCTCCCGTGACGACGACGTCCTTGCCGGAAACCTCGTGAATCCCGCGCACCAAGTCGCTGCCATTGATCGAAATACCGTCGGAGAAGATGAGTATCGCGCCCAAGCCCTCGCTGGCCAGCGAGGTGGCGACCGACCTTCCTGCCGCGAGCGAGCCCGCGGTATGGGTCACCGCCGCATGGGCCACGCGCAAAGCCGTTTTTTCGAATCGGATCACCGCGACGGACAATGAGTCGTCGAAGATCTCCGTGCCGTGGATCTCGCCAGCGGTGGAGCACCCGGCGACGATGGCGCGCGGATAGGCTCGGGTGAGCTCGTCGATCGCGGCGTGGCCGGAGG
>DATHQY010000574.1:0-13920 GCA_035482215.1 Polyangiaceae bacterium | reverse complement strand
GTCGTGCCACACCTCTTGCCTGCGGGCGTGAAGCTCGAGGCGGTGCGCGGCGTGCGCATCGTCACGCCATCGGCTGCCGCCATGCGCGTCCCGGTGCTGGGCGGCGTGCTGCGAGCCCTCGAGCTCGGGCTCGCGGACACGCCCGCCGCGTTCTTCGCGGGGTTCTACGCGGCCGTGCTCCGGCGCGCATAGGACTCTGCCGAGGCGAAACGGGTCACGCCCGCATTCTTGCCTCGCCAACGCGTCGCCCGTTTTTGCTGATCGTCGATCTTTTACGGACATCACGGGAGAAAGGAGGACCGGCACGCGGCTCGCTGATGCCGACCCCGATGAGGCCGAGCGGTTGCTCGGAACGGGAGCGCATGGCCAAGAAGAAGCAGTCGACGTCGAAACATTCCAATCACGACACGGGGACCGGGGAAAGCGCGATGACGAGCGCGCACTCCACGGTAAGCGGGCCCGCCCACGATGATGGCACCTCGCGGTCCGGCGACGCGCTGGTCGAGAAAGCGCGCGGCACCGAGGCGCTCGCCGCGAGCATGCCCTTCAATCCCAACAAGGCGGACGAATACGGCGGGGGCTCCGCGGCGGCGGGCGCGACGGCGGACGTGGAGGATCCGCGGGTCACCGGGAGCACGCTCACGGAGATCGTTCCCTCGGCGAAGGTGGGCGCGGGAGCCCCGGAGCTGGGGACGAATCCGGGCAATCTTCCGCTCGACCGCGCGCGCGTCGACTCGAGCGACAAAGGTCTGACCACCAACCAGGGCGTGGCGGTCGCGGACAACCAGAATTCGCTGAAGGCCGGCTTGCGCGGGCCTGCGCTTCTCGAAGACTTCGTTCTTCGGGAGAAAATTACCCACTTCGATCACGAGCGGATCCCCGAGCGGATCGTGCACGCGCGCGGCTCGGCGGCGCATGGCTACTTCGAGTGCTACCGCGCGATGACCGACGTGACGCGGGCCGCCCCTTTCTCGGAAGCGGGAAAGCGAACCCCGGTTTTCGTCCGCTTTTCGACCGTCATCGGCGAGCGCGGTTCCGCCGACACGGCCCGCGACGCGCGCGGATTCGCCGTCAAATTCTATACGGACGAAGGCAATTGGGATCTCGTCGGCAACAACATTCCCGTCTTCTTCATCCAGGACGCGATGAAGTTCCCGGACCTGGTTCACGCCGCCAAGCCGGAGCCGCATTTTCAAATGCCGCAGGCCGCCACGGCCCACGACACGTTCTGGGACTTCGTTTCTCTCATGCCCGAGTCGGTTCACATGCTGATGTGGGTCATGTCCGATCGCGCGTTGCCCCGGAGCTACCGGATGATGCAAGGCTTCGGCGTCCACACGTTTCGTCTCGTGAACGACAAGGGCGAATCGCGCTTCGTGAAATTTCATTGGCGCCCGGCCCAAGGCACGCACTCGCTCGACTGGGACGAAGCCGTAAAAATCGCAGGCGCGGACCCGGATTTTCACCGGCGTGACCTTTGGGAAGCGATCGAGAACGGCGCTTATCCCGAATGGGAGCTCAGCTTCCAGCTCTTCACCGAAGAGCAAGCCGAGGCGTTCAGCTTCGACGTGCTCGACGCGACCAAGCTCGTGCCCGAAGAGCTGGTCCCACTCGTGCCGGTCGGCAAGATGGTATTGAATCGCAACCCGGACAACTTCTTCTCCGAGACCGAGCAAGTCGCGTTCTGCGTCGCGCACGTGGTGCCGGGCATCGATTTCTCGAACGACCCGCTCCTCGCGGGTCGGATCCATTCGTACGTCGACACCCAGATCACGCGGCTCGGCGGCCCCAACTTTCACGAGATTCCGATCAATGCGTCGGTCGTAGGAGTTCACAATAACCAGCGTGACGGAATGCACAGACAGGCGATCCCGCGCGGAAGGGTCGCCTACGAGCCCAATTCGCTGGGTGGCGGCTGCCCGTTCCAAGCAGGTGCGGTGGGCTTTACGTCGTATCGCGAGTCGATCGCGGCCGACAAGGTGCGCGGCAAGGCCGAGCGCTTCGCCGACCATTACACGCAAGCGACGCTCTTCTGGAATAGCCAGACGCCGATCGAAAAAGCGCACATCCTTCGCGGCTTCCGCTTCGAGCTGACCCGCGTGGCCGTGCCGGCCGTGCGACAACGCGTCGTCGCGATGCTCGCGAATGTCGACGGCGAGCTCGCGGCTACCCTGGCGCGACAGCTGGGGATGCCGCTGCCGGATCCGCTCCCGCGTGCGCTCCAGAAGGTCCCTGCACCGGAAATCACCGTGTCCGCGCCGCTCTCGCTATTTTCGAATCCGGGTGAGGGGGGCATCTCGACACGGCGCGTGGCGATCATGGTGGCCGACGGCACCGACGGGGCTGCGGCCAAGTCGCTCCACGCGGGCCTGGTGGAGGAGGGCGCCGTCCCTCGCTACCTCGGCGTCCGCCTCGGGGCGGTGCAGAGCGAGGATGGCGAGCCCATCGAAGTGGACGCGACCTTCGAGACCTTGCCGTCCGTGCTCTTCGACGCGCTGGTCGTGCCAGGAGGGCCGGCGGCGATCAAGGCGCTGGCGAACCTGGGGCACGCGGTCGAATTCATCAAAGATCAATATCGCCACGCCAAGCCCATCCTCGTTCTGGGCAAGGGTCGCGATTTGCTCGAAGGCGCCGGCGTTCCGCCCGCGCTTCCCTCGGGTGCACCCGACCCCGGCGTCCTCGTAGGTGAGCACTGGACGGCGGCCGAGGCGTTGGCCGAGTTCATCAAGGCTTTGGCCTCCCATCGACACTACGAACGCGAAATGGATCCTCCCGGCGTGTGATGTGCATCCGGGGTTCGGATACTGCGTCTCCGCTGCCACGAAAGGGCTGCACCGTGAAATTGAAGCAAGTCGAAGAACTCGTATTGCAATCGCTCGAGCACGAACTCGGCGGAGTGAAGATCTATACCACCGCGCTCACCTGCGTTCAGAACGCGGGACTCAAGAAGGAGTATCAAAAGTATCTGGCGGAAACGCGAACGCACGTGACTGCGCTCGAGACCGCATGTGCGGCGATGGATATCGATCCGGCGAAAGAAACGCCCGGACGCGCCATCGTACGGCACAACGGCGCCGCTCTCGTGGAGGCGATGAAGATGGCCCTCGCCGCGGGAGATCCCGTGGGCGCCGAGCTCGTCGCCTGCGAATGCGTCGTCCTCGCCGAGACGAAGGACCACGCGGACTGGGAGCTCCTAAGCAAGTGTGCCGAGCACCTCAAAGGACCCGCGGCAGCAGCCCTCAAGAAGGCGTGCGATACCGTTGAAGATCAAGAGGACGAGCATGTCTATCATTCCAAAGGGTGGTGCCGCGAACTGTGGATCCAGTCGTTGGGAATGACGGCGGTCTTGCCTCCACCCGAAGAGCGCCAGCACGTCAAGACGGCGATCGGCGCAGCCCGAGCGGAGCAGGCGTCCGAAAAAGAACGGTAGCCCCGGCGTACGCGGCCCGATCACGCGCCTCCGAGCTGCCGGTCGCGCGTGGCGCTGCGGTCGTCGCCGAGTCGTACGTGGAGCTCGTGCACGCCCGCCACGCTCGTATCGAGGTGGATCAGGTTCGAATCGAGCGAGACGCCGTCGAGGATCACCGCGGCGGCGCCCGTGCTCACGGCGTCCGGGTTCGTGACCGTCACGTGAATTCGTCGCGCGCCCATTCGAACCCACGCTTCGAATCCCTTCCAGGTCGGAGGAATGCAAGGGTCGACGCGCAAGCCGCCCCCCTCTTTGCGGAGCCCGAGGATGCCCTCCGCCCCGAGGCGCCACGCCCACGCAGCGGCTCCGGTATACCAAGTCCAGCCTCCGCGGCCGACCCACGGGACTGCGCCGTAGACATCGCCGGCGAGCACGTAGGGCTCGACTCGATAGCGCTCCGCGGGTTCGCGGGTACGAGCGCGCAGGATCGGATTGAGAACCCGAAAGATGCGCTCGGCGTGCTCGCCGTCTCCCATCGTGGCGTAGGCCCAACCGAGCCACGTCGCGGCATGCGTGTACTGGCCACCGTTCTCGCGGATCCCGGGAGGGTACGCCCGGATGTATCCGGGGTCGTGCGGCGTGTTGTCGAACGGCGGCCATAGCAGGAGGACGAGCCTCTCTTTTTCGTCGACGAGTCGCTCGTCGGCCGCGCGCAACGCGAGCCGCGCTCGGCTCGGCACGGCCGCTGCGTCGGGGTTGGCCTGCCGGGCCGAAAGAACCGCCCACGATTGCGCGATCGAGTCGATGCGGCACTCGCGCTCCCTTGCAGAGCCGAGAAGCGATCCGTCGTCGTGGAATGCGCGCAGATACCAGGCGCCGTCCCAAGCGCAGGCCTCGACCTTCGCGCGCAGAGACACCGCCCGGCTGCGCCAAGACTTGGCCATGCTGCCCTCGCCCCGCCGGTCGCAGAGCAGCGCAAACCGATTCATGGTCGCGCACAGAAACCAGCCGAGCCACACGCTCTCGCCCTGGCCCTTGGCGCCCACGCGGTTCATCCCGTCGTTCCAGTCTCCGTCTCCCATGAGGGGGAGGCCGTGACGGCCTTCGGTCGCCGCGCGCTCGAGCGCTCGGCGGCAGTGCTCGAAGAGCGATTCCGATCGCGCGGAGACCGCAAAGTCCGCGTACCGGTCGTGTTCGTCCCCCTTCAACGGCTCCCCGGACAGGAAGGGCACGGCCTCCGACAGAACCGCCGCGTCTCCGGTGGCGAGGACGTACTCGGCCGTCACGAAGGGAAGCCACGCCATGTCGTCCGAGCATCGCGTTCGAACGCCGCGACCTACCGGTGGATGCCACCAGTGGAGTACGTCGCCCTCTTCGAACTGGTGGCGTGCGGCTTCGAGGATGTGCGCGCGCGCCAGGTCGGGCGACCCATGCATCAACGCCAGCACGTCCTGCAGCTGATCGCGGTACCCGAAGGCGCCGCTCGACTGGTAGAACGCCGTACGCCCGAAGAACCGCGAAGAGAGCGTCTGGTAGAGGAGCCAACGATTGAGCAGGAGGTCCATGGCCGGCTCGGGCGTCTTGACGCGCACGGCCCCGAGTCGCTCGTCCCAGAACGAGGCCAGATCCTTCCATGCCGAGTCGACGGCCGCGGCGTCCCGAAAGCGCGTCACCCATCGAATCGCGTCCTCGTGATCGGAAGCCTGCCCGAGGACGAAGTGCGTCTCGATTTCTTCGCCGGGAGCGAGCTCGAGATGCACTTGGATGGCGGCGCATGGGTCCGCCCCAGCCTCGAGAGTCCCGGGGAGACCCCAGCGCTCCAGCGCTTCCGGTCGCGCGTAGTCCCCGCGGCGACCGAGGAACTCGACGCGGTCGGCCGTGAAGCCATGCACTTTGAGCGCGGAAGCCAGGAACGCGACTCGATCGCCGAAATCGGCGTTCCAATTGCACCTGGCCGTCAGGCACGCGTGCTCCGAATCGAACTCGCTGATCACATACGGTCGTTGCTCCTCACGCAGACTTCCGAGGACCCACTCCACGTAGTAGGTCGCGGTCAGCCGTCGGGTCCGTCCGAGCGCGTTTTTGAGCCGGAGCTTGATCACTTTGAGAGGCGCATCGGGAGGTACGAAGACCGTGAGCTCTTGGACGAGCCCGTAACTTTGCCTCGCATAGGTCGTGTAGCCGGCACCATGGCGCACGATCGTCTCGGCCCCGGACCCAGCGGGAAGGGGAGTCGGAGACCAAATGGCGGCCGTCTCCTCGTCTCGAAGGTACAGCGCTTCCGCGGGACTATCGAAGACGGGGTCGTTTCGCCATGGCGTCAGCCGGTTCTCGCCCGCGTTGAGCGACCAGGTGGAACCGAGCGACGACTCGCTGGTCAGGCAACCGAAGCTCGGATTGGACAGCACGTTGCACCACGGCGCGGGGGTGGGGCTGCCGGGGCGCACGCAGATCAGGTACTCGTTCCCATCCTCGGAGAATCCTCCGATGCCGTTGTCGAACGACATGGCGGGCCGTTGCCGCGTCGGAGGCGATCCTTCGTCGACCCGGCTTGGCTCGAAAAGAGGCAGCTTCGGCGGGCCGGCGACCGGCCTGCCCAACCGGGAATGCAAGGAGGTGTCGCGCGTATCGAGCACGGCACGCGCGCTCGCTTCGAGGTGTCTCCGCTCGTCGCTATCGAGCTGGTCGGCGGCGAGCACCAGGATGCCCCCATGGCGGTTGAGCCATTCGGCATCGCTCTGGGCGACCACGCCGCGGAGCGTCCCCGCTCCCTCGTTGAGATAGCCGGTGGCATGCTCGTCGATGAGCACGAGATCGAGGCGGACTCCGCACGAACGGAGGTACCGTTGCGCGGCGATGGTCTCTCGCAGGATCGGCGCGTCCGCGTCGTGGACCCGCACGAGCACGATGGGGTCGTCGCCGGAGATTCCGCGTCCCCAGAGGCGGCGTTTGCACGGTCGCCCGGCCGCTAGCACCTCCGACGAGGCGCGCAGGCTCCGGTCCGCGAAGAGAAGCGCGGAGAAGAGTTGCTGAACGGCCGGCAACAGCGCGGGATCGAGCCTGGCTCGCGCGAGCCGCCTTCCGCTTTCTTGCTCGGCATCGCGGAGAGCCCAGCGAACGGCATGCATCGAACCGTACCGCCGGGCGAGCTCCACGGCCTCGCCGCGCGATGCGGCGACACTCGTCACGAAGGCGAGCGTCACCGTCCGTTTGGGCCGGAGCTCGACCCTGGCCATCAGGCTCATGATCGGATCGATCACCGCGCCCACGCGGCCACGGAGCGGTTGTCCGGCGACGGCCAATGACTTGGGTGCACGGGCAGTCGCGCCGCGCCCGAAAAACGCCCCGCGGTCCGTTTCGTATCCCCCGAACGTCACCGCCGCGGTCTCCTTCACGAGCCGATGCACGAGCACGGCGCGGTCGTCCTTCGCCCCCATCGTGCGGCGCGCGAAGAAGAGGCCGTCGAGGTCCGGAACGAACTCGCTTTCGATGAACATGCGGGCGAATGCGGGATGCGACGCCATCTGGCCCAAAGGGAGAAGCACCGGCTCCGCCGCGCTGGCGACCGCGAGGCGGCGCGTTCGGTCCGTCTCGTTGTGGAGGGAGATCAGACGGATCTCGACGTCGTCGGCCGCGGCGATGACCACGTCGACGTGGACGGAGATGCCCTCGTTGCGTTGATGGAACTCGGCCTTGTGTGCGGCATAGGCCGTTCGACCCCGTTCCGAGGTCGCGAGCCATAGGCGAGCACTCTCTTCGTCGCGAAGGTAAAGCCACAGCCCATCGCCGTTGCCGACGGCGTCCGGCTGGAAACGCGTGATCGCGAACCCCTCGTACCGGAGCCCGCCGCCCCCGGCATCGGTCAATATGCTCGAGAGCCGGCCGTTGCCGAGGACGAACGCCTGCGGTCGGCCCTGCGCTTCGGGCAGCCACGGAGCGGGCGGAGACGGCGCCTCCAACGCCAGGGTGTCCGGGCTATCGGGGACCTCCGGCGCGGGCCACTCGCGCGGGGCCGTCGCGGGGCCGCGCTCGTTGAGCAGGAGCTCCCCCGTCTGCACCTGCCTGTCGGCATGAAACCGCGCGACCATGATCTGGTCGTTCAAGAGGTTGTTGATCGCGACGAGGAGCATCCCTTGGTGGTGGGCCATGTACGACCGCACGACGGCGAAGGACTGGCCGGCCGGCTCCGCGCGATCAGGATGCATGTCCACCGCGTCGAAGAACCCATAGGTGCCGACCATCCCCATGGCGTCGAGCCGTTGGATGTTCTCGAGCACGGCGCGAGGGCGCACCGACACGGCGAGGAGCGAAGCATACGGGGCGACCACGAGGTCGGCCTCGAGGCCGCGCCGGAAGCCGAGACCCGGCACCCCGAACGATTGGTATTGATAGGTCTGATTCGCATCCAGGCGGGCGTAGGCAGACTCCGAAATACCCCAAGGCGCCCGCGTTTTTTTTCCGTACTCGATCTGTGCTTGGACGACGAGATCGCACGTTCGAGAGAGCAAGGTGCCCTCCCGACTGCGCATCAAGAGCGCGGGCATGAGGTACTCGAACATCGTGCCGCCCCACGACAGGAGCAGGGGCCCGCCCGAGGTCTGCGTCATCGGCCTGCCGAGGGTGGTCCAGTGCGAGTCGGGAACATCGCCTTTCACGATGGCGAGATAACTTGCGAGCCGCGCCTCGGAGGCGAGTAGGTCGTAGTAGTTGTTGTCGAGCCGGTCCTGGGTCGCGTTGTAGCCGATCCGAAAGAGCTTCCGCTCACCATCGTAGAGGAGCCGGAAGTCCATTCCGCGAACTTCTTCGTCGGCGCGCGCGGCGAGGTCGAGAAACTCCTGGACGAGCGCTCTGGCCTGCGCCTCCGAACGCTGAAGACCGCGCTTCACCCGGTCCGTCGAGGCCTCGAGGTCTGGGGAAAGGTCGCCGCGCTCCCGTCGATCGGTCTCCCGTCGGTCGAGCTCCGCGAGCAGCGCGTGCGAGGCGTCCGCGACCTGGTCGAGCCGCAGTCGCGCGGGCGGGTTGAGGCCGCTCGCCGCGACCTCGTCTTTCATGGCGATCCAGGGGAGCAACAGGTCGATCTCCTGGCGCATGTGCAGGAGCTGATCGTGGAAACGAGCCATTGAAGTGCGCAGTGCGCCCAACCGGGTGCCGTCATCACGAAACACACCGTTTTCGAGCAGCGCGAGCACTTCGCGATCCAGCTCGGCGGACGTCTCTTCACACAGACCGCACAGCGTGACGTAGGCGTCTTCCGGGCGCGCCGAGCCTTCTGCGAGACCGAGCCGCATTCGGGCGATGACGGCGCGCAACGCACCCGCTTTGGGATCCGCGACCGAATGCACGGCTTCCTCGATGAGGTCGAGCGAGTCGATCAGCCCTTCCCACCCGGCCGCGCGGAGCACTGGCGCGCGCGTCACCTCCAGGCATCCTTGCTTGAGCGCGATGAGGGCGCCGGCGAAGTTGCCGCTGTCCACGGTGGACACATATCGCGGAAGGAGAGGCTGGAGGTTGGTCGTCTCGTACCAATTGAGCAGGTGCCCCTGATAGTGCGTGAGGCGCTTGATGCTCTCGAACGCGCTCCGGACGCGCAGCGACAGCTCGCTCGGACCGAGGTAGCCGAGGTCGTAGGCCGCGAGCGTCGAGAGCAACATCATCCCGATATTGGTCGGCGACGTGCGGTGAGCCAGCTGTTCGCGAGGCTTCTCCTGGTAGTTGTCGATGGGGAGCCACTGGTCGTTCGGGCCCACGAAGACGTCGAAGAAGCGCCACGTTCTGCGGGCCAATAGCCGGAGCTGGCGCCGGTCGCCCGGTCGCAGCCGCTCGTCGCGGGGTTTCTCCGGCAGACTCACCCATCGCGCCACTTCGGGCGCCGCGAACCACAGCAGAAGGAGCGGCGCGGCCACGAGGAGCGCCGGCGGATTCACCAGCGCGACGAGCACCGCCGTCGCGAGCGCGAGAAGGGGTGACGCGATGAGCTCGCGCCAGAGAAGCGCGCGGGGTGATCGGGCGCCGAAACGGGCCGCCGTGTGCTCCGCGGAGGTCCACTGAAGAAGGTGCTTGCGGGTCACCGTCATTCGGATGGCGACCCGAATCACGGCGTCGACGGCCACGGCCGCCTCGTGGGCGAGGAAGACCATCGCCAGGACGCACCGGCCAAGGTTCAGAGTGCGCTTCCTCGGGTCGTGGAGAAGCGCGGAAAAGGCGGGCATGAGGAGGACCGCGAGCGTCCCCAGCGTCCAGTAGAGTGGCGGGCCCGGCAACCATGTGAAGCCGGAGACGAGAAGCACGAACAGAAGGGGGCTCGTCAGGCTCCGGCGTAGATTGTCGAGAATCTTCCATCGGTCGATGGGGGCGAGGGGATTCCGGACGCGACCCGTGCTCGCGGAGGGAACTCTGGAAAACAGCCACGGTAGGAGCTGCCAATCGCCGCGCACCCACCTGTGCATGCGCCGGGCGTAGGCCGCGTACTGCGAAGGGTACTGTTCGAAGAAAACGACGTCCGAAGCGAGGGCGGTTCGTCCGTGGATGCCCTCGAAGAGGTCGTGACTGGCGAGGGCATTCTCCGGGGCACGACCGCCGACGCTGCGCATGAAGGCGTCGACGTCATAGATGCCTTTGCCGACGTAGATACCCGCGCCGAAGAGGTCCTGGTAGGACTCGGAGACGGCGTAGGTGTAGATGTCGAAGCCGACGTTGCCGCTGAAGATTCGTGCGAACAGCGTCTGACCCGAGCTGGACGGAGAGATCTCGATCCGCGGCTGGACGATCGTGTATCCCGCGGTGACTCGCCCGGTGCCCTCGTCGAATGCCGCACGGTTCAGGGGGTGCGCGAGAAGGCCGATCAGCCGGCGCGCCGTGCCCATCGGGAGCTGGGTGTCGCTGTCGACCGTGATGACGAAGTGGATTCCGAGAAGCCCTGCCGGGTTGCCGACGTGCCGCGTGAAGCTCGTATCCGTGGCGCCCCGAAGAAGGCGATTGAGCTCGTGGAGCTTGCCGCGCTTGCGCTCCCAGCCCATGAAGCGCTCTTCGCCTGGATTCCATCGAGGGGCGCGGTGCAAGAGATGGAAAGGGCCCGATCCGCCCTTCCCGTATCGGTCGTTCAGCGCGGTCACTCCGCGAGCGGCGCGATCGACGAGCGTCGGGTCGTCAGGCATCGTCCTCGAGTCCACGTGGTCCGTGAGGAGCGCGAACTCCAGCCGGGGGTCGGGGTTCGACAAGTAGTGGAGCTCGATCTGCCCGAGCATCCAATCGACGTCCTCCGGCCTCCCGAGAAGGGTCGGTATCACGACGAGCGTTTGCAGGTCGTCGGGCAGGCCTTTGCTGAAGTCGAGCTTGGGTAAGGAGCGCGGCGGTAGAAGCCGGGCCAGCCCCCATTGCAGGATCGTGATACCGACGACCGACGCGGGCACCAGAGCACACAAGACGGCGCCGGCCACTGAAGAAAGTCCCGCCCCGTCACGGGCGAGTTTCCACCCGAGAGCGACGAGTGGCGCACAGGTCAAGACCGTGACGGCCGAGAGGTACGTGAGCGTCGGCAGGGAGGTGAGCAGTCGAGGGACGCGCGCGATCACGGAGGGCCGATAGCCGAGTCGTGCCTCGAGTAGACGTCGTCCCTGGTCGACGAGGTAATAGCCGACGTGGCCGCGCCGCGAGTCGCCGACGTTCGCGCTCGCGAGTTCGAGGGCGCGCTCCGCGACGTAGTCCTCCGCGGCCCCGGTCACCCAGGCGAGATCTTCGATCGACTTGCGGTACGCATCGCAAGTGGCGAAGTCCATTCGCCCGTAGACGCGCGACGGATCTCTCTGGAGGACCGCTTCGACCCGGCTCACTTTTTCGAAGAACGACTTCCAGTCGATCTCTGCGAGCAGCCGCAAGGCTCGAACCGACCGCTCGACGCCGGCGCCGGGTCCGAGCTCCGAGGGCCCGACGTCGGGGGGAGCGCGCCGGGCAGGGGCGCGCTCCAGGTGACCGTGAACCGGGACGTGGAGCTCTTCGAGAAAGTGAAGCAGGCCGTACAGAACCGAGATCCGAAGCATGGTGGGCAGCGCCCAGAGCTCCGCGATCGTGAGGGGCGATATCTCCTGGTAGGCGTGAACGAACTCTCGCAATGCCGTCGCGTCGATCTCGATGCTGCTCCTCACGACGAGCGCCCGCGCGAGCGCGTCGACGCGTGCCACGCCCTTTGCGGGCCCGCTCGCGATCGCGGGCAGCCGCATGGCGAAGCCGTGCGGAAGGTCCTGCGTGACCTGTCGCGCGACGCGGCGGACCAAGTAATAGTTGTCGAGGAACCATTCGGCCGCCTTTTGCAGGTTGGCGTCCTCGAAGTGCCTCGAAGAGAAGAACTTCCGCGCACGCTCGAGGGCGCGCGCGACCGAGGGCGAGAGATCGAAGAGCCGCGCGATACGGGCTTCGGCGCGCCGCAGGTGCCGCTGCCCTTCGGCGAGCTCCCGGGCCGCCGCCTCCAGCGCTGTGAGTTTCGAAGGATCGTCGGTGGGCACTGCCACCAAGGCGGTCAAACGCTGCCCGCCGCGTACGACGCACGGAGCGGCGGAGCGGATTCCTCGCGCTCTCTTCCTCGAAGCGAGGAGTCTCTGAGATCTTGGAGCACGAGCAAGGGAACGACCGAATGGGTGAGAAGATGCGTCGTCACGCTTCCGAACGGCAATTCCGAGTTGCAAGTCGCGCCGTGCGCCGATAGCACGATGAGATCCGTTCCTTCTCTCTGCGAGAGATCGAGGATGCACTGTCTTTCGTCGGTGTGCCGCAGGACCAGCGTGCGGACGGACGCGCCTTCGCGTACCAAGTGGTCGCCCAAGCCTTCGAGATACCCTTTGCCGTTCGCCTCGAGGCGATTGGCGAGGATCCGCGCGGTTTCGAGGTCTTCTTGCGAATGCAGCACCGCCGTGGGGACCGGCTCTCGGATTACCAAGACGAGGAGCAGGCTCGCGCCGTGTTTCTTGGCAATTCGCGCGGCCGTCGGCAATACGCTCTCGGCGCGGAGGGATCCGTCGAGGGGGACGAGCAAGCGTTTCGGCGATACGGCGCCGTCGCCGGCCAAGTTCGGGCGCGCGATCATCACCGAACCCCGCGCGACCGCGAGCGCTTGGAGCGCGGTGCTGCCCAGGGTCCACGCGGCCTTGCCCCGCTTGCCGTGGCTACCCAGAACGGCGAGGTCAGCGTCGAGTTCCTGCGCCACCGCGGTGATGCGCTCGGCAGGGTGACCCTGCTCGAGCCGCGTGTCGACGTGCTGCTCCGAGGCTGTCGCCCCCTCGCGCGCGAGCCGCTCCAGGAAGGAGCTCGCTTCTTGACGGGCGATTTCCCACTCGACGACGTCCGTCGCATGCTCGCCGGGCCTCTCGTGGGGAGGCTGCATCACGTGCAGGAGCGTGATCGCGCTTCCGAGGCTCGTGGACACCGCGATCGCCTGCTGCAAACAGGCTTCCGAGAGCGCGGAGCGGTCGATGCACACGAGGATGCGACGAATCGCGTGGGACTCGCGAAGCGGGCCCCTCGAGGCTTCGAGCCTCTCACGATTCGAATTCTCGACAGGGTTGGCCATGGCCGGGCCGCTATTCAAGAAGCTCGCCATCGGTATTCGGGGGCGGCGACTGCTGGGGCAGATCCAACGCGAACACGCATCCCGTGCCGGGCAGGTCGCGGACGCGCAGCTCGCCCCCGAATGCTCTCGCCGCTCGCGCGCAGATGGACAGGCCCAAGCCGACTCCGCTTCGATCGGCGCCTCGTTGCGTGAACGGGCGAAGCAAGCTCTCGGGCCGTCCCTTCGGAAGCCCGCCACACTCATCTTCCACTTCGATGAGCACACGGTTCGCGGTGCTGCTCGCCCGGAGCTGCACCGTGCTTCCCGGCCGCGTGAACTTGAACGCGTTCTGCAAGAGGTTCGCCACGGCCGCCGCGAGGATCTGCCGGTCCGCCAACACCACGACCGCGGGACCGACCGAGGTGACCAATAAGAGGACGTTTTGCGCTTGGGCAAACATCGAGGCGCTGATCTCCACCTCCTCGATCACGTCCCGCATCGGCACGCGCTCCAGATTCTGGAGCCCCGCGTCGAGCCGGACCGACGCAAGGGACCGGTCGATGAGAGTGTTGAGGCGGGTCAAGCTGCGGTCGTGAAGTGCGGCAGTACTGCCACCTGGGGCAACAATGCCCCTCTTGATGTTGCTGAACGAGATCATCGCAGCGCCGACGAGATTTCGCATCTCGTGGGCAAGCACACCCATCCGTTCCGTCCCCTCGTTCGAGATTGCACGCTCCCGCTGATCGGCGAACTCGGCGACAGCGCCGGCGATCGCGTCGTCCAGACAGAGGTTGAGCGTCTGAAATTCCCAGGCATCGATGGGTGCGGCCGTCTCGGCCGCGAGCCCGGTGATCACCTGACAGAGGTCGCCGTAGTCGTGAACGACTTGGGCAACGGTCGCTCCCCAGTGATAGAGCGCGTCCCCGTGTTCGCCGGCGCTCCGCTCGATTTCCGAATGGTCGACCCTTTCGTG
>DATHQY010000573.1:0-2257 GCA_035482215.1 Polyangiaceae bacterium | reverse complement strand
CGGTGATTCGACGGCGGATACGCAGGCGGCCGCGGGGGGCAACAGCGGGACGGACTCGGCCGGCGGAACCGGCAGCGCGGGCTCGGTGGCCTCTGGCGGCGCAGGCGGAGTCGGCGATCCTCCGGCGGTAGGCGGTGTCGTGGCGGGCGGCGGTGGCGGCGGATCCGGGTACATCCGCATCAACACGACGAGCGGGACCGCCGCGCTCAGCGGAACGCTCTCGCCCGCGGCGGGGACGGCATGCGTGAGCCAAGGAAAAATCGGCGGGTGAACGCGAACGCGTGACCTAGGCCCAAGGTCGCGTATTCATGGGGGATGACCGCTCCGGACGTCCTTGCGCTGGTCGAAGCGGCGTACGCGCTCGAGGGTGGTCCGGGGAAGTGGCTGCAGGGGCTCGCGGCCGCCGCCGAGGGCGCATTCGGGCTTCCCAACATCGGGGCGTACGCCCTCACCTACGACGCGTCGGACATCCACGCGTTTCGCGTCGATCGCCTCGCGACTTCGCGCGTGTTCGACGCGGCGAAGCAGGACTTGCTCGATCGCGAGTTCATCGCGTTGTACCGCCGGACCCCGGCGCTCACGGAGGCCGTCTTTCGCCGGACGGCCTACGGTTCGGCGCACGCGCTTCCGCTCCCGGAACTGCTTCGGGAGACGTTCGAGAGGATGCGCCGGGCGGGCATTGGCGACATCCTCGGACTCAACGGGGTCAACACGGACGGGCGCAGTGTCCACGTGGGGGTTCTTCTCGCGAATGAAATGCCGGGCCCGAACCCCGAGGTCCTCGCCCGCCTCTCGTCGCACCTCGCCGCGAGCCACCGGCTCCGCGCTCGCCTGGCTGAGCGTGGCGCGGGTGAATCGGGGATCCGCGTGCCCGAGCACGGCGCGGAGCTCGAACGGGTCGACGCTGTGCTGACCGCGAGCGGCAAGGTGCAGCACGCGGCGGGGAAGGCGAAGCTCCCGCAAGCGCGCGAGGCGCTGGTCAGTGCAGCGATGGCGATCGCGCGGGCGCGCGGGCCGCTACGGCGGCGCGATCCGGAACGCGCCGTCGCCCAGTGGCGTGCGCTCGTGGACGCGACATGGTCGCTCGTCGACCGGTTCGAGCGCGACGGAAAGCACTACCTCGTCGCGTACCGGAACGAGCCTGCGGTCGGTGCGATCGCGCAGCTGTCCGAACGGGAGCGCCAGGTGACGGCGCTGGCCGCGGCGGGCCATGCGAACAAGATGATCGGCTATGAGCTCGGGATCGCGGTCTCCACCGTCGGCGTCCTTCTCGGGCGCGCCGCGAGGCGGTTGAATCTGGGCACGCGTGCGGAGTTGGTCGCGCTCTACGAAGCGCACGAGAGCGAGCGGAGCGACGCGCCAAGGCAGTAGCGACGACTCCGCCCGGGCCAGAAGGCCGCTTCAGTTGCAGACGCGAGATCCGGAGTCGGTCGCAACGCACGACGGGACCGGATTGTCGTCGGTGCAACAATCGGAGACGCTGGCGCAAGCCCCCGCCACCTCGTCGACTTCCGAAGCGTTGTCTCCGCTGCATGTGATGGTCCCGCTGATGCCGGTCGACGCGGAGCCTCCGTTCACGCCGCTCACGGTCAACGTCTGATCGTAGGTTCCTTTCGTTGCGAGCAGGACGACCGTTCCCGTGTTGATAGGGCCGAGGACGATGCGGAGGGTGCACGATTGGCCCGGACCGAGATTCGTCTCCGGCGCGCAGAAGCTCGTGTTGTTGCCTGCCGTGAACGGGGATGCGAGGTTGAACGTGAGGCCGCCCGTGGCCAAGCTGCCGGCGTTCGTCAGCGTGCCCGTCGTGCATGCCACGCTGGCTCCGTCACCGGACGCGCTTCCGCAGGTCAAGGGGCCGCCTGTGATCTGCAAGACGACGGTCCCCGCGTCGATCGACCCTTCCACGGGGGCATCCTGCGGGGCGTCTTCGGAACCGGCGTCGTGCGGGCTCGCATCGAACGGCGCCGCATCCAGAGGATTCCCGTCCGGGGAGCCTGTATCGAACGACGACGCATCGGATGTTGCGTCGGGCGCCGAACCCTGCGGCGCGGCGTCCTGGGCTGTTGCATCCGCCGATGCATCCTGGACCGTGGCGTCGGGGCCGGCGGCTGCGTCCGTGGTGGCGTCCATCGCCTCCACGACACCGCTTTCCACGGCACCATCGGCCGGAGTCTCCGCGTCGTCGTCCGTATTCGTATTGGGAGCGGTGATCGCCGGGCACGCGCGCGAGGAGGGCGATCCATTCGCGGTCTCGACT
>DATHQY010000572.1:0-5457 GCA_035482215.1 Polyangiaceae bacterium | reverse complement strand
ACGAAGCCTCCGATGTCGCGCTGCTCGAGCAGATTTGTGACTTCGTCGCTCCCGTCTTGAACGCCCGTCTCCGCCACGATGCCGAGGGGCGCGCGCGCCGCGCGGCGGAGGACGAGCTTCTCGGCGCAAATCAAGCCCTCGTCGACAAGGTCCGCGAACTCGAACGACTCAACGACGCGCTCGTCGATCGCGAGGAGCGGATGATCGAGCTGAAAGCGGAGATCGAGCGCCTGCGCCGTGAACGCTGATTTCGACGCACTCGCGCTCTCCTCGCTGGCGTTGCTCGCGCGCGAGCTCCGCGTACGAACTGGGGTACCCGAGCCCGCGGTGCGCGTGGCGGCCACCGCCGTCGATCTCGTGTACGCCCTCCGCGAGCACGGCAAGCCGCTGTTCGTGCTCGTCCGCGCGTTCTGGGTGTGCCCGGTGCGCGAGTTCGAGCCCGCGGGCGCGTCGGCGCACGTGCTGGCGCTCACCCCCGAGGCCCTGGCGCGCGTGCCGGTGGCGGCGGGGCTCGTTCGCCAACTCGGTGTCGGGGAAGAGGGCGGCTCGGCGAAGGCCGCCGCGTTCGTGATGGAGGCGAGCGCCGCCGGCCACCTCATGCCCGATCCGGACTTCGTCCGCGAGCACGGCGTCGCGTCGGTCGTGGGCTTCGGCGCTCGCCTTCCGACGGGGCACGCCCTCGCGGCGGTGGCGTTCTCCCGCACATCCGCCGATCGAGCGTGGCTGCGGTCGTTCGAGCTGTGCGCACGACGGACCCGCTTCGCGCTCCTCGCCGCACCGGAAATTCGCGCGCGTATGGACCGCGAAGCTTGGCACGATGCACGGATTGCCGCGGTCGAGGATCTCTCGGCGGTGCAGGAGGCGCACGCGGAACAAGCTGCCGTCGAGGCGTCCGCGGCCGCATCGCGGGTACGCCGGGAGGTCCAGCGCGATCTCGAGGCGCAGAAGAGCGAACTCCTCGCCCAGAACGAGCGTCTGCGCCGCACGCAGCGCGCGGTGCTCAACGTCATCGACGATCTGCGCGAGGCGCGGGATACGCTCGAGGCGCGCGTGGTCGAGCGCACGCGCGAACGCGAGGAGCTCCTGGCGAAGGAGCGCGTGATGCGCGTCGAAGCGGAGGCGGCGCGTGCGCAGGCCGAGAGCGCGAACCGCATGAAGGACCAGTTTCTCTCGACGGTGAGCCACGAGCTGCGAACGCCGCTGAACGCCATGCTCGGTTGGGCGGCGATGTTGCGCAGCGGGCGGCTCGACGAGTCCCGGCGGACGACGGCGCTCGACACGATCGAACGCAGCGCGCGCGCGCAGGTCCGCTTGATCGAGGACCTGCTCGATCTCGGACGCATCCTGGCGGGCAAATTCCAGCTCGCCGTCGGGCCCGTGGAAGTGGTGCGAGTCGTCGAAGCCGCGATCGAATCGCTTCGGCCCGCCGCCGAAGCCAAGGGCGTTCGTTTGCAGGCGACGCTCGACTCGCACGCCACGATCGTCGGCGACGGTGAGCGACTTCAGCAAATCGTGTGGAACCTCGTTTCGAACGCGATCAAGTTCACGCCGCGCGGCGGGAGGGTCCACGTGACGGTGCTACGGGCACCTTCGTTCGTCGAGATCGCCGTCTCCGACACCGGGCGTGGCATCGACGCGCGGCTCTTGCCTCATGTCTTCGAGCCGTTCCGGCAGGCGGAGGCCACGATCTCCGAGCGCACCGGGGGGCTCGGCCTAGGCCTGTCGATCGTGCGCAGCCTCGTCGAGCTGCACGGCGGAACCGTGAAGGCCGAGAGCGAAGGACCGGGAAAGGGCGCGGTCTTCGCCGTACACATTCCGGTAGCGCCCGTCCGCGCGACGCCGACGGAACCGAACCCCGCCGCGCTCGAGCCGGCCCCCGCGGTGACCTTCGAGAGGGCTCCGGGGCTCGTCGGCGCGCGCGTTCTCGTCGTGGATGACGAGAAGGACACCCGCCAGATGGTCGCGTTCGTCCTCGAGCAGAGCGACGCGCGCGTCACGACGGCCGCGAGCGCCGAGGAGGCCGTGGCGTTGCTCGAACGAGAAACGTTCGACGCGCTCGTGTCCGACGTGGGGATGCCGGGCGAAGATGGCTTGTCCATGATCGCACGCGTTCGCCGTCTTCCGGCGGAGCGCGGTGGGCACATCCCGGCCGCGGCGCTCACCGCGTACGCGCGAAGCGAAGACCGAGCGCAGGCGATCCGTGCGGGGTTCGACACCCACCTGACCAAACCCGTCGAGCCCAGCGAGCTCGCGTTGGTGGTTGCGGCGCTGCTTCGCAAGCGCGAATCCGGGTGATGCGCGCGGCGGTCATCGAGCCGCGTCGAACGTCCTATGTGACGCCACCCATTGCTGCGACTCGCTCGGCAGCGACGCGACCTTTTCTTGTGTTCCGTTCCTCCAGCTCACGACTCCCGACTTCAGAAGCTCGCGAAGGCGCGCTCGTACTCCTTGTGGCTCTCGTTCCACAACGCGCCCAATTGCTGCGCGCGAGGATCGGGGAAGATCTCTTCGTCGCCACGCGCGATTCCGGCGACGATGCCCTTGGCCGTATCGCCGGGGCTCGTTTTGGGGATTGGCAAGTGCTTCACCATATCCGTGTCGGTGGGCCCCGGAAGCGCCACGAGCACGTCGATGCGCTTTGCCTTCAGCTCCGCCCGGAGGGCCAGCGTGATCGAGTAGGCGGCCGCTTTCGAGGCGGCATAACCACCGAGCGCCGGCATGCTCGCGAGGGACAGGAGCGACAGGACGTTCACGATGGTGGCAGCGCCGTTCGCGCCCGATCCCTCGAGCACGGGGATGAACGCCTTGATGACGTTCAGCGTCCCGTACACGTTGGTTCGGAAGTCGGCGTCGAGATCGGCCTGGCTCGCGGTAAGGACGTTGTAGGCCGTAAGGACTCCGGCGTTGTTGAGGAGCAGCGTGACGTCGTTCGCGGTCCTCGCGGCCGCCGCGATCGACTCGGGCTTCGTAATGTCGAGCGCGAGCGGCACCACGCGCCGGTCGCGGACGGAGAGCTTCTTCTCGTCACGCGCGGCCGCGTAGACCTTGGCCGCGCCGGCCTGCAGGAGCTCTGCGACCAGGGCTTGCCCGAGCCCTCGGTTTGCCCCCGTGACGAGCGCGACCGAACCTTGCATCTTCATGGTGACCTCTCTTCGTGGACGCGACATGCGCCCATCCCATGTCGCGGCTCGCGGCGCGCTTTCTACACGCTACGTGCCGAGCGCGCGTTTTTTGGCGAGTAGCCAGCGCCGAACGCCGTCGTCCTCGGCCAGGCCGATCGCGCGCTCGTAGGCGTCGCGGGCGTCACCGAGCCGGCCCAGCCGCTCGAGGAGGTGCGCGCGCGCGGACCAATAGGGCTGGTAATCCTCCGACGCCGACGACTCGATCGCGTCGAGCCGTTCGATCGCGTGCGCCGCGCCCTCCGTGTTCGACAGCGCGACCGCGTGCGCAATGCGCACCCCGAGCGTCGGCGCCATCCGGACGAGGGCTTCGTAGAGCAGCGACAGCGCGCGATCGTCGCGGGCTCCCGTGCGTCGCGCGTCGATGTGCGCCGATTGAATGGCGGCCTCGATCTGCAGCGGGCCGACCCGCCCCATGCGCGCGGTCTCCTGGAGGATCGCCTCGGCTTCGGCGATGCGACGCGGATCCCACCGCGACGGATCTTGCTCCGTCAGCGGAACGTATTCGCCGGTTTCACCTCTCCGCGCCGTGGCGCGCGCCTCCGCGTACAGCATCAGCGCCAAGAGGCCGCGCGCCTCGGGCTCGTCCGGCAACAGGCGCACCGTGAGTCGCGCAAGCCAGATCGCTTCCTCGGTGAGCCCGCGTGAAGCCGCGGCCTGGCCCGCGACGTCTTCCCAGCCGCTGCCGTAGGCCGCGTAGATCGCCTCGAGCACCGCAAAGGAGCGCCCGGGCAGGTCCTCCACGGCCACGTCGAACGAAATGCCGGCGTCGCGGATCTTGGTCTTCGCGCGCCAGAGCCGCTGGCCCATGGTCTTCGGAGCCACGCGCAACGCAGAGGCGATGCGAGCGGCGTCGAGCCCGAGCACCGTCTGGAGCATGAGCGGCGTCCGCACCGCGGCTTCGATCGCCGGATGCGCGCACACGAAGAGCAAGCGCAAGCGTTCGTCTCCGAAGACGTTGCCGTCGGCTTCATCGAAGTCCACTTCGAGGAGCGCGCGCTTCTCGTCGCGCGTGCGCCGCCGGCGGGCCGCGTCCACGAGCTTTCGTCGCGCGGCGGTGAGGAGCCACGCCTCGGGACTCCGCGGAACCCCCTCGACGGGCCATTGCGCCACGGCGGCGAGAAACGCCTCCGCGAGCGCGTCCTCCGCGCCCGCGACATCGCGCGTTCGGACGGCCAGAATCGACAGGAGCCGCCCGTACGATGCGCGTGCCGCCAGCTCGGCGGGGTCCATCAAGTCTCTGGTTCGGCTGGTTGGCACGGCTCGTTCTGTTCGAGCGCGGGGCGGACTTCGACGATTCCTCCTCTCGCCGTGGACGGGCAGCGCGCGGCCCACTCGAGGGCCTTGTCGAGGTCGGGCACGTCGATCAGAAAGAAGCCCGCGAGCTGCTCTTTCGTGTCGGCGAAGGGGCCATCCTGAATGTGCCGCTGGCCACCGACGAGACGCAACGTCGTCGCGGTCGTCGCCGCATCGCGGAGCCCGGACCCGGCGTATGCGGTCCCCGACTCGTAGATCGCCTTGATGTAGGCCCGGTACGCGGCTTGGTACTCGGGGTCACCGCGCCCGGCGATTCCGGCTTCGGTTTCGTAGACGAGCAGTGCGTATCGCATGAAAGGTCCTTCGTTGGGGGAGATGACCGAATGTCGCGCGAGCGGGGCGTGTTTCTACGGCGATCCCGTCTCCCGTTCTTCCAGCGCCGCGAGCACTTTCTTGACGATTCGGTCGAAGTCTTCGCGATCGCGCTCGTTCAGCACTTCGGCCATGCGGGCGGCGATCCGCTTGCGCGCCTCCTCGACCTTCTGGCGCGCGCGCTGCCCCGGCGCCGTCAGCTCGAGGACGTATTGCCGCCGGTCCTCTTCGCTCCGTGTCCGGCGAACCCAGCCCCGCTCGATCAACGTTTCGAGCACGCGCCCCGTGAGCGTCGGGTCCGTGCCCGTCGCGCGCGCGAGGTCGGCCTGCGAGATGCGGCTGTTCTGGCCGATGTGGCGGAGGAACTTGGCCTGCGCGCTCCCCACCTCGAACGTCGCGTACGCCTCCGCGGCGACCGTGCGGAGAGCGCGCGCCAGGGAACGGTAGCTTTCGAGAAAATCATCGGGATCGCGCCGCGCCACACGCGAATGGGTAGTCGACGGTTCCCGCGCACGCAACGCCTACCCCGCAGCCTTGACGAAATGATGGACGGGTCTATCATATTCATGGACGGGTCCACCTCCAGACATGAGCAAGCACGACACCAGCACCCTCGGCATCTTTCGCTCGCTGCGTGGGTTCAACTACC
>DATHQY010000571.1:0-5583 GCA_035482215.1 Polyangiaceae bacterium | reverse complement strand
GTGGACCCGGGCATCCGGACAGGCTGCAAGCTGGCGGTCGTGAGCGAGTCCGGGGCGTACCTCGGGAGCCACGTCATCCACCTGGCCACCGAACGCGAGCGAGAGTCGGCCAAGCAAGTCCTGCGGATGGCCATCGAGAGTGCCAACGTCACGGCCGTGGCCGTGGGCAACGGCACCGGCGGCCGCGAGACCGAGGCGTTCGTGAGGGCGACGCTCGGAGAGCTCGGGCACGGGAAGATCCCCGTCGTGATGGTCAGCGAGGCCGGGGCGAGCGTGTACAGCGCAAGCGAAGTCGCGCGCGAGGAGTTCCCGGAGCTCGATCTCACGATCCGCGGCGCCATTTCGATCGCGCGGCGGCTGCAAGACCCGCTTGCCGAGCTCGTGAAGGTCGACCCGAAGAGCATCGGCGTCGGCCAGTACCAGCACGATGTCGCGCCGGGGCTCCTCCGAAAGAGCCTCGAGACCGTAGTGGAGAGTTGTGTGAACACGGTCGGCGTCAACGTGAACACAGCATCGCCGTACCTCTTGGCCGAGGTCGCCGGCATCGGTCCGTCGCTCGCCCGCAGCGTCACCGAGTACCGGCAGAAGAAGGGCATCTTCAAGCAGAAGCGCGATCTCCTTTCCGTCCCCCGGTTCTCGGACAAGGTATTCGAGCAGGCCGCGGGCTTTCTCCGGATCCCGGGCGCTGCGCACCCGCTGGACAACACGGGGATCCATCCCGAGCGGTACGCGCTGCTCGAGAAGCTCGCGGCGCGGCTGGGCCGGAACGTCGGAGACCTGATTGGCGCGGGCGCCGCGTGGGTCAAGAGCGACGCGCAGTTTCGGGCCGAAGTCGGCGAATTCACTTTCGACGATATCGTGAAAGAACTCGAGCGCCACGGGCGCGACCCGCGCGCCTCGTTCGTCGCGTGGAGTTTCCGCGACGACATCCACGAGCTCAAGGACCTCACCCCCGGCATGACGTGCCCGGGCATCGTGACCAACGTCACGAACTTCGGCGCGTTCGTGGACATCGGCGTGCATCAGGACGGGCTCGTGCACGTGTCGCAGCTCGCCGACCGCTTCGTGAAGGATCCGCGCGACGTGGTCAGCCCGGGCGATCGCGTCACCGTGCGCGTCGTCGAAGTCAATCCCGCGAAGAACCAGATCGCGCTCACGATGAAGACCGGTGAGCGCGTAGCGCAAGCGTCGAGCCCGAAGACCGGTGCGGTCGGGCCGGCGGCGAGTCCGCGAGCAGGGCAGCAGCCAGGGCAAGCGCCGCGGGGCGGCCATCGCGGCCCGAACGCGCCGCCTTCGTCGGGCACCGCGTCGGGCCCGTTCAAGAACGATGCGCTCAAACAGCTCGAGGCCTTCCGCGCCGCCCTCAAGCGCGGGCAGTAACTCGCCAGGACGGAAGCGGAGAAGCCCGTGGACGCCCGAGAGCCGTATCGAGTTCAACTGCCGAGTTCGACGCTCACTGCTCGACGCAGTAGTACGACCCCTGCATTGTGCACGTGACCGACGCCATCGCGATGGACGTCGAGTCCACCTGATTGGCGGCTCCGACGACGCCCATCCCGCTCGACGTGAGCCAGCCGCCGCACGTATTGGCGTTCGTCGTCCAATCGGCGTTCAAACCCGTCCAGACCGTCACGTTCGACGCTGAAATCGGATTCTGAAGGGGAAAGGCGAAGATCGCCCCGCTCGTCGTCGTTCCTATGACGGTCCCGTCGGGACGCGCGTACGTCGTATTCGGAGCCAATGCCCAATCGACGTGTTGCGAACCGGCGTCCCCCGCGCAGTTTGGGTTGCTGCAAGCGACGCGGGTCTGATCCTGGCTGTCGACGAGAATGACTTTGTACGAGGCTGTCCCGGCCGGCTTGTGGGCATCGTACGGACAAACCGCCGTGTCGCCCGCGATCGGACGAGAAAGATTGCCATTCTCCGTGCTCGCCGTCACGAAGATGACTTTGGTGCGGCTCGCGTCGGCGGAGTTCGTGGCGCCGTCTGCGACGCTCGCGTCGCTTCCACCCTCCCCCGCTGCATCTTCGGCGACGCTTGCGTCGTTTGCGGCCCCGTCGGCGACGCTCGCGTCGCTCGCGTCCGCGGCTTCGGCGCGAGAGGCATCTGCGACGCTCGCATCGTTCGCAAGACCATCCGGCGTGTTCGAATCGACCTCGCCCGCGGCGTCGGCGACGGTCGAATCCGTTCCCCCGTCCGAGGGGCCTGCGTCGGTGGTCAGCATCGGAGTCGTATCGTCGCCGCACCCGATCGATGCCGGCACCCCCAGCACCACGCACGCGGGAAGCCACCAGCGCCGAAAACCGAGTACGCGAGAAGACCCTGAATGACGCATTCGTATTTCTGTCCTTGCAATCGGCGGCCGGGAGAGGCGGCGCGCGCGGAGGGTTTGAGCCAAGCTTGCGACTCTGGCTCGCAGAGCGTGTAGATTCAAGCGATCGCGGCGGCATGCGCGTGAGTCCCGGCCGCGCTTGATTGCCGGCTCGGTCGACACAAATTCGTGGGATGCCTTCACCCCGTCCCGACGTCGCGCGGCAGACGCGCCTTTTCGGCGACGGCGACAGCGACAGCGAGCCTTCGATCGACGCGGCGTTCGCGTCCGCGGCGCGCATCCAACTCGACGAGACGGCTTGGATCGACTTCGTTCCCGGGTGGCTCCACGGCTCCGAGCGAGTCTTCGCCCAGGTCCTCGAGGACCGAGCGTGGGCACAACACGAGCGGTGGATCGCCGACCGTCGGCGGACCGAGCCGAGGCTCACGGCGCGCTGGATTCTGGCGTCCGGAGAGCCGCTCGTCCCCTCCGTGCTCGAGCAAGCGCGCCTCGCCCTCTCCGCTCGGTACGACGTTCGTTTCGACTCCGTCGGCTTCAATCTCTACCGCGACGGGAACGACAGCGTCGCCTGGCACCGGGACAAGATCCGCCCCGAGATCGAAGACCCGGTCGTCGCGCTCGTCTCGCTGGGCGAGCCGCGGCGCCTTTCGTTTCGGCCGGTGGGCGGGGGCACCTCGCGCGCCTTCACGCTCGGCCACGGCGACCTGCTGGTCACCGGAGGCGCGGCGCAGCGAACCTGGGAGCATGCCGTGCTCAAAGTCGCCCGAGCCGGCGCGCGAATCAGCATCGCTTTCCGCTACGGCGTCGATCCTCGCGCCTACGCGACGCGCCGGGTCCTCGCTTGAGCGACGCGCGAACGGCGCGGCTTCGCCCATCCGTCGAGACGAACTGCGACGCGATGAAGAAGGCCGGGATCCTGCTCGCAGGCGATCCGCTCCAGCCGAGCGTGAAAGGCGCGCGGGTCACGGTCTCAGGCGGCAAACGCAAGGGGATCGAATTGAATCGCGCCGTCGCCATCGCCGCCGCGGTCAGTCCGGAGGCCGCGCTCGCGATCGTCGACCGCCTCGGGGACGAGCCTTCGCTTCGCGGATATCCGTTCTTGCCGAGCGTCCGTGCGGATTTGCTGGCGCGCCTCGGGCGCTTCGCGGAAGCCCGCCGCGAGATCGAACCGGCGATCGCGTTGACCCGTTGAGAGGTTGGGGTTCCTCAGAAATCCTCACTTGGCCACGCGCAGGATCCCTCCCGAGTCGGCGATCACACCCCCGTCGCTCGCGGTCTGGTCTCCGTCGATCCAGTAGACGAATTGAGGGTCCGAAAGAACCGTCTGCGGCGCGCTTTGGCCGGTCGCAATGGGCATCGGGTCCGCTCCGCAGCCGGCCGGCGGACACTCGTAGATCTCGCTTCCGGCTGCCAGGTAGATCCCGCTCGTGTCGACGGCGAAGCTCGCGACGGCATCGCTGAGCGACGCCAAGGACGCGGGGTTCGAGCAGTCTGCCGTGGGGCACGAGAAAAAGTCGACCGGCGACTCCCCCCGTGTGAATTCGATCTCGCCGTTGAAGAGGAGCGAACCGGAGAAGGCAACGAGCTCCGTGGAGTCGGGCACCGCCGATCGGAGCGCCTGCGGCACCGCGCAGGGGGCACCGAGTGGGCAGGACGCGAGCGTGGGAACGGACGCGGCGTCCGCACCGGCGTCCTCGTCGAAGGAGAAGTAGACGTTGGCCGTGTCGGCGGCGATGGGGGAATCTCCGGACTGAATCGTGATCACGCCTCCGTCGCAACCGCTCGGTGAGAAACCCAGGCATTGAGATACATTGCTGAAGCTCGATCCCGGCCGGCACAAGCCGCTGCAGCCGCTCTCGATGTAGAGCAAGTTGTTCGCCGCCAGCACCATGTTGGACAGGGCGGATGTCACCGTGCCCGTGACCGCCACCGGCGAAGGGCACGGCCCCTTGGGACACGAATACACGGAAAAATCGAGCTGCGGCGCCCCGCCCACACGAAGGCCGGTGTCCGAATACGCAATGAATAGGAGGTAATCAGCGCCGACCGCGATTTGATTGACCTGCGTAAACCCAGAGACGATCTGGGTGGATCCGAATGCACAGCCGGCGATCGGGCACGACGTGATCGTTCCGCCCTGAGCAAAATAAATGGATTTGGAATCGATCGCGAACGTGGTCGGCGGCTCGATCGAAGGGACGAGCGCGTACGGCTGGCAACGGCTGGACTCGCAAGCGCCACCGCCGCAATCGTGGCCGCAGGCTCCGCAGTTCGTCGGCGACGAAGTCAAGTCGACGCAGGCGGTGCCGCACGCGACGAGCGTCCCTGTGCATGTCGGCGTCATCGCCCCGGTATCGGCTCCCGCGTCCACCGCCGGCGCCACACTGGCCTCAGCCGATCCGTCCGCAGCGACGTGCGCCGTCGCGTCGGCCGCCGGCGCAACCGCCGCGTCGCCGGTGGGCAACGGCGCGCCAACGTCGGGCGAGGCGTCGTCACCCGCCGTGGGTCCAGCGTCGCCGGCGACGGCCCCGCCTTCGGTCGAAAAGTCTCCAAGAATCGATGTGCAGCCCAAAAACATAAGGGCCGCTCCGGCCCCGCCCGCGAGAACCCGCCTCATGTGCACCCGTCCAGCGTCCGCGATCCTCCCGGCATTGGCAACCCCCGCGCGCGGACCGGCATTTTGCGCGGCGGCGAGCGAGGACGGCACGCACCAGGCCGGCGTCCCGATGTGCACTCGTTCGATTGCGTCCTTCCTCCCGGCCTCGGGACCGTTCGGCGTGTACGCGCCGGAACCCCAAGCGTCTTTCTCCGCGGACTGCGCGGCAACGCGAAAGGTCGCCTTGGAAAAGCTCGAGCGCGGGCACCTCGCGTCCAACGTGGCCCGCCGGCCTTTTCCATGACGATGTTTTGCCAAGGCGATCGCGCCAGATGAGGAAGATTCGCCGTATTTCGAGTGATCCACACGCCGAGCCCGGACAACGTGTCCCGCTCCGCCTCTGGCCACGGCGAGCGGCCGCACGTCTCCGGGGAGATCCGTCGCGGGCAGCGCATTCGCAACTAAAGGACCCGCGAGCAAACTTAGCCGGTGTTGGCTCTTCGCAACTAGGGCATTTGCCGCGAAGAATTTGCCTTTAAACGCGCTTCGTCGCAGACGCCAAAGCGAAACAAGGCAACAAATCGTGCGTGCTCATCGTCGACAATCCGTGCACTGACGGGCCCCCATCGGCCGCGGCGATCTTTCGCTCAATGAG
>DATHQY010000570.1:0-15272 GCA_035482215.1 Polyangiaceae bacterium | reverse complement strand
TCTCCGGCCTCGCGGGCATCGTGACGGTCGAGCCGGCGCCCCCGGGGCACGTCGCTCCGCCGCGCATCCTCCGCACGGCGCTCCTTCTCTTGCCGCTCCAGATCCTCCTTCGCGGCGGCGAGGCGCTCATTCCGCTCTTTCTCGCGGCATGGTTCGGCCGGAGCCCGCAGACGGACCTCTATTACCTCCTTTCGGCATACTTCGTTTTCGCCGGCGCGATTCTCACGGGGGCATTCCAGGATTCCGCGGCGATTGCCGTCCTCGTCGACATCGGGCTTCGCGAGCCGCAACGCCTCCCTCGCGTCGCGGGAGCCTTGCTCGGCCACACGCTCGCGATAGGAGCCGCCGTGGGCGCCGGCATGGGCGTTCTCGTGGCCGTGCCTCTCGGCCTCGTATCCTCCATGCCCGGGGTCGCGCTTTCGCTCGTCTTCGTCATGTCCCTCGGCCTGGTCGCCACGGCGGTCCGCGCCTTTTACGTGGGCTTGTGCAATGCGCGCGGCGTCTTCCACGCGCATCCGATCGGCAGCGGAATCGGCGCCATCGCCACCTGGACGATCCTCGTCTTCGGCCGGCGTTCGCTCGGCGTCGTCTCGATTCCCGTCGCGCTCCTCGCCGGCGAGATCGTGGCGATCGTCATCCTCGCATCCCTTGCCCGGCGACTTCTCGGACGGCCCATCGTTCCCTCGCTCGAACGATCCGAGCCGATCCGCCGCATCCTCGCGCTCGTCCGTCTCGAAGTCGTCGGAACGTTGATCACGCGCATCAACCCGGTGATCGACCAGCTCATGGCTGGCCTTGCGGCGGTCGTCGGCGGCGGCACCCTCGTCCGGTACGCGAGCGACGTCGCCTCGCTGCCCACGTCCGTCCTCCAGGCGACCATCTTCCCGGTCCTTTTGACGCGCCTCGCCCACGAGGCCCCGCGCCCGCAGGCGTTCCGGGCGACGGTACGCCGCACGCTCGCGGCCGTGATCGCCCTATCCCTCGGCGTCGCCGCCCTGCTCGCCGTCTTCCGCGAGCCGCTCTGCCGCCTGCTCTTCGCGCACGGCTCGATGGACGCGGCGGGCGTGCAACGAATCGCGGACATCTTGCCGTGGGCGCTCGCCGGCGTCGCTCCGTTCGGTGCGCTCCTCGTCCTGGCGCGGGCGCACGTCGCTCTGCAGAATAGCCGGATCATGCCGAGCATGGGGATCCTCAACGCGGCGCTCAACGCGCTCTTCAACGCGCTCTTCGTCGGTTCGCTCGGCCTCGCGGGGATCGCCCTCTCCACGTCGATCACCTACGCGATCGTCGCGCTGGTCTTCTGGATTCGCCTTCCACGGCTACGGCCCGATCCGCGTTAGCGAGGTCGTCGATCGGGATCCCACCGCGGAGCTGAGGTGGGGCATCCTCTTGCTACCTCCGCTGGAGGCGCTGCCTCGGCGCTCTGGTTCTTTCCAGGGACGCGAGCGTTCTACAGCCCTGCGGGCTGATTCGAACGCGACGCTCGCACAATCGACTCCTCCGCTGCATGCTTTTGGCAGCGTTCGAGCACCTTTGGACGAGGGCGTTCGAACATCTTAACGCAGAGGCGATACGATATGACGCGATGGCTTGGCTCGGCGCTGTGCGGTTGCGTGGCTCTGGCGTCGTGCGGTCCGGCAGCCGCGCCCGGCACCCTGACCGGCGAAGTCCAGAGCGCCATTGAAGACGGGACGGTGGACACCACCCACACGTTCGCCGTCGGGATCGTGCAATTGAGCATGGAGCAGTCGGGCGACGTCGCATTTTGCTCGGGCGTGCTCCTCGCGCCGAACCTCGTCGCGACGGCGCGCCACTGCGTGTCGAACCTGTCGTCGGCGGCGATCTCCTGCGGCACCTCGATGTTCGGCAGCGTGGTCTCCGCGAGCGAGGTGCTCGTCACGACGGACACGACGATCTCGCCGAACGGCAATCTGATCGACGTGTCGACGATCGTCATCCCCTCGGGGGCGAACGAGAAAGGCGTGTGCGGCGACGACCTCGCGCTCCTCATTCTGGCCAAGAACATCACGCTGCCGCAGTACGTGACGCCCGTCATCAGCCCGCCGATGACCGACACGATGTACTCGACCAGCGTGACCGCGATTGGCTACGGCGTGACGACGCCGACGGACCAGACCGGGACCACGGCGGGCGAGCGCCGCATCAAAGAGAACGTGAAGCTCTACTGCATCCCGAACGATCCCAACTACGCCGATTGTTTCTCGGATCCGATCGCGATGCAGGTCCTCTCGGCGAACGAATTCATTTCGGGCGATGCGAGCACGTGCGAAGGCGACTCGGGGTCGGGCGCGTACGACCAGGCGGCCTTCGATCGCGGTGAGTGGCTCGCATTCGGGGTGCTGTCGCGCGGGGCGACCAGCCAAGACGGCGACACGTGCATCGAGCCGATCTACACGCGCTTCGACGCATGGGGCTCGCTTCTCATGAGCACGGCGCAGCAGGCCGCTGCCGCGGGCCACTACACGGCTCCTGCGTGGGCTCTCGACGCCGACGCGGCGGCCGGGTCGGCGACGGGAGAAGTCGATGCGGCGGCGGCGTCGGCCACGGGCGCGTCGGGCGGAACGACCACGACGACGCGAACGGGCCAGACGGGGCAAACGGGACAAGCGGGAGGCGGCTCCGGAGCGGGGACCCAATCCGCGACAAGTGGGGGCGGCGCGTCCGCCGCTGGCACCTCGAGCGGGAGCGGAGCGAGCGACGCGCCGGCGAAGGGGGCGTCGAACGCGGGGTGCTCCGCCGCGGCGACACCCTTGCGACCTCACGATGCAGCAAGCGGCTTCGCGCTCGCGGCGCTCGGTCTCCTGATGGGGCGCGTGCGCCGCAAGCGCCGCACCGGCTGAAGTCCCGTCGAGTCCCGCTCCGTCACATCTCGGCGCCGACGGCGGGGACGTGCTCCCAGAACGTGGGCGCCCCGTCGTGCCACGCGACGAACTGCACCCCTCCGTCGTGCGAGACGACGATGGCCATGGCGCCGTGCTCGTGCGCGCAAATGCGGTATGCCGACCGGTGGCGCGTGCCCACGCCGTCGACCTCGAGCGTCTTGAAATCGCGGTCCACGAGATCGCGCGCTTTGCGCACGACCGTCACGTCCGGCAAGTTGCCGCCGATTTCGGCGCCGAAACCCAGAACTTCGAAGTACTCCGTGAGCACGACCGCGCCGTCGACGTCGCTCAGGCCGGCGAGCAGCTGCGACATCTCGAGAATCGCTTCGTCGAGTGCCGCGATGGCCGGTCGCGCCGAGCCCTGGTACGTGCTCCACCCGACGCCCGCCGGCAGCGGGTCGAGCTCGGCCCCGGTCACCGAGAGCTCCCGCAGGACGGCGAGAATCAGCGTGCGGTAACGCCGCCGCGGCTCTTCGTCGGAGAACGCGTACTTGATTCGCAGCGAGCGCTCCTCCTCGATGAGCCGGCGGGTGTGCTCGCGCGGAATGAAGAGAATCGTCCCGCCGTTGTGCGCCTCGCGGATCGTCGAGACGAGCCGCTTGAGCATCTGCACCGTGACGACCCCGGCCACGTTCGGATCGAGCGGTGCGCCGGAAACGCCGCGCATCGCGCGCTCGTGCTCGGCGATGAGCCCCGCCCGCAAATGCGCGAAGCGGCTCCGGAGGAGGGCCCCTTCGAAGACGTCCATCGAGTCGACGAGCAGCTGGCCGCCGCGTATTTCGGCGAGCGTCACGTCGCCGAGCGAGACGGCGATGCGCCCCGGCCCCGGAACCCGGATGACGACCGCGTCGCTCGGCACCGGAGACGGGAGCATGCGCCCGCCGCGCGCGCTCTGGAGCCAGCGAGGCCCGGATTGGAGGACACCCCAGATCTCGAAGCGCTGGGCTTCCGCGAGGCGGACGCCGATCAGCGAGCGGTGGTACTTCGCCGCCGGCGCGAGGCGCTGGATCTCGTGATCGTCGTACGGGCGTGATTTTTCGAACCGGAGACGATGCAGGCCGTGCGGCGGCCCGCCGTCGATGGAGAGCGCGCCGGGGTCGCCGACGAACAACCGGAATTTCACCGGTCGCCCTTCTTCCTGGAGGAGCGACGCTTGGTACGCGACGGAAATCAGCGTTTCGAGCGCGGCGAGGGGAGGCAGCGCGCCTTCGCGTGGCGTGCAGGGCCCCGGGTTCGCCTGCGCTTCGAGCTCCTCCCACCGTCGGAGGGCGAACGCCGCGAGGTCTCGAGGATACGCGTGCACCATGACGCGATGTTAAACGTGACGTCCTCGTGCGCTACTTCTATCTTTCGACGGAGGTAGAGACAGGAGTTGCCATGGCCAAGGGAATCGAGCGAGACAAGAAAGCCAACAAGCCGAAATTGTCGACGAAAGAGAAGCAAAAGAAGAAGAAGGAAAAGAAGGCCGCCAAGGCGTAGAGCCTGCGGCACGGCCGGGGCGGGTCATCGACTCTCTCGCCCCGGCGAGCACTTCAGCGATAGGCGCGCAGGAAGAGGAAGACCAAGACGCCGGTCACCGAGACATAGAGCCAGACGGGGAAGGTGACGCGCGCGACCGCCCGGTGCTGGCGGATGCGGCCCGAGAGGGCGAAGTAAAAGCTCGAGAAGATCAGCGGAAGAACGACGGCCGAGAGGCTGATGTGCGTGATGAGGATGAAGAAGTAGACGGGCCGAACGGCCCCGTGGCCGGCGAACTTCGAGTCGCCGTGCAGCGAGTGGTAGGTGATGTAGGAGACGAGAAAGAGCGCGGACGCGAAGAGCGCGCGCAGCATGTTCTCGGCATGGGCGCGGGTATTGCGGTGCCGAAACCCGTAGGCACGGACGAGAAAGCACGCGCTCGCCGCGTTCAGAACGGCGTTCAGCGCGGGAAGCCAGCCCACCCAGGCGGGAGCCGCCACGTTCTGGCCATGGCCGTAAACGATGACCGTCAGCAGAAGGAGCGCCGCGACGCTTCCTGCCAGGATACCGGCGAGAGCGACGCGCGGCCGGACCCCCTTGAGCGCCGCGATCTGCATCGAACCTTGCGCCATGCGAGGGCCTTCTTATAGCGCGGGATCGAATCTCGCGAGCAGGCGCTCGATCCGGAGCATCGAATCGAGGCTCGACTCGGTGTGCGCGTGGTCCATCGCGGCGTAGAGGTGCGTCTGCTCGAGGTCGAGGCGATGCGGGTCGCGTTCGAGCAAATCGAGGTAATACCCGTGCATGCGGCCCGGATCGAACGTCGTCCGTTTTGCGACGGCGTGGCGGACGACCGCGTGGAGCGCGTACCGGCCCGGGAAGGGCGACTGCACGAGATGAAAGGCGCGAAGGCGGCTCAGCGCGTTCGCCGTGTTCGCCGCGTTCGGCTTGGCGGGTGCGGCGGGCGCGACCGACGGGGCACGAGCGAGGTGCAGGACCGACGCTTCGTCGAGGTGGTCGCCTCCCGTGTGCGCCAGGACGGCGAGCGCCCGGCGCTCGGGCGCATCGAGGCGCTCCCAGGCCCATGCGAGAAGAAGAGCGACTTCGGGCAGGTCGTCCTCGTGGTCGATGACGCGGACGGTGTCGATGCCGTGCTCGACGAGCCACGCACGAAGGTCTCGCACGGAGACGGCTCCCGAGCGAACGATCGCGTCGGCGATGTCGAGCGCGAGGGGATTGTGCCGGAGGAGCTGCGTCAGCGCGCGTACGCGCGGGAAGGCGGCTTCGCCCCCGGTGCTGAGGGGCGCGATGATGGGATAGACGTAGATGCCGCCCAGCAAGCAGCGACGGGCGGTGATGATCCAGGACACGGTCGCGTCTCCGAGCTCGCCGAAGAGCCGGGCGATCGCCAGGTCGTTTTCGTGGTTGTCGAGCACGACGAAAGTCGGCGGGCGGTCGGCGAAGAACCGGCGGAGCGCCGGAAAGAGGCGCTTCCGCTCGCGCGCCGTTCGGAATCGAATGGCGAGCATCTCGCCGAGCGTTCGCACGTCCCACGGGCCGGACCGAAACCAGTGAAGGCCGCCGGGAAAGCGCTTCTTCACGCGATGGCCGAGTGCGCACGCGAGCATCGACTTGCCGCTGCCGCCCGTGCCCACGAGGGCGACCTTGCTCTTCTGACCCGAAGACGCGAGCCGCGCGAGCGTCGCGAGCTCCCGCGCGCGTCCTTTCATGCCTACGGGGAACGCCGGAAAAAGAGAGCTCCCTTCAGCCACGCGGTCCACGCGCGATCTGCACGATGACTTCCGGCATCGGAGCGCGCCGCGACGGTCCTTTCTTGGCCTGCGGCCGCTGGGCTCCGTGGTTCGGGCCTTGCGGTCGCTGGGCTCCGTGGTTCGGGGCTTGCGGCCGCTGGGCTCCATGGTTCGGGGCTTGCGGCCGCTGGGCTCCGTGGTTCTGGGCCTGCGGTCGCTGGGCTCCGTGGTTCTGGGCCTGCGGTCGCTGGGCTCCGTGGTTCTGGGCCTGCGGCCGCTGGGCTCCGTGGTTCTGGGCCTGCGGCCCCTGGGCTCCGTGGTTCGGGGCTCGAGGGGACGGCGCCTCCGCGCGGCCACTACGCTCGCGCGACGGCGAACGACCCGTGGGAACGAAATCGGGCGTCAGTTCGCGGCGGACGTACGCACGCCAGATCTCGTTTGCGTCTCCGCTGCGCTCCTCGAGGGATCGATCGATCGAAGCGAAGAACCCCAAGATGTTCTTTGCGTCGCGGACGAAGAAACTCTCCGAGCGACTGTTGTGGGACGCCGAGACGATCTGCGGGAAATCGATGATCGTGGCGCCGTTCACGCCCCAAAGAACGTTGTACGGCGACAGGTCTCCGTGAATGAGGTCGCACGAGAGAATCCGCACGAGCTGAGTGAGCATATCGTGGTACGCGGCCCGGGCTTCCGCCGGGGTGAGGTCGGTGTCGATCAAGCGCGGCGCGGGGTCTCCGGCTGCGTCGAGCACGAGCTCCATCAGCAGCACGCCGTCCAAGAAAAGCACGGGCGCGGGCACCCTCACCTCGGCCGCATGCAGCTTGTAGAGCGCGTCGGCCTCGGCAGCCTTCCATGCCGCTTCTGCCGTCGCCTGACCGAAGCTCGTCTTGCGGTCCATCGCGCGCTGGGACCGGGAGCTCCGGACACCCCGTCCCTCGAGGTAGCCGGCATTGTTCTTGAAGCTGCGAAACGACCTGTCTTTATAGACCTTTGCAGCCACGAGGCGACCGCCGAACCAGACGGCGTAGACGTCCGCCTCCTTACCCCCCTTGAGCCGGCCCGCGACCTCGCTGATCACGCCTTCCGACAGGAGATGTTCGAGACCGTTTGCCATGTCGACCGGGGGCTCCTTCCGCGATTGCGGCGCATCCGTATAGCCTACTGTCCCGAAGCGTCTAGGGCGGGAGTGCGTCGGCGCGCCATCGGACTTTCCTGCCCCCGGGCGGCGCGCCCGGCCACAAAGGGATATACTGGAGAGTCGCGCGCGAAGCTCGAACCCTAGTTCGTTCGGGACGAAGGGAGTGCTGCAGATGGCAAACACCAAGCCTGAAGGTGAGACCGTGCGCGCTCGAGGTGCCGGCTCCAACCTGCTGAGGTTCCTCGCGGCGTGGGCCTTCGTCGCCCTTCCGCTCGGCTGGGGCGTTTTCACGACGCTGAGGAAAGCTGTGCAGTTGTTCCAATGAATGCCAAAAAGGGATGGTTCTCGTTCCTCGACCGTGAAAACACCGTCGCGGGCCCCGACTACCGGCGAGCCCTCGTGCCGCCCGCCGCGCTCTCGATTCACCTCGCCATCGGCCAGGCCTATTCGCTCAGCGTATTCAATCTGCCCATGAGCCGCCTCATCGGCGTGACGAAATCTTCACCCGAAGACTGGCCGCTCACGACGACGGTCTGGATCTTCAATGTAGCATTCGCCGTGCTCGGCGTGTCGGCCGCCCTGTTCGGAAAGTGGCTGGAGCGGGTCGGACCGCGTCGGGCCATGTTCGTCGCCGCACTTTGTTTCAGTGGAGGATTCCTCGTGGCGGCGGCCGGAATTGCGGCCCACTGGATCGCGCTCGTCATTCTCGGTTACGGCGTTTTCGGCGGAATCGGGCTCGGCCTCGGATACATCTCGCCGGTATCGACGCTCATCAAGTGGTTTCCGGACCGACCGGGTATGGCGACCGGCCTTGCCATCATGGGATTCGGCGGCGGTGCGATGATCGGCGCGCCTCTCGCGCAGGCTTTGATGGACCACCTCAGGACCGCGCAGTCGGCCGGAGTCGCCGAGACGTTCGTATCGATGGGGCTCATTTATTTCGTCTTCATGATGTTCGGCGTGGTCACCGTGCGCGTGCCGGCCCCCGGCTGGAAGCCCGCGAGCTTTGTCCCCCCCACGAGGTCCCGGGCGCTCGTGTCCGACGCGCCGGTCACCGCCGACGAGGCCCTCCATACGCCGCAGTTCTGGCTTCTCTGGGCGATGCTGTTTTTGAACGTGACAGCCGGGATCGGGATCCTGTCTCAGGCTTCTCCCATGATTCAAGAGATGTTTCCGGGCCGGATCAACGCCGCTCTCGCGGCGGCGTTCGTGGGGCTCCTCAGCCTATTCAATCTCGCCGGCCGCTTCTTCTGGGCGTCGCTGTCGGATCCCCTCGGGCGCAAGCGCACGTACATGGTTTATTTCGTGCTCGGCGCGCTCCTTTATGTACTTTTGCCGGCCACGGGCCGGCAGGGCAGCGTTCCGCTCTTCGTGGCGTGCGCGGCAATCATTCTCAGCATGTACGGAGGGGGCTTCGCGACGATTCCCGCGTATCTCCGGGACATGTTCGGCGTCCCGCAGGTCGGCGCCATTCACGGCCGCATTCTCACGGCTTGGTCCGCTGCAGCCCTCGTCGGGCCGACGCTCGTGACCTACGTGCGCAAGGCCCAGCTCAATCACGGCGTCCCGAGCGCAGAGGCCTATTCGGTGTCGATGTACATCATGGCGGCACTGCTCGCGCTCGGTTTCGTTTGCGATATCGCCGTTCGGTCGGTCGACCCCAGGCATTATGCGAAAGCGGAGGCAATCGATCGCCCGAAGACCGCGGCCGCAGCTTCGTAGCAGACGACGTCCGACGACACGCCGCCCGGCGTCCCTATGATTCGGTCGAGGCGGCCGTCGAACCGGTCTGGTCGGCAACGGAGCGAGCTGCTGGCACCCGAAGGGCTCGTTTGCGCCGAGCTCGTCGAAAGGAAATCCCACTTGAGGTCGCAAGAATTGCTTCTCTTGCCGGCTGGCCAAAGCGCGCTCCGAATATAGAGATCTCAGCCGACGCTTGCCTCGCCCATGAGCGCTCGCACCTCCACCCGTCCTATGCGGTCCACGCGGTCCATGAAGTCACCGCAGATTCATCGACGGGCGAGTGGCGTGCTCGCCCACCTCACGAGCCTTCCCGGTCCGCACGGAAGCGGTGACCTGGGCGGCTCGGCGCGGCGCTTCGTCGACTTTCTGAGCGCGTCGTCCCAGCGCTTTTGGCAGATGCTCCCCGTCGGCCCGCCGGGCTATGGCGAGTCGCCGTACAGCGCACAGTCGACGTTTGCGGGAAGTCCTCTGCTCATCGGCCTCGACGACTTGGCCGCCGACGGACTTCTCGACGACGCGAGCCTCGCGCCTCCGACGCCCCTCGACGACGGGCGCATGGACTTCGTCCCCATGGAGGCACACCGGCTGGCTCGGCTCCACGAGGCCTTCGAGCGCTTCCGCGCCGGACGCGAAGGCCTCGTGGGGGCCGCTCCGTTTGCGGCTTTCGCCGCGGAAAACGAATCGTGGCTGGAGGACTTCGCTCTTTTTCGGGCCCTCAAGCGGGCGCACGGCGGAGGCGCGTGGACCGGTTGGGAGCGCGACGTCCGCGCGCGACAGCCGACGGCCCTCGCCGCGGCGCGCCGCGAGCTCGCGGACGAAATCGCGTTCGAAAAGTTCGCGCAATACGTCTTCGACCTGCAGTGGTCGCGCCTGCGCGAATATGCCTCCGAGCGCGGGGTCGCCCTCATCGGCGACGTGCCGATCTTCGTGGCGCACGACAGCGCCGACGTCTGGCAGAACCCCCGCGACTTCTTTCTCGACGACGACGGCGAACCGTCCTTCGTCGCGGGCGTGCCGCCCGACTACTTCAGCAGGACCGGCCAGCGATGGGGCAATCCGCTCTATCGATGGAGGCGCATGGAGAAGAACGGATACGCATGGTGGATCGCCCGCCTTCGCAGCACGTTGCGGCGGTTCGACATGGTGCGCCTGGATCACTTCATCGGCTTTCATCGCTATTGGCGGATCCCCGCCTCCGAGCCCACGGCGATGCACGGACGCTGGATGCGAGGTCCGGGCCGTAAGCTCTTCGACCGCGCACAGGCGGCGCTCGGGAGCCTGCCGCTCATCGCCGAGGACCTCGGCGAGGCTACGCGAGGCGTGTACGCGCTCCGCGATCGGTACGGCTTCCCAGGGATCAAAGTGCTCCAGTTCGCCTTCGGCGACGATCCCGCGGCACCGACCTTCTTGCCGCACAACTACGAGCGGCGCGCCGTCGTCTTCACGGGCACGCACGACAACGACACGACCGTCGGCTGGTTTACCGACCCCGGCGGCCAGGGATCTCGCACTCCCGCGCAAACGGAGGAAGAAAGGCACACGACCCTCCGTTACCTGGGCACGAGCGGGAAAGAGATTCACTGGGAGATGATTCGCGCCGCGCTCGCCTCGGTGGCCGGTCTTGCGCTGATGCCGCTGCAAGACGTGCTCGGCAAAGGTTCGGAGGCGCGAATGAATCGACCCGGGCTGGCGAGCGGAAACTGGACGTGGCGCGTGCGCGAGAACGAGCTCTCGGCCGACGTCGCCGCACGACTTCGTGATTTGACCGAGACCTACGACCGGGGCGCGCCTGCCTCCCCTCGAAAGAGCCAGCCGTGAAAGAAAGCCCGACAGACATTCGCCCGCCGGATATTCGCCCCCCCGACGCTCGCAAGCACGCTCGCGCGCACGTCGGACACAACGACGCCACCTGGTACAAGGACGCCGTCATCTACGAGATCCGGACGCGGTCGTTCTTCGACAGCAACGGGGACGGCGTGGGCGACTTCGGCGGCCTCGCAAGCAAGCTCGATTATCTGCAGGATCTCGGCGTCTCCGCGCTGTGGCTCCTCCCGTTCTACCCGTCGCCGGGGCGCGACGACGGATACGACATCTCGGACTACACCGCTGTGCATCCGGAGGTGGGCACGCTCGCCGACTTCGAGGCGTTCCTCACGGAAGCGCACCGGCGCGGTCTGCGGATCATCACGGAGCTCGTGCTCAACCATACTTCCGATCAGCACCCGTGGTTCCAGCGGGCGCGCAGAGCGCCGGCCGGCTCGTCGGAGCGCAACTTCTATGTATGGAGTGACTCACCCGAGCAATACCGGGACGCGCGCATCATCTTCAAAGACTTCGAAGTCTCGAATTGGTCGTGGGATCGCGAGGCCGGCGCGTACTACTGGCATCGCTTCTATGCACACCAGCCGGATCTCAACTTCGAGAATCCGGCCGTCCAGGAGGCGCTGTTCGAAGTGGTCGATTTCTGGCTGGCGAAAGGCGTCGACGGGCTGCGGCTCGACGCAGTGCCCTATCTTTACGAGGCCGAGGGCACGAACTGCGAGAACCTGCCGAACACCCACGCCTTCCTGAAGAAGCTCCGCGCCCACATCGATTCGAAATTCAAAAATCGCATGCTCCTCGCCGAGGCCAACCAGTGGCCGGAGGACGCCGCCGCGTACTTCGGGCAGGGCGACGAGTGCCACATGAACTTCCACTTTCCGCTGATGCCGCGGCTCTTCATGTCGCTGCACCAGGAGGACCGATTTCCGATCATCGACATCTTCGCGCAGACGCCCGAAGTCTGTCCGTCTTGCCAGTGGGCGCTCTTCCTCCGGAACCACGACGAGCTGACACTCGAAATGGTGACCGACGAAGAGCGGGATTACATGTACAAGGCGTACGCCGAGCTCCCGGCGATGCGAATCAACCTGGGGATCCGCCGCCGGCTCGCGCCGCTCGTGGGCAACAGCCGCCGCAAGATCGAGCTGTTGAACGGTCTCTTGCTCTCGCTGCCGGGGACTCCCGTACTCTATTACGGCGACGAGATAGGGATGGGGGACAACGTCTATCTCGGCGATCGCAATGGCGTTCGGACGCCCATGCAGTGGAGCATGGATCGCAATGCGGGCTTTTCGCGCGCGAACCCGCAGCGCTTGATCCTGCCCGTGAACATCGACCCGGAATACCACTACGAGTCGCTCAACGTCGAAAACCAACAACAAAACGCGACGTCGCTCCTCTGGTGGACCAAGCGCTTGCTCGCGCTTCGCAAGCGGTATCCGGCCTTCGGTCGCGGGACTTGCGAGTTCTTGAGCCCCGACAACCCGCGCGTGCTCGCGTACGTCCGCGAGCACCAGGGCGACGCCATGCTCGTCGTGGCCAATCTCTCTCGTTTCACGCAATTCGCGAGGCTCGACCTCTCGAAGCACAAGGGCAAGCGTCCGCTCGAGCTCTTCGGCAAGAGCCACTTTCCGTCCATCGACGCGGAGCCGTACGCGCTCGCGCTGGGGCCGCACGACTTTTACTGGTTCGAGCTCGAGCCGGCCACCGATGGCCAGGCCGAGGAGCAAGTCGCGGCGCCCACGATCGAATGCACGAGCCTGGAGGCGCTTTTTTTCGGCGGAGAACGAAGCCTGCTCGACGAGGTGTTGCCCGCATTCCTCGAGACCCGGCCATGGTTTCGGAGCGCGCTTCACCCCCTCGGTACCGCGACCGTGAGCGACGTCGCCTTCGCGAAGGGAACGAACAAACCGCTGTGGTTCGTCTTCGTTCGCGCGGAGTACGCCGATACGCCGCCCGAGATCTATGCGCTGCCCCTGGCCTGGATCCCCGAGAACAAGGTCACTCCCGATATGAACGCGGCGGTCTTCGCCTTCGTGCACCTCCCGGGCGACCGCGCGGAGACTTCGAGCGGTTCGGGCGGTTCTGGTGCTTTCAGCGCGTCGAGCGGCTCGGGCGGTTCTGGTGCTTTCGGCGCGTCGAGCGGCTCGGGCGGTTCTGGTGCTTTCGGCGTCCCGAGCGGGCCTGCTTCGGGGCCTTCCAGCGCGCCGGGGTCCTCCGGCGGGGCGCTCGTCGACGCGCTCGCCGATCCCGAATCCGCGCGCGCCGTGCTCGACGCCGTCGTGCACGAACAGCGGTTCCGCGGGCAAACGGGCGAAGTGGTCGGCTCGCCACTCGGGCACGCGGCGCCGCTCGCCGGCACGGACGCAGCGCCGCGCGAGCTCGCGCGCGAACGCTACAAGACCGCGCTTCGGTTCGGCGATGCCTACACGCTCACGTTCCTCCGCCGCCTCGACGAGGGCGTGAATCCCGAGCTCGAGATGGCGCGGTTTCTCGCCCGGCGCGAGCGCGAGCTCGGGCCGCCGCTGCGAGGCGCGCTCGAATTCGTGCGCCCTTCTGGCGAGCCGATGACGATCGCGTTGGTGCACGCCTATGTCCCGAACGAAGCGACGGCCTGGCAGTACACCTGGCAGGAGCTCGGTCGCTACTTCGAGCGCGCGCTCACGCATCCGTCCCACGAGCCCTGCCCGCCGCCTCCCGCCGAATCTCCGATGGTCCTCGCATCGCAAGAGCCTCCCCCGCTGGTCGCTTCGCTGATGGGCGGATACCGCTCCGCGGCCGCCCAGCTCGGGCAACGCATCGCCGAAGTGCATCTCACGCTGTCGGCGGCGCCGACCGATCTCGCCTTCGCGCCGGAGCCCTACTCGACGGCCGGCGCGCGGGCGAAGTACCAGTCGCTCCGCAATCTCACCGGGCGGGTGCTCCGGCGCCTACGTGAACGCCTCCCCGCGCTGGCGCCGGCCGAGGCCGACGAAGCGCGCGCGCTCCTCGCCAACGAGCGCAACGTCGCCGCGTGCTTCGAGCCGCTCCTTCGAACGAGCGCAGGCGGGATGCGCATCCGTTCGCACGGCAACCTCGACCTTTATCACGCGCTTTTCACCGGGAAAGACTTCGTGCTCACCGATTTCTCCGGGCTGCCCAGCCTCTCGCTGTTCGAACGGCGCCGCCGGCGATCGCCCGCGCGCGACCTTGCCGGAATGGCCCGATCGTTCGAGACCGCCGCCCTCCAGCACCTCTTCGACAAGACGAGCGTTCGCGAGGCGGACGTGGACACGCTCCGTCCGTGGGCCATGCACTGGGCGTCCTGGTCGGCGGCTTCGTTCATCCAGGCGTACTTCGCCGCGGTCGGATCGGCGACGTTCCTGCCGAAAGATCCGAGGTCTCTCATGGTGCAGTTCGACGCGCTCCTCCTCGAGCGCGTGCTCTACGAGTTGAGCGCCGCGCTCGAAGAGCCGGCGCCGCAGACCAGGATCCTGCTCATCGCGATCAAACGAATGGTCGCGTCGGCGACGACGGCGCAAGGCACGTCGGGTCCGTAGTCGTGTAGCTACGGGTGCGATCCGGCGGCCGGCGCGTGCACCTCGAGCCGATCGAGCAGGGCACGCGCCGCGCTGTGGGCCGGATCGCCGGCGTCGACGGCGCGCCATGCAAGGCGCTTGGCTCTCCCTGCGTCGCCCTTCGCGTAGGCGATCGCGGCGAGATGATAGAACGCGAGCGCCTTCGTCGCGGCGTCGGCGCCGCCGCCCCCATCTTTCCGCGGAGGCATGGTCGTGATCGCCGTGAGCGCGCGCTCGGCCGTCTTCTCGTCGCCGAGGTCGAGCGCGACGAGCCCGAGGAGGAGCGCGATCTCCTCGCTGCGGCGATCGATCCCCGCGGCGTAATCGAGCGCCTCGAGCGCTTCGAAGAGGTCGTCTCGCATCAGGTGGGCCTTCGCGATTTCGAAGTGGGTGCGCCCCATGAGCGGCGTTCGCTTCCCTTGCTGGCGGAGAGCGAGCGCGCCGAGGACATCGAGCGCGTCCTCCGGTCGCCCGAACGCCACCTGCGCGCGGCCCTGCAGGAACAGCGCGTCGAGGCTCTCCGGTTCCGCCGCGAGCGCCGCCTCGACGAGGTCCCACGCGGCGGCGGCCAGCCCCGCGTCCAGGAGCAGGTCCGCCGCGCGGAGCCGGAGGCGCGTCTTCTCCGATGCGTTTCCTTCCCGCCCCGAGCGCTCGACGAGGAGCGCCGCGAGCGCCCGCTTCTCGCCCGTCGCCTCGTACACGCGCTCGAGCGACCGTGCGATTTCGGGTGTGCCGGGCGCCCGCTCGATCGCCTGGAGCAGCGGCTCGCGGGCGTCGGCGATGCGCGCGACGTGCTCCCCCGCGTCGACGAGCGCCCCCGCGGCCTTCGCGAGGGCGGCCGGCTGGGTTTCCGGAAGCGCTGCAAGGAGCTTGCGGTTCGCGTCGAACGCGGCTCGCCAGT
>DATHQY010000569.1:0-6706 GCA_035482215.1 Polyangiaceae bacterium | reverse complement strand
AAACCACAACCCGGTCGGACGGGTATTTTACTCGGCCTCGACGATGCTCTGCGTGCCTCACTCACTCGCCCACCACGGCCCGGCGCTCGGCGCCCAGGCCGGCGAAGCGCGTCTGCGCGACGTGGTCGTCAACGGCGGGCGTTTCGGCCGCTTCCGCCGCGCGACCGAGACGCCGTTCAACCTCGTGCTCGAGGCCCGGCCTTGAAGTGATGCGGCGGGACGGCGTAGGTCGTAAGGAAACCAATGAGGACAAAGGAGGTGCCTTATGGCCCGCGTTCTGGTCGAGCAACAATTCGCGCAGCCGCTGACGGACGAGCAATACGGCACCTTCGCGCGCCGGCTGGATCCGTGCATCGAGGTCCGGCACGGGATGTGGCGCCGGAGCTCGATCTCGGCCGACAAGCAGCGCATGATTTGTGAGTTCGAGGCGCCAGACGCCGAGGCCGTGCGCGAGGCCTTTCGCGCGTCCGGAGTCGATTACGAGCGTGCGTGGGCCGCCGACGTGTTTGCCGTGGAGGATTACCCCGACCAATTGAAGAAGCTCGAGACCCTCGTCGGCAAACGCAAGCCCGCTGCCTCCGCGCCCGTCGACGCCCTTTCCAACGACGAGGCGGCGGCCACATGGAATGGTGTGCTGTTCGACAAATTCCTGCGCTTCAAGCACGTGCTGACGGCGGGGTTCGCGAGTCACGGCGCCGCAGCGCTGGAAAGGCACCCGCCGCACGCAGGAGCGCGGGTGCTCGACGTCGGCTGCGGCTTCGGCGACGACACGATCGCCCTAGCGCGAGCGACCGGCGAGAGCGGCGCCGCGTACGGCGTGGACGTGGCGCCGCGGTTCGTCGAGGCCGCGCGGACCGACGCGGCGCGTGCCGGCGTGGGCAACGCGACGTTCTTCGCCGCGGACGTCCAGACCGACCTTCTCGGTGGGCCCTACGACCTCGCGTTCTCGCGCTTCGGCACGATGTTCTTCGCGGATCCGGTTGCGGCGCTGCGAAACGTCCGGCGGTCGCTGGCGCCGGGCGGGCGCCTGTGCGCGATCGTGTGGCGACGACGCGAAGACAATCCGTGGCTGCACGTGGCCGAGAGGGTCGTCCGTGCGCTCGTTCCCGAGACGCGCGACACCGGAGCGCCGACGTGCGGACCGGGGCCGTTCTCCATGAGCAGCGCGGACGTCACGAGCGACATCCTGCTGCGCGCGGGGTTTCGCGACCTGGCGTTCGAGCGCCACGATGCGCCGGTCGTCGTCGGACGCGACGTGGACGAAGCGATCGACTTCGCCATGGCGCTCGGACCGGCCGGTGAGATCCTGCGCCTCGCGGGCGAGGACGGCGACGGCCGGAGGTCCCCGGTCATCGCGGCACTTCGGGACGCGATGGGCCCTTATGCGCGCCCTGGGGGCGTCGAGATGGAATCGAGCACGTGGATCGTCACGGCGCGGTAGGCCTTCCTCGACCGCGGTGACGAGCGACGGATCAGGTGAGAAGCTTGCCCGGCCAGACGCGGTCGAACGGCACGCCCGCTTCGCGCAGCGACTCGCGCACCGCTTCCGCGTCGGCGGCTTCGAATTCGCAGACCATGCGCTTGCCGTCGCTCGAGACGTAACTGCGGATCCACCGCGCGCCGCGGGCTTTGAGGCACGGCGCCACAATCTGGAAGGCGGCGCCGAGCGCCTCCTCGGTCAAGGGCGGGTCGAATGAGTGCTCGACGACGACGGTCGTGGCCATGATGGGGAACTCCTTCCCTCCGGCAATCCCTACAGCCCGGACATGTTCGAGAGCTGGCTCGGGCAACTGACTTGCGTGAATTTCAGGTTCGGATTGTTGGCGCCCATCATCCAATTGACGATGAATTCACACCCGGCCTCGGCGGTCGAATTCTTCGAATAGAGCGATTGGCAAGCGCTGATCGTGCACGCCGTGTACTGCGAATAGTTGTAGTTGTCCTGCTGCTCGCATTGCAGCATGAGACCGCCGTATTGCACACCCAGCTGCGAAGTGGAGACGCCCAGCTGGGTGGTGCAGGAATCGTTCGCTCCGACGCCGCCCCCCGGAATCAGGAGGTCGAACTGGCCCGACTGCAGGCCGCCCGTGTTGACCACCTGCACGATCATGCTCTTGCCGCAGATTGCCTGCGATCCCATGTCCTGCGTGCCGTCGTTCGACGTCCCTGTGAACGTGAGCTGAAAGCATGTTCCGCAGCTCGCGCCGTCGTAGGCCGCGAACGCATACGCAAGCGAGTCGCTCACGACCTGCGGCGACATGTCGTAACACTCGTACGCGCTGCCGCCCTGGCAAGAGTCCTTCTGTCCGTCGTTGCGCGTAACGCCGTCCTGCGCGCACGTATGCGACGTCCCGCACGACGGCTTGCAGCAATCCCAGTAACGCGTCGCGTAGCCCGCCGTCCCGCTCGTGGGCGGCGTGCACGCGACCGTGGTGCTCGCGTCCGGCGTGCCGCTGCCCGACGACCCGCTCGTGCCTCCGGAGCCCGACGTGCTTCCCGCGTCCTTCGACCCGCTCGAGGCCGAGCCGCTCGTTCCGCTGGAACCGGCCGCGCCGCTCGAGCCCGACTTGCCGGTCGTCGTGCCCGACGTACCGGTCGTCGATCCGCTCGAGGCCGAACCTGTGACGCCGCTCGAGCCCGTCGAACCGGCCGTCGTTCCCGAGGACGTGCCCGAAAAGGCGCCGGCGGTCGACCCGCCCGTCCCGCTGGAACCGGTTACTCCGCCGGAGCCCGTCGAACCAGCCGTCGTTCCAGTCGAAGTGCCCGAAGACACGCCGCTGTTCGACCCGCTCGACTGGCCCGAACCGCTGGACGTGCCGTTGCCCGACGCCGGGTTCGATGTGCCGCCGGTCCCATCTGTGCTCGGCGACTCGCCGGCGCATGCAACTGCCACAACCGCTCCGATGGCCAAGGCCGCCATCGAGGTAATGCTTCGCTTCGAGGTCAAGCTAATTCTCCGCAAGTGCTTGGGGTTGCTCAGCTTACCATCGGGATCTCCCGCGGTCCGTCCGCCGGCCCCATTTCCCCCGAAAGTCCGAAAGAAAATACGTCGTCTGCCGTTTTGGGCTGATTCGTGAACGTAGGCTGTCACGTCCCTCCTGGGCACGTCGCATTTCGGCAGCGCCAACAGAACGGAGGCGCGCGGCCGGTATGGAGGTCCGCCAAACAACCTCTCGCCGTCTCAGCATGACGGTCTTGCCCGGCACTCGACGATGCTGGCAAGAGGCTTATCGGGGTCGGCGGACGCAGGACCGGCGGACGCCTGCACGGAAGCGGCGACGGCGAACACGGATGCCACGGCAGGGATACGCTCTCCGTCGATGCAGGTCCCGCCTCGATTCGACGCCCACCCCGCGATTCAGCTGTATCGATGGATCCGTGATCCGTTCGCTCTTCTCGCGGATGGCCAGGCGCGCTTCGGCGACGCGTTCACGCTGCGACTCCCCGGCCGCATCGGCGACGTGGTCATCGTCTCCGATCCCGAGATGGTCAAACAGGTGTTCGCGCTCGGAGGCGACGATGCCCACGCCGGCAAGGCAAACGTCGTGGTCAAACCGTTTCTGGGAGTTCACTCGCTCCTCTTGCTCGATGGATCGGAGCACACGCGGCAGCGCAAGATGATGCTCCCGGCGTTTCACGGCGAGCGTATGCACGCCTATGGCGCGACGATGCTTGACCTCGCCCATGCTTCGATCGATGCGTGGCCCCAGGGGGCGCCGTTCGCAGTGCATCGCGAGATGCAATCCATCACGCTACGCATCATCGTCCGGACGGTGTTCGGGATCGAGGCGGGGAATCGCTTCGCCGATTTCGAACGATTGCTCTCCGCGTCGCTCGACGTCGCAAGCATGCCGCTGCTCCTCTTTCCCGCGATGCAGCGAGACCTCGGGCGCTTCAGCCCGTGGGGCAAGTTTCGACGCGCATCGGAGAAGGCCAGTCGTGTCATCCGCGAAGAGATTGGCCGGGCGCGCCGGCACGAGGGCGGCGGCGACGCCGATCGACGCAGCGACATCCTCGCGATGCTCGTCGACAGCCGCGACGAGAGCGGACGGCGGTTGGACGACGACGAGGTGCACGACCAGCTCGTGACGCTGCTCGTCGCCGGCCACGAGACCACGGCGACCGCGCTCGCGTGGACCCTTCGCTGGCTCCTCGAAGACAAAGCGCTCATGGCGCGGCTACGTGCCGAGATCGAGGTCGCGGGAGCCGATCCGGAACGAATCGCAACGCTACCCCTTCTCGACGCAACGGTGAAAGAGTCGCTTCGCCTACAGCCCGTATTGCCGATGGTGGGTCGCGTTCTGCAGAGGCCGGCGCGGATCGGGCCCTACGATTTCCGTCCCGGTTCGGTCGTCGCCGCCTCGATTTATCTCGTCCACCGGCGCGCATCGCTCTACCCCGATCCGCAGCGTTTCCACCCCGATCGGTTTCTGTCGTTCAAACCGGCGAGCTGGGAATGGCTTCCGTTCGGAGGCGGTCTCCGGCGGTGCATCGGGGCGGCGTTCGCGCTCTACGAGATGAAGATGGTGCTGGCGGCGGTGCTCTCGCGCATCGATGCGGAGCTTGCGGTTCGCTCGGTTCGCGCCGTCAGGCGGTCGATTACGTTGACCCCATCCGGCGGATTGCCGATTCGGGTCACGTCGCGCAGCCCACGCAAAAGCCATCTCGACATGGCGTCCTGATTTCGTGCAGCACCGTGGGTGAGCGCCTCTTACGGTCCCATGCCGGGATCGAACATCGCCCGTACTTCGGACTCGCCCTCGAATTCCGGCCAATGACGGCGATGGAGTTCCATGAACTCCGTCGCGACCCGAACCGCCTCGGCTTTCGAGCGGACCTGCAAGATGGCCCAGCCGCCAATCACCTCTTTGCTTTCCGTGAACGGGCCGTCGGTCACGCTGAGCTCGCCACCGGAGAGACGCACGCGAACGCCGTCCTTGCTTGGCAGCAAGCCGCCCGTTTCGACCAGCGTGCCCTCTTTGAGCGATCGCTGCACGAAGGCGCCCATGGCCTCCATCAGCGCGGCAGGGGGCGGGCTATTTCGAAACGATTCGGAATGTCGAATGAAGGTCAGGAATTTCATCGAGTCTCCTTGGCGGGATTCCCCGTCGTTTGGGAGAGCGACGAACGAGGCCGTCGCCGATCGACATGCCCCGTGCTTTTTTTTTCGGCGCTCCGCCGGTTACTTTCCGTCTCGCGCTTGCGAGAGCGAATCCGGCGGCGAGTCTCGCCCCTCCACTTCGATCTCGCCGGGGCCGCGACCCGGGTCCGCGGCCGCCGCCACGAAGATGCTCTTCGAAAGAGTGACGCCGTGGCCATCGAAACGAGGCACGGTCGGGCCCGTCAGCTTGTCGCCGATGCAGGCGAGCGCCTCGCGCGACGGAGCAACCGGGCTCTCGACGGCCGCATGAACGATGCGCCCGCTTGGCCCAAAGGTGACGCGCACGTGCCAGTAACCGGACGGGAGGCCTTCGTCTCGGCAAGGCGAGAGATCGATTTTTCCGAGAGCCCCATACCCCGCGCCAAGCGCGAAAAAGTGCCACTCACGACCGGGAATCGACACCGGGTACGCCGGCGCCGGTTGATCGCTACCCGGAGCGTCCTCCGCTGCAGGGGTGTCGTCGGCCACGACGATTTCGCTGTCTTGGCCCGCGGGGGGCGCAGGGTCGGCCGTCGTCTCTTCGGGTTCGAAGGCGACGGCCGATTCATGAAGGCAGCCAGGGGTGAAAAGAAGCAGCGACGGTACGAAGAGGAAGCCGAGCGTCCGAGCGTCCATGTCCGTCGTGATAGCACCCAGTGACGCACAAGCCCGTGCGAATGCCGGAGTCGGTCAGCAGGGGAGCGGACCGCGTGAGTCCTGGATTGGCAATCGCGTTGGCAGGTCGAGGGAGGCGATCCGATCCGCGAGCCATACCCGTGCGGGGTCAATGCTTCGCTTCGCGCCATCGTGCACGCCACTCGGGCGCGTCGAATGGATCGGCGAAGTACTGCGTCTCGCGTGCGACCTTTCCGTCGCGGACCTCCATGATGCTGACCGTCGGGACCGGCCGCCCATCGTAGAAAATCACGTACTCGACGACCCACAGATTGCCGGAACCCCGTGTTCGCTGGACCTCGAAGCGGCGGCCTGCCGGGTTGTGGCCGCGTGACTCGAGCACGTTGCGGCGGCCCCTGAAACGTTCGCCCGACTGCGGATATTCGAGCTCGACATCATCGTGGTAGATGTCGCCCTCTCCCGCGTCGTCTCCGGCGTTGGATGCCGTCCAGTGCCGATCGAGCGCAGCAAGGAAATCGGCGTCAGTCATGTCTGTGCGTTACCCGTGCCGCGTCGGGGACACAAGCCGCACACCAACCTGTTTCAGTGGAGCGCGACGGGCTGGGAGGTGATGCCGTGATCGCTCAATGGCCCTTCGTGCCGGGGTCGCCGAAGAACAAGGCAAAGGCCGACGCAAGGTCCTGGTTTTCGAGGTTGACCTCCCCCGCCACTTCGTCGAGTAGCGCGGCGCGCGTGCGGAGCGCGTCGACGTCGTAGTCCCCGCCCGAGCCAAAGAGGAGCGCGGCCAACGTCCCACCGAGATCGACCTCGCGCCGCCAGCGATCGACGAGGTGCGCCCGGATCGATTTCTGCCGGTCGTTGGAGAATTCGGGCAGCGCCAGGTACGCCCACACGAGCGGCGGATAGAGCCGCGACGACGCGGGCCCGGAC
>DATHQY010000568.1:0-16667 GCA_035482215.1 Polyangiaceae bacterium | reverse complement strand
CGCGACCGAGGCGCCACCGTTCGCGGTCGGGGACCTCGATCCACGCCCCCACGAACTCTTCGACGGCCGCCGCGAGGGCGAAATGGTCGGACACGAGCTGACGGAGACCCTCCGGATTGCGCGCCGGAGAGGCGAGGAGCGCAGCGTAGTGGAGGGCCGTCCATCGAATGGCGACGTCCGTCCGCGCGGCCGTGGTGGCGTCGAGGCCTTCGAGAGCGCCCACGTAGCGCGCGAACGCGTCGGCCCGCGGCCGATCCATCGAGACGCTGGGGCGCGCGCGCGCCCACGCCTTGTGAAACAGGAGAAACATGCGGTGGTGAAATACGTCCGCGAACCGCGCGAGGGTGGCGTCGCCCGCGTGGCGCAACCGCTCGTGGGCGTATTCCGTGAGATGGCTCGGAAGAGGCCCTTGCGGGCCCCAGAGGCCGAAGAAACCGACTTGAAGCCGCGCGGGGGCGTCGCCCTCGCCATGCTCGAAGGCCGTGAGCGCAGCCCCGGAGAACGCGGAGGAGGGCGTCTGCCCGAGGCGAAGCGGTTCGTCGGCGGGCCGCTCGGCGTCGCCCAGACGCGGGAGCGCGTGCGAGGCTTCGAAGCGACGGAGCACCGCGTGAAAGTCGAGGCGGCCCGGGAACGCCGCGAGGCGGTTCAGCCAGGTCACAGCGCGCCCCGACGGCCGATCATCGGGGCGAAGCGGGCGACCTCGCCGCGCTGTGGGGTGCGTAGGACCGTCTCCGTGAACGAATTGATCGACGCGTACCGCGCCAGAAACCGCGCGAGCACGAGCCCGAGAACGTAGACGCTGGCGCCTTCGAAGAAGGCTTCGTCGCACTCCAGCGTGATTTCCGTTCCTCGCGCGAGGACGGGAGGGCCTTCGATCGGGAGCCGCCGCACGACGGGACGAGCGCGCGCGGATCGAACGCCGGCGATCTGCCGCTCGCTCGCAGGATCGGCGCTGTCCGCGTAGAGCCCGAGGAGCTCGCGCAGAGCGCGCGCGTCCCCGTCCGCCTCATCGCCCAAGGTCAAATAGTTGAGAGAAAGGTGACTGATGAGCCTCCAGGTCGTCTCGCCGATGGCATGCGTCGCGCGCGGCGAAGAAGGCCCCGCGACGCACCGAACGGACGCGACCGGAGCGCCCGACTCGAGCGTGAAGTCGGTCGCGGCCTGACCCATCGGCAAGAGCAGCGGCAAGTCGCGATTGGTGCAGAGTGTTTCGACCGTCAGTTGCCGCACGTCCGCCCGGTACGGACCATGGTTTTCGTCGACGAGGCTCACGAAGACGTCGCTCCCGAGATAGCTCGAACGACCGCCCTGTTGTCGCTGGCGCGTCGATGCCATTCGATCTCTTCGGTGCACCGTGTAGAAGGCCCCGCCTTCCCCGCGGGGCGCCGTGCCCGGCCGCCGGTAGAAGGGAAGGAAGTCGCGCACGATATCGCCTTTGGCGCCCACTCCCCGAACGCCGAGCACCGAATGAACCTCGAAGTCCAACGGCTGCGCGCGGTCCGGCACGACCTGGTACTCGGCCTCCGCGTCCGACAGCGGGACGCGATCGGCCCGCTTGGGAAAGAGGTTGATGACCGGCGTCGCGTTCAGCGAAAACGCGTCCGGGGCCGCGGCCGATTCGAGCGAAGGGACGTACCGGTCGAGCCCGAGCAGAAGCTGCAGCTCGGTGGCTTCTGTCTTTCGCACGACCTCGGAGAGACCAGAGAGCTTGCCGAAGAGGAGGCGCTGCGGAAACGCGAAGTACTCGCTGAGCAGCCGATAGCCGCCAAACGCGCGCGGCACGACGGGAAGGAGCGCTTCCGCGTCTTCGGTCCCGAAGGGCTCGAACGTGGCTTCGGGCACGCGAACCGCCGACTTTGCGCCCGGAGCGGCGTATGCGACGCCAACCGTGCCGCGGACGAGGAGCTCGTGCAGTTGCCACGTCGTGGGCTCGCCACCGCGAAAGAACAGGGTGACCTCGTCGAGCGAAAGCCGCGAAAAGGGCACTCCGTTGGTCGTGCGGAGGACGAGGCGCAGGACGGCCTGCGCGGGGCGGGGGAGCTCCGCGCCGTTCAAGGCAGTCGCACCGGGCGTGAGGTTCGCGGCCGCGACCTCGACCGGCCAGAGCGTGACGTCGTGTGCCGTCCGGTATTCGCACGCGACGTCGCCGCGCGGCCGCCACGCACGAAGCGGTGTGCCGCGGGGCACACGAAAGCCCTGCACGAGGCCGCCCTGGCGGGGATCGGGCACGAGCTCCACGACGGCCATCGACGGGGTGGGCGCGAGGTAATGCGGGCAGACGAGGCCCAGCAACTGCTCCGAAAAATGCGGAAACTCCGCGTCGATCTTCATCTGGACGCGCGCCGCGAGGAACGCAAAGCCTTCGAGCAGCCGTTCCACGTACGGATCGGCGCAGGCGAACGTGTCGAGCCCCAACCTCCCCGCGATCTTGGGAAAATCGCGCGCAAACTCGCCGCCGAGCTCCCGCAGGTAGCGGAGCTCGCGGCTGTAGTACTGGAGCAGGCGCCGTTCCACGATCGGGTTAGCCGTCCGCCTCGACGACGACGGCCTCCCCGTCCTCCAGGTTCATGTTGGTCCGCAACCGCAAGCGGAGCGGCAGCGGCTCGGACCAGAGGTCGGCCTCGATCTCGAACCGCAGCGTGTTGGCCCCGAATCCTTCGGGGTCGACTTCGACGCTCACCTTCACGGTCTGCCGGAGCAGCCGGGGCTCGAAGTCGATGATCGCCTGGCGCACGGCGCGGGCGAGCGCTGCGCGGTCGATCGTGGAAGCCGGCCGGCCCGCGACGTCGGGAATGCCGTAGTTGACGGTCGAGCGCTCCACGTCCGGAAACTCCGCGATCGATTGCAGCGCGCTCAAATGCGTGGAGTTGAGGAGGAACCCGATGTCGCGGCGCACCGACTCCCGAAGGCGGGCGAGCGACAGCACGCGCTTCTCGAGCGACTCGACGTGCACGCCCGGCTCGTCGTCCGTGAGCCGGTCGAGCAGCGAGGGCTGCAGCATGTCCTTCGAGGACAGCTCGTTCATTCGTCCGTCCTCCTCTCCCCTCGTCGGCTCGGCTCCCCCATCCGCTGCGCTATGCCGTCTTCTCCGAAGGCAGCTTCGAGACGAGCCGCAGCGACACTTTCAGGCCTTCGAGCTGGTAGTGAGGCCGGAGAAAGATCTTCGACGAGTAGTACCCCGGCTCGCCCTCGACCTCTTCGACGAGGACTTGCGCGTCTGCGAGCGGCTTCTTGGCCTTCGTCTCTTCCGTCGAGTGCAGCGGGTTGCCGTCGACGTATTGCATGATCCAACGCTGCAGCCACTTCTGCATGTCGTCCCGGCTCTTGAAGGAACCGACCTTGTCGCGGGCGATGCATTTCAAGTAGTGCGCGAAACGGCAAGTGGCGAAGAGGTACGGGAGGCGCGCGGCGAGCCCCTCGTTCGCCGTCGCGTCGGGGTCGTCGTACGCCGCGGGCTTGTGGGCGGATTGCGCGCCGATGAAGGCCGCAAAGTCGGAGTTCTTCCTGTGCACGAGCGGCATGAATCCGCCCTTCGCGAGCTCCGCCTCGCGCCGGTCGCTGATCGCGATCTCGGTCGGGCACGTCATGTCGACGCCCCCGTCGTCCGTCGGAAACGTGTGCGTCGGCAGGCCGCGCACGGCGCCGCCCGATTCGATCCCTCGAATTCGCGAGCACCACCCGTAGAGCTTGTACGAACGATTGATGTTGACGGCCATGGCGTACGCCGAATTGGCCCACGTGAAACTCTTCGCGTGTCCTTGGGCCGTGTCTTCCTCGAACGCGAACTCTTCGACCGGATCCGACTTCGTTCCGTACGGCCTGCGCGCGAGAAATCGCGGCATCGCGAGACCCACGTACCGCGAGTCGTCCATCTCGCGGAACGAACGCCAGGCCGCGTACTCCGGCGTCGAAAAGATCTGCGTGAGGTCGCGGGGATTGCTGAGCTCTTCCCACGATTCCATCTGGAAGAGCGACGGCGCGGTCGACGCGATGAAGGGCGCGTGGGATGCTGCCGAGATCTGCGCCATCTCGCCGAGCAGCTCGACGTCGGGCGGGCTGTGGTCGAAGTAATAGTCGCCGACGAGGCAGCCGTACGGTTCACCTCCGAGCTGCCCGAACTCGGCCTCGTAGATCTTCTTGAAAAGCGGGCTCTGATCCCAGGCGGTCCCTTTGAATCGCGACAGGGTCTTGCCCAGATCCTTCTTCGAAATATTGAGGACCCGGATCTTGAGGGTGGTGTCGCTCTCCGTGTTGTTCACGAGGTAATGGAGTCCACGCCACGCGCTCTCGAGCGATTGGAACTCGGGATGGTGGATGATCTCGTTGACCTGGGCCGACAGCTTCGTGTCGAGCTCCGCGATGATGCTCTTGATGGTCGCGATGGCATCGCCCGACGTGAGGTTCACGCCGGCGAGGGCCTGCTCGGCCAACGTCTGGACCGCGGCAGCGACCTCGGTCCGCGCACGCTCCGTCTGGGGCTTGAACTCCTTGTTCAGCAGCGCCGCGAAATCGTTCGTACCCTCTTGTGTCGCCGTGGCTGCCGGCGCCTGCTCCTGCTTGAGATCCGCCATGACGCTCAGCCTCCCTCTCCGCCGGAAGGTTCTTCGGCCGGCTGCTTTGGCGCCGCGGCGAGCGCTGCCAGCAGCGACGGATCCTTGAGCAAGCGCGAGAGAAGCTCTTCGGCGCCCGTCTTGCCGTCCATATAGGTGATCAGATTCGCGAGCTGCGTGCGCGCTTCCAGGAGCTTGGCGAGCGGCTCCACGTTGCGGGCGACGGCGCCGGGCGTGAAGTCCTGCATGCTCTGGAAACGGAGCTCGACGTTGACGTTGCCATCCCCCGTCAAGCGATTCGGGACCTGGAATGCCACGCGAGGCTTCATGCCGCGAAGACGGTCGTCGAAATTGTCGACCGAGATCTCGAGGAACCCGCGATCCGCAACCGGCGGTAGCGGCTCGACGGGATTGCCCGAAAGGTTCGACATGACGCCCATGACGAACGGGAGCTCGACTTTTTTCTCGGCCCCGTAAAGTTCGACGTCGTAATTGATCTGAACGCGCGGCGCCCGGTTTCGCTCGATGAACTTTTGGCTACTCATGATTGTCCTCTGGCATTAGGCGTCGATCTTGCCGGCGATTTTCTGGAGATTGGCTACCGCGTCGGGCAGGAGTTCCTTCAGGATATCCGTGAACGACATCGTGACCATGCGCTTGCAGCGCTGAAGAAAGAGTGGCAACGGGCTCGAAGGCTCGCTTCGAGCGTAGTACGCGCAGATCGCGTCGAGCGCCCGAATCGCGTCTTCGCGAGACCGAATCTCACCCGAGAATGCCACAGGCGCGGCGGTCGGTGAAGCGGCGGGCGCCGCCGGCACGGTCGTCGGACTCGCCTGTTGCCCTTGTTGTTGCGCTTCGCCCGCGACGACGGCTGCGGGCTGCCCCACCTGACGACCGTTCATGGCCCCCCGCAACTTCTGCTCGGCCTGTCCGAGCACGCGCCGGATGTCGGTGAAGTCGGGCCCCTGGCCCGGCAGCTTCTGCTCCCAGCCCTCGGCGAGAGCGCTCGTCTCCGCGACGCAGCCGACCACGGTTGCGAGGGCTTCGGCCATCGCGTCGTCGGATAGGCTGTGAAACGCGGCTTCGAGGGTGGCGAGCGTGGGCCCGGCATCGGCTCCTTTGCCGGCGTCCGCTCCTTTGCCGGCGTCCGCTCCTTTGCCGGCGGGTGCAGCGGGCCGGCTCGCAGCCACCTCGAACGCCCTCAGGCTGACCGGCCCGAGGACCCGCGACACCACGAGCGGAGCCGCGCGCACGGCCAACACCATGTCGCGGTGGGTGAGCGCCCGGAGGGCGTTGATTCGCTTGGTGGCGTCTTCTTCCCCCCCGTCACGCTCGATCTGCGGATGAAACGAATCCCAATACCGCTCGACGATCCCGCGCGCGATGCGAAGACCTTCGAGCATCCCCGCGAAGCCGTTCAGGTCGAGGAGCGCGCGTGTCAGGTGCAGGGCAACGCGCAAATCCTTGCTTTCCGCCAAGAGGCCCCGCGCAGACGCAGCGACCTTTCGCCGGTCGGGCGGCTCTGCCGCGATGACGGAGCCGCCAATGCCCCGCTCCGCCTTGCCTGCCGCAGCGCGCTCGAGCTCGATGAACGCAGGCTGGTACTGCGGGTCAGGGCCCCCAGGGCCCCCCGTGGGCGCGGGGGCCAAGAGCTTCTCGATTTCCGACGAAGCTACAGCTACGCCCGCCACCATACGGCCGATTATGAGACTTGCACGGGCGGCCGCGCAAGGTCGGTATTCCGCGTGGTAAAGAGCGGGGCGGGTGCCATGGGCCGCGACGACCAAAAAAGCGGGGCTTGGGCGGGGGACGACCACCTGCGAAACATCACCGGGAATTCGCTCGCCCGGTGGAAGCGGCGCCTCGGCGCGCCGGGGCCCACGGAGCGGGGCGAGCAGCCCGAGTTGACCGCCTCGGAAGCGGAGCAGCTCCACGCCCTCGCGATGCAGCGGGGAGCCAAGCCGCTCGCGCTGCTTCTGCAGCAAGTCGGGCAGGCCGCGAGAACCGCGGGCTCCGCGCAGCCCCTGCGCGACGCGTTGCAAAATCTGACCGCCTTTGCCCACGGCGAGCCTGCTCCGGGCGCATCGCTCGCGCCCCAGGTCGACGCGCCACGACCGGTCGCCTCGAGGTTCGACCCGAACCTCTCGCTCATGGAACCGCCGATGCTCAGTCGGTCGGTCTTTGCGGGGCCGGGGGCGGTCGCTTTGCCGAGCGCCGCTTCGCCCGCCGACGTTTCGCCCACCAAGGGCTCCCCTGGTCCAGGTCTGCCGGCGGCAGGTTTCTCGGCGCCCGCTTCGCCGGGCGGGCCTTCGCCGCTGCCGGGCGCGAGTCCTCCCACGATGATGTCGATCGAGCATCCTTCCCCTGCGTTCCGGGCGCCTGCGGCGCCTCCCGCTCGTCCGGCCTCGCCCTCCGCGTTGCCCGCGTCACCTTTCTCGCACCCGCTCCCGCTGAGCGTCCCGGCCCCCAGGATTCAAGAGAAGCCGCCCCCCGTCGGGTCGGTGCTGGGCCTTCGCGCGAAGTTTTCGCGGGGGCCCACGGGCGGGAGCGAACCGCCTGCCGAACGCATGCTCGGCCTCGGCCAACGGCGTCGATCGGAGCCGGGGATGGACGTCCCTAGCCCCGAGTGGCCGTCGCCCCAGGCCGCGCCGCCGGCGCTCGCGGGTTCCGAATCCTCGGATCGCCGGGCCACGACGCGCCGGAAACGGCGAAACGCCGAGCCCGGGACGCGGACGCCGATCCCCATCTGGCTGCCCGTGATCGCAGGGGCCTTGCTCGGGCTCGGCGCGATCACGGTGTACGTCATCGTATCCGCGAGCCGGCCGGGCGACGTCCCGCCGCCGCCGTCGCCCACCGCGACGCCGGCCCCGCTTGCCGGGAACGGCTCGGCGCGTCCTGCCGACACGGACCGTGCGCCCGAACGAACCGCGAGTTCGTCGTTCCCGCAGCCGCCCCCTCTTAGCCCCGGAAGCCCCGGAAAAGAGAGCGCGGAGCTGACGAAGCTTCTCGAGATGCAACGGCGGCTCGTCGCCGCGTGCCAGACCGACTCGAACATGTGCGGCGGGCGATGGACGCCCCTGGCGCGCGACGCTCTAGGCGCCGCCGACCAGGCGCCGCTCACCATCTTGCCTACACCCGGCTCCTCGGTGCCGCCCGGTTGGGTGCACAAGTACCGCGTTCCGAAAGAACTCGTGCTCCACGACGAACCGGCGGTGCGAACTCGGTTCGACTACCTGAACAACATCGCCGGGCATCAGCAGTTTCAGTCGATGTTGTTCGAATGCGCCGCCTACGCGGACATCTTCGAATCGGCTTTGGAAAAGTATGGAGCGCCGTCGTGGCTTCGCGCCGTCGTCTTTCAAGAGAGCCAGTGCAGCCCGCGCGCGAAGTCGCCTGTCGGCGCTCTCGGGCTATGGCAGTTCATGCCGGAGTCCGCGCAGGCTTACGGCCTGCGGGTCGACGAGCGGGTCGACGAGCGCCTCAACCCCATGAAAGAGACCGAAGCCGCAGTGCACTTTCTCGTGGATTTGTACCGCGCGCTGGGCGGGTGGGACCTCGTGCTGGCCGCGTACAACATGGGCCCCTTTGCCGTGCTCCGGCAGTTGAACCGCGCCCCATCGGGCACTGGTTTTTGGGACTTGGTGCACGCCGGGGTCATTCCCGAGGAGACGGCCGGCTACGTACCCGCGATCGAGGCGTACGCGCTCGCGACGCAGAATTTGAGTGCCCTTCACTTCACGATGGACGGCAAGCGCCTCGAGGCGACGGCGCAAATCCCGGTGCGTTCCGGAACGCGACTCAGCCTGATTGCGCGCGCCGCATCGACGAGCACGACGCGCATTCGGGATCTGAATCCGGAGTTTCTCGTCGACGTGATTCCCGAAGGCGCATTTTTCGTTCGCGTGCCGGACGGACAGGGGACACGCGCGCAAGCCTTCCTGGAGCAACTTGCCCCAGGCGACGAAATCGATCGGTGTGTCCCTGACACGTTCGACTGGGGCGCAACACGCTTCGAGGCCAGCCCGTACGCGGCGAACTGCGCTTCCCCGCGCTGACCAGGGCAGGGAAAGGGACCGCCAGTCGTGTCCTGGCGGTCGTCCCGTCTTGCTCGTCCCGCTCGTCTCGATCGTCCTGCCGACGCACGACGCCGGGGACTAACTCCCCTTGGAGCTGCCCGCGACGTCGATCGAGCCCGTTGTCGCCGCGCCGCTGGCGCCGGTCGCGTCCTGCGGGAAGTACTCGATCGCGATGGTCGAGAAGTTAATGCTGAAGGACATCGTCGTAAGGTAGGTCCCACCCGCGCTCGATCCGCTAAGCTGCATGTTCGAGAGGATGCCGCCGGTCGTCACGATGGTCATCGCCGGATTCAGGTCGCCACCGCTTCGGCACACGGTCAATGTGCACGTGCCAAGGTGGGTTCCCAGGCCCGCGGCCTGCGAAAGGACCGGACACGACTTGTCGGCGACCCCCGTCAGAACGAGATCGCTCACGTTTGCCGTGCCCGTCGTGCCGCCGGCCGCGCTTCCTGCGGCGCCGACTTGGGAAACACCCCAGGACCAGCCGGTAAGCTCGATCTGGTTCGTGAACCCATCGACGACAGACTCCCCGGGCACGTCGCCGTCGACCGTGGCGAACGCGAGAAACATATTACTGGCCATTGTTTCACCTCAAAGTTGTGCCCCCAAGTCGGAGGCGGACACCCTTTCCAAGAGCAGAGCACGCACGGACGCCGAACCGTACCTTCAGCGGCTGCAGCCAACGTGGTAACGTCCCCCTGTTGGCCAAACAGCTACTACCGCAAAGCGAACGCCAAAGCTACGATCTTTGACCCCTCCGCGGGGACTTGGATGCACTGTCCATTGAACGACATTCGGCAAATTCGATTTATTTCCCTGATTTTTTCAGCCGCGAGATGAGCCAAAAGCCGATTTGGTCGGAGGGGTTGCTGGTCAGCCAGCACCATTTTCAGGCGCAAGATCGCTACTTCGAGGCGATCTTTCGCGAGCGTTGGTTCGCCCTGCGTCGCTTCTCATGGGGGATCTGGCGACTCGAGGTCGATGAGCGTCTCATCGACGCGGGACAGTTCGGCATTCGTAAGCTCTCGGCCATTTGGCCAGACGGTTTGGCAGTTTCGTGCACCGGCGAGGCGGAGGGAGACCCGCTTCCGGAGCCTCGGGCGTTCGAGCCGTACTTTCGTGCCGAGGAGAAAACGCTCGACGTTCTGGTCGCCGTGCCGTCGGAGGCCACCGCCAACGTCGCCGCGCAGGACGAATCGCTCGCGGGCCGGCGCTTCGGCTGGAGCCGGCGCCTTCGTGAAGACTACAACACGGGTGGATCGCCGCAGGAGGTCGACTTCGCGATCGCCAACGTTCGCCTTCTCTTCGGTACGGAGCGGCGCGACGGGCTCACGACGATGACCATCGCCCAGTTGTTGCGGCAGGCCGATGGAAAGATCGTCGTAAGAGACACGTTCGTTCCCCCGGTGCTTCACGTCACCGCCGCGCCGTTCCTCGCGAACGGGCTTCGCCGGGTCATCGGCGCGATGACCGCGCGGCAGCGGGAGCTCCTCCAGGCTCGCAAGCAACGCCACCCCGGAAACGTCGAGTTTCATCTCACCGACGCGCGGCGGTTCTGGCTACTCCACACCTTGAACGGCGGGATCCCCGTGCTGGCCCACTTGCTCGAGACCGGGCAAGCCCACCCGGAGGAGGTCTACCTCGAGCTCCTGCGGGTCGCGAGCGAGCTCGCGACCTTCGCCGGCGACGCCGATAGCTGGGCGTCGCCCCGGTTCGACTATCTCCGCCTCGGAGACGTGTTCGAGCCTCTGTTCGCGCGCGTCCTCTCGCTCGTGACGATGGATTCCGCGCCGTCGTACGCGGAGATCGCGCTGCAGCGACGCGCCGACGGCATGCACTTCGGCAAGGTCACCGAGCCGAATCTTTTCTCGCACGAGTTTTTTCTCGGCGTCCGTTCGTCGATGCCGGAAGCCGACTTGCGTGAGCGCGTTCCGCAGCTCCTCAAGGTGGCCGACTGGAAAAACATCGTCGAAGTGGTGAAGCAGGCGCGTCACGGCGTCCGCGTCGACGTCGAATGGCACCCCAACGCGGTCCTTCCCCTGAAGCCTGGCGTATGCTTCTTCCGGCTTCGGCGCGAGGGCAGTTTCTGGGAGGAGATCGCGAAGACCCGCACGCTCGCGCTGTACCTGCCGAACGAACCCGACTGGAAGGACGCTGCCATGAACGTCTACGCCGTCGATCCGGTTCACCTCCGCTGAAGCCATGCCTGCAGCCGGCCGCGATTCCATGCTTCGTGCGAGCCGCGACGTGCTCTCAGCGGCAGCCAACCTCACGATCGCGCAGCCGTCGCTCCCCGCCTTGCGGGACTCGCTCATCGCGCAGCTGAAACGATTCGTCACGCGTGCCCGTGAGCTCGGCCTCCCCGACGCCGAGATCCAGGAGGCCCGCTACGCTCTCGTCGCGTTTCTCGATGAGCAGGTCCTGCGCGGAGGCGGCGCCGATCGCGCGGAGTGGATGAGCCACCCTCTGCAGCTTCAGTTCTACCGAGAGACGACGGCCGGCGAAAACTTCTTCGCGAGAATGCGGGCGCTCACCGAACGCGGGTCACACCAGGGGGCCCTCGAGGTCTATCTACTTTGCATCGCGCTCGGATTCGTCGGGGCGGCACCGGGAGGCGGGGGCGCGCAGGCAGCGCGCGGGTTCGCGATGACGGCGCGTCCGAAGGTGCTCGAGGGCCTCAACCCCGCGCGCTTCGCACCGAACGCCATCCCCGTCGAAAACCGCGCCGCCGCCGAGCGGCGATTGCCCGTCGTGGCGGTGATGCTGGGCGCGGCGATCGTCGTCTGCCTCGTCTGCTTGGTGAGTCTCCAGGTCGTCCTCGCGTCGACGATCGCGCGATCGAAAGCCGACGTGGCCGGCGCGACGGGCGTCGCCGCGCCCAAGGGTTCGATCGCGCCGCCGGGGGAGCCGGGCGCGCCGTGAAATGGATCGCCTTCGTTCTGCTGACGCTCGTCCTCGCGGGGCTCTGGGCGGTCGCGTTGCTCTTTCCCGTGCTCCAACTTCTGTGGCTCGCCGAGCTGCTCACCGTTCTGGTGGTGCTCCTCGCGCTCCTGCCGATCGTCATTCCCGGCCTCGTTCAGGCGTGGCGGTGGTTTCGCGAGGCTCGCCGGCGAGCCGCCGAGGCGGACAAGGCGAACCCGCATCGATCTCCCGCGCAAGCCGGGATCCGGGCTGCGATCAAAGAGATGGCGCGCGTACGAGGCCGGCGCGCCGCGCGATCGCTGCCCGCGTACCTCGTTCTGGGGACGGCCGGTTCCGGGCGCCGAACGTTCGTGCGAGCGCTCGGGCTCTCGGCGATCGAGCCGAGGGCGAGCCGAACGGGGATCGAGAGCCTCACGCGTGACATCTCGTTGTGGGCTTCGCAGGAAGCGATCGCCGTCGTCACCGAAGGCGGCGTCCCGGCCGACCCGGAGGCCCAAGCGTCCTTCGAAGTGCTCCTCGACGAGCTACGGCGGTTCCGGCCCGTACGACCTGTCGACGGGATTGTCCTCGTCGTGCCGCTCGGCCCCGCGGTGGGCGATTTCGAGTTCGACGCGATGGCGGCGAAGGCGCGGCGGCAGATCGATGCCGGCATCGACCGGCTCGGCGTGCGCGTCCCCATCTACATCGTTCTGACCAAAGTCGACCAGGTGCCTGGGTTCGATGATTTCTGGACGGACCTCGAGCGACCCGACGAGCTTTCGTGGGGCGCCTCGTTCACGACGGACGACCCTCTTTTGCAGAACGATTCGGCGCAGGCGGTCGAGCGCGAGCTCGACGTGCTGTTCGCCGGCCTCCACGCCCGAGTCTTCGATCGCGTGCTGCGGGAGCGCGATCCCGTACGCCGCCTCCGCGTGCTGAACTTTCCGGAAAAGCTCCGGGCAGCCGTCACGCACTTGCCGTCGATCGCGCGGAGCGCGTTCCAGCCAGGCGCGTCGCAGGAGACAGCCCGCTTGCGCGGCTTCTACTTCACGAGCAGCCATCGTCCGGGCCTCGACTCGGCGAGGCCGGGAGTCGCGGGGGGGGCCGGGACGCTCTTCGTCAGGGACCTGCTGCGTTCGGTCCTCTTGCCGGACCGGAACCTCGCGGCCGAGACCTCGATGGGCCGCGAGAGCCGCTCGAAGCGGCAGGGGATCGCGGCGGCGATCGCGATTGGGGTGTCCGCCTGCCTCCTCGGCCCGGCGCTCGGGAGTTTCACGCACAACACGCAACTCGCCCAGCGCGCATCGGCCGTCGCGCGCGCGCTCCGCACGGCGGATGCGAAGTCGTCGCCAGGGCTCCGCGACGATCCCCTGGAGGCGACGCTCGACACCCTCGTCCTGGCGGAAGCCGACGAGCGCTCCTTCTCGATCCCCTATTGGGTCTCACCTCGGTCCGCGATCGCCCTCGAGCCGCCGCTGCACGATGCGTACTTCGGGCGGCTCGACGCGTGGATGACGAGCTCCGTCCGCAAGGAAATCGAGCGGCGCCTCGACGCCGTCTCGACCGCCGTGGCCATGCTCGACGTGTCGTCCGATGCGAACACGCCGAGCGCCATGCAACAGGCCTACGACACCGTCCGCCTCGCGGCGATGCTCGCCGATCCGTCGCACGCCAAAGGCCCGTGGGCGTCCGAGAAGCTTGCCGCACTCTGGCTCGCGCTCCTTCATGGCCGCGACGCGGTGGACGTGGCTCGACTCGCGGAGCACTCCCGGCGCTATTTCGCCGAGCTCCCGCAGCTGCCTTCGTCCGCGCTCTGGTCGTCGCTTCCTGCGCTCGCGCGCGCGCGAGCAGCGCTGCAGCGGCTGCGCGCGCCCGGCGTCATGGAGATGCCTCTCCACCGCGTGCTCGCCGCCACGAAGGACGTACCGGACATCAACGCCACGTCGCTCTTCGACGGATCGGCGCTCGGCTTCGTCTCGAGCCAGGGCGTGCACGTCCCCGGTTGTTACACGGCGTCCGGCTGGGCGAAGGTCCGCGAGGCTCTCCGCTCCCTGAGCGCCCCCGACGCGCCGCGCGTCGAGCGGTGGGTCGTCGGCGGTGCATCGCTGCCCACGAACGACGACGAGCTGCAAGACGCCGTCGTCCGGCTTTACTTCCAGTCGTACGTCGACGCGTGGACCCAATTGCTCGAAGCCGTCCAGGTCCGGTCGCCGAGCGATGCGCGCGAAGCCAAGGCGGAGCTCGCGGCGTTCAAGCAGGGCCGAGGGTTCTACCGTTCGCTGTTCGACGCCTTCCAGCAGAACACCATCCGCGTAGAAGACGACGGTTCGGCGGACGCGGGCGGGCTTCTGAGCGGCGCGCTGGCGTGGTGGCACTCGCAAACGGTCGACGCCTCGGCCAAAGCGCCGAGCGGACCGTCTCCCGTGGAGCGGTCTTTCCGCCCGGTGCTCGAGTTCGCGGGGGTGCCCGCCGCCGGCTCACCGCCGGCCCAGGGCGACTCGGCGCTCGACAAGTACCTCAAGATTCTCGACGACCTCGACGTCGCCCTCGACGCCCCGCCCCCACCGGCGGGTCCCGGCACGCCCGACGCGCAGTCTCCGTTCGCCATCGCCAATGCCGGCGTCGCGCGCCTACTCGAGCCGATCTCCGAACCGACTCGATCGCGGCTCGGGCGGATCCTGATGCCGCCGGTTCGCGGAGTCGTCACCATCATCGTCCAGGGCGGGCAAAAGTCGCTCTCGGATCAATGGCGCAACGAGATCTATGCGGCCTGGCAGCCCCTCAGCGCCAAATACCCGTTCGCGCGAGGCGGTGCGCCGGCGCAATTCTCGGATTTCAAGGCGTTCCTCGCGCCGGAGGGTCCGCTCTGGAAGTTCGTGCACGAGAAGATGGCGAACCTGGTCGAAGAGAGCGGAGAAAACGCCTACCGCAGCAAGCCCGGCGCCACCCCCGAAGTCTCGGGCGCCATCCTCGAATGCCTCTCGGTCGCCCGCCAAATCTCGAATGCGTACTTTCCGCCCGGCGAGGATCCCGGGTTGAAGATGTCCATCGAAGCCAACTGGAACGCGTCGGACGTCGACACGGTCAAGTGGGTCGCCGGCGGCAAAGAGACCCCGTTGCCAAAGGGCCAGTGGGCGGGGCCGATCCGCTGGCTCGGCGAAGACGTGCGTGTCGACTGGCTCGAAGGTGGGCGGCTGGAGCACCAGTCGGGCAGCCATGCATTTTCGCTGTACGGCTTCTTCCAGCACCTCGGAGGACTTCACCCGGTCGAGGGATCGCGCACCGTCTTCAAGCTCGACAGCCCGCCGCTGGAGCTCAAGGTCCGATGGGAGGGACGGGGCGACGCCAGCGCGCTCCAGCCCGAGTTCCTCGCGCGCCTGCACTGCCCCGACGGATGGTGAGCGGCGAACGGCGAGCCGACGGTCGCAGCGCGTCAATCCGCCGGGCGAGAACACTCACCTTGCGGTAATCTTTCGAGCCATGCCGCTCGGTTTGCGGATCCGGTTCAAGTCGCGCGACGGGTCCGTGTCCGGCGACCAACGGGTCGAACGGCTTCCCGCGGGGTTCGGGCGCAACCCCATGAACGATTGCCCCATCGGTCACCCGTTCGTCTCCGAGTTTCACGCGGTGGTGGAGGTCGTCAACGGCCGGCCGTGCTTGCGCGATCTCAACAGCCGCAACGGCGTGTTCGATCAGCGTATGACCCGCCTCGCACCGGGGGCTTCGGTGCCGTTGTCGGATCTCGGCAACACGTTCGTGCTCGGACGCGCGGTCGAAGTGACCGTGGAGCCGATGTCCTCGAGCGAGCGGCCGGACGGTCATCGCCTATCGTCCGTGAGCGGGAGCGTTCTCGGCAACCGTTCGGCCCTTTACGGATCGATGGATCCGCCTGCGTTGCCCGCACTCTCGATGGGGGGCGGCGCCCTTCCTCCCCTCGGAGGGCAGCCGTCATGGGGGCCTGCCGCGCCGATGCGAGGCGGAGCGCCCGCGGCATACCCGCCTGCCTCCCCGGTCTTCGGCAACGATAGTCTGCCGCCCCTGGCGCCGGTTGGACAGCGCTCGATGGCGCCCGAACGGCCCTACTCGCCCGGCGGTGCGTATCCAGCCGCCTATCCCCCGACCGGAGGCCGCCCGCAAGAAGACGCGCGGCGTCCCTCGTCGCCTCCAAGCGCGATGCCCGAGACGCAGCATCTTTCGATGAGCGCCGAGGCGATGGCTCTTCAGGGGCTACGCGAGCTTGCGGCGTCGCTCGTGCCCGGTGCGCCGTTCGAAACGACGGGCGATATCGCGCGCATCGTGACGAAGCTGCACGATCTCGTCGAAGTCCTTTGCCGTTGTTTGATTCCGCTGCGCGACTCTCACCTCCGCGCCGGCGGACACCTCCCGACCGGCCGCGGGGCGGCAGCCTTCGTCGCGACCGTCCCCGATGCCGCACGGCTGGCGTCGGGACTCGTCAACTGGCGGAACCGCGATTTCGATGCTCCCGATGCCGTAGAGCGGGTGTTCGTCGAGATTGCACGGTACCACGCGCAGTTGGTTGACGGTGCGGCGCGGCATACCGAGGAGCTGCTGAAGGAGATCGCGCCGACTTCGATCGAGCAATCGGTCGGGGAGGGCGGCGTCGCGGGGATGTTCGGCAAGCATCGCGCGCTATGGCACGAGTACAGGATTCGGTATTCCGAGCTCGTGAACGAAGACGGATCCCTCAAGAGTTCTCGATAGGCCGCCAAGTCCGCCTCGCGGACTACTGGATCGCGATCACCTTCGTGTCGTCGAGCTTTGCGGACGGAGAAACGTAGCCGATGCCCCCGGCGTACTTCGAGACGTACCGGACCACGGCTTCGTCCGAGTCGACCTCGGGAGGAGGTACGTCGCGACCGGAGAAGATCCGCTGCTGCCAATAGGCGCGAACTGCCCCCACGCTACGCCTCAGGACGACGGACGAGAATGCGCGGCGAACGGACGACTCGACGCTCTGATCGACGGGTCGAATGCTCTCGCCTCCGTCCCACCGCGTCGCCTTCTTGAGAAACGCGTCGGCCAAGAATTCGGAGCTCGCAGAGCTCGTTGGATTCCGGTGATTCACGATCACGATGAATTCTCCCGCCTCCACCGAGACTTGGGAATCGGCCCTCGCAAG
>DATHQY010000567.1:0-19121 GCA_035482215.1 Polyangiaceae bacterium | reverse complement strand
AGGGCAAGCAGACGGCGGATTACATCGACTACGTGCTGACGCGCATCACCTTCGGCGGATCGCTCTACGTGGCGCTCGTCTGCATCGTGCCGAGCATCATCAGCGCGCAGTTCCAGGTGCCGTTCCGATGGGGAGGCACGTCGATCATGATCGTCGTGGGCGTGGCGCTCGACACGGTCACCCAGATCGAAGCGCACCTCATCACGCGTAACTACGAGGGCCTCTCGGGCGGTGGCGCGCGCACGTCGCGTATCCGCACTCGAAGGGACTAGCCACGCCAATGCGCCTCGTGTTCGTGGGACCCCCTGCATCGGGAAAGGGGACGCAGGCCAAGGTGGTCTGCGCCAAGTACGGCATCGCCCAGATTTCGACGGGCGATATGTTGCGAGCCGCCAAAAAGGAGGGCCGCCTACCCGCGGACCTCGTCGCCCGCATGGCGCAGGGGGCCCTCGTGCCGGACGAGGTCGTCATCGGCCTCATCGCGGGCCGTACGCTCGAGCCGGACGCGGCGGCCGGCTTCCTCCTCGACGGCTTCCCGCGCACCGCCCCCCAGGCGACGGCGCTCGACGATCTATTGGGCTCGCGCTCGCAAAAGCTCGACGCCGTCCTGTCCCTGACCGTCCCGCGCGAGCTCCTGATCGAGCGCGCAGTCCTCCGGCGGACCGACAAACGCACTGGACAGATTTATCATTTGAAGTATAGCCCTCCTCCCCCCGGAGCCGAGCTAGAGCATCGGGCCGACGATCACGAGGATATCGTGACCAAACGCCTCGATACCTACGAAGCGATGACTGCGGAGCTTCTTCCTTACTACGAGAAAATGGGCATCCTTCGGGTCGTCGACGGGGTCGGTGGTGTGGAAGAAGTGACCGCGCGCGTGCTGGGCGCGCTCGGTCGGTAAGCACAAAGAGAATTCGGAGATTCCCCTTTGCATGGTTGAGAGGCGCGAGCGTAAGGAGCCCAAGGGCGACAAGCTGGAGTTCGATGGTGTCGTCCAAGAGGCGCTGCCGAACGCCATGTTTCGCGTCAAATGCGACAACGGACTCGTCGTCCTCGCCACGATCAGCGGGCGCATGCGCCAGTTTTACATTCGTATTCTGCCGGGTGATCGGGTCACCGTCGAAGTGAGCCCGTACGATCCCAGCCGCGGAAGAATCACGTACCGACACAAGTAGAGCGAGCGAGCCAGCGTCATGAAAGTCAGGCCGAGCGTCAAGAAGATCTGTGAGAAGTGCAAGGTGGTCCGCCGCAAGGGCGTGGTGCGGATCATTTGCGAGAACCCCCGTCACAAACAGCGCCAAGGCTGAAACGAGAATTCCATGGCCCGCATCGCAGGCGTCGACCTACCCCGCCAGAAGCAAATCGTTTACGCGCTCCCGTACCTCTTCGGCATCGGCAAAGCAGCCGCGCGCCGCATCTGCAAAGAGACCGGCATCGTCCCGACGAAGTCGACGGAAGAGCTCACCGAGAACGACATCAAGAAGATCCGCGACGTGCTCGACGGGGAGTACAAGGTCGAAGGCGACCTCCGCCGTGAGATCCAGATGAACATCAAGCGGCTCATGGACCTCGGTTGCTACCGAGGGCTCCGCCATCGCCGCGGCCTGCCGGTCAACGGGCAGCGCACCCACACGAACTCGCGAACGCGCAAGGGTCCCCGCAAGGGCCTGGCCGCGCGCCCGCGCAAGCCGACGACTCCGTGACAGGCCGTTTGAGGAATTACTGACATGTCCCAAGCCAAGGTGAGCATTCCCCCGTCGGCCGACGGCAAAGCCAAAGCGGCCAAGAAGAAGGTCAAGAAGAACGTCTCGACCGGGATCGCGCACATCCAGTCGACGTTCAACAACACCGTCGTGACGATCACGGACGTCAACGGGAACACCGTGTCGTGGTCGAGCGCCGGCTCCCGCGGCTTCAAGGGCTCGCGCAAGAGCACGCCGTTCGCCGCGCAGCTCGCGGCCGAAGAAGCCGCGCGAAAGGCGATGGAGCACGGGATGCGGTCGATCGCCGTGTTCGTCAAAGGTCCGGGCGCGGGTCGCGAGAGCGCCCTCCGCGCGCTGCAGACGGTTGGATTCAAAGTCACGCTGATTCGCGACGTCACCCCGGTGCCCCACAACGGGTGCCGGCCCCCCAAGCGCCGCCGCGTCTGACGGCGTTCGGGTTTCCCGTCCACGCTCCTCGTTCGGGGCATGGCCGGTCCGGGACGAAGCGTGCTCGCCTGCTGGAAGGCGGCCCGCGTAAACCGGTCTTCAATCGAGCTTTCCGCGCGCGATGCACGGCAAGCCGCTGAACAGACAAAGAGAGAGAATCGATGGCTCGTTACCATGGTCCGGTCTGCAAGCTTTGCCGCCGCGAGGGCATGAAGCTCTTTTTGAAGGGCGAGCGCTGCTACAGCGAGAAGTGCTCGTACACGCGACGTCCGTATCCGCCGGGCCAGCACGGTCAGGCGCGCGTGAAGCTCAGCGAGTACGCGATCCGTCTGCGTGAAAAGCAGAAGGTGCGCCGCGTCTACGGCGTTCTCGAGCGCCAGTTCCAAAAGTACTACTTCGACGCGACGCGCCGGAAGGGCCGTACCGGCGAACAGATGCTCGGGCTTCTCGAGTCGCGCCTCGACAACGTCGTGCACCGCCTGGGCTTTGCGTTCACCCGGGCGCAGGCGCGCCAGATCGTGCGCCACGGGCACGTGCTCATCAACGGCAAGCGTGTCGACATCCCGAGCGTCATTCTCACGCCGGGCGACAAGATCGAGATTCGCCAGAAGAGCCGCGAGATCAAAGAAATCTCGGCGTCGCTCGCGCAGGTCGACAAGCGGCCCGTGCTTTCGTGGCTCGAGCTCGACAAGACGAACTTCGCAGGCACCTTCAAGGGTGCCCCGGTCCGCGACGAGATGAACGAGCCCGCGATTCGCGAGCAGTACGTCGTCGAGTATTACTCGCGGTAAATTGTTTCATACGGCCAGGCAACGGGTTCCAGCGCTGGAGAGCGGGTTCGAAGGCGCGCCGTGATTGCCGCGTAAACCCCTGGAGATGCAGAGCGAAATGACGACTACGAACATCATGACGCGCAACTGGCGCGACCTCATTCGTCCGCGTGGAATCCACGTCGAGAGCGAGACGCTGACGGAGTTCTACGGCAAATTCACCGCGGAGCCGCTCGAGCGCGGCTACGGCATCACGGTCGGCAACTCGCTCCGCCGGATTCTGCTCTCGTCGCTCCAGGGGGCCGCGATCACCGCGATCCGCACCGAAGGCGCGCTCCACGAGTTCACGACCGTGCCGGACGTCGTCGAAGACGTGACGGACATCGTCCTCAACCTGAAAGAAGTCGTCCTCAAGGCGGCGACTGCGAAGACGTACACCGTGCGGATCGACAAGGAAGGCCCCGGCCCCGTCCACGCGCGCGACATTCAGCTCGTCGACGGCTTGCAGGTGCTCAATCCCGAGCACGTCGTGGCGACGCTCGACAAAAAGGGCCCGCTCGCGATGGAGCTCACGGTCAACGTGGGCCGAGGCTACGTGCCCGCCGAGCGCAACAAGACGCCCGCGATGTCGATTGGGACGATCCCCATCGACGCGCTCTTCTCGCCCGTCCGCAAGGTGAATTACACCGTCACGAACGCGCGCGTCGGGCAGCAGACCGACTACGACAAGCTCACGCTCGAAGTGTGGACGAACGGCGCGGTCCGGCCGCAAGACGCCGTCGCCTACGCCGCGAAGATCCTGAAGGAGCAGCTCTCGATCTTCATCAACTTCGAAGAGACCGAAGAGTCGCAGTACTCGCCGTCCGGTCCCGAGGACGAGCCGCTCAACGAGAACCTTTTTCGCAGCGTCGACGAGCTCGAGCTCAGCGTGCGCAGCGCGAATTGCCTGCAGAACGCGAACATCCAGCTCATCGGCGAGCTCGTGCAGCGCACCGAGCAGGACATGCTGAAGACGAAGAACTTCGGCCGGAAGAGCCTCAAAGAGATCAAAGAGATCTTGGCCAACATGGGGCTCTCGCTCGGAATGAAGATCGACAATTGGCCGCAGATGCTCGAACGCTGGAAGCAGCAGCAACAGCAGAACTAAGCAGGCGAACGAGGGAAACATGCGCCACAAGAATTCGGGTCGAAAGTTCGACCGAAATACGAGCAGCCGGCGAGCGATGCTTCGCAATCTGGCGGCGAACCTCATCCTGCACGAGCGGATCGAGACCACGGACGCCAAAGCGAAGGAGCTGCGCCGCGTCGCGGAGCGGCTCATCACCAAGGCGCGCCGCCTCGGACCGGTCGCGTACACGCCGCAAGCGGATTTGTCTGTGGCGGATCGCGCACGGCGGCTCGCCGCGTCGCGGGCGATCGCGGCGTACGTCCCTCGCTTCGGCGTCCGCGTCGAAGAGGGTGGCGCAACGAAGCGCGTCGATCTCGTCGAGAAGGTGCTCATCGAGTTGTCGCGCCGCTTCGCCAACCGGCCGGGTGGCTACACGCGGATCGTGAAGTTCGGCCCGCGTCGCGGGGACAATGCGCCGATCTCGCTCATCGAGCTGGTCGACGAATTGTCGGACACGTCGAGTGACAAGGGCGGCAAGAAGGCCGAGGCGAAGGCGCCGACCGCGCCGGAGCCGACCCAGCCCGCGCAGGTGACGACCGCCTAGCTCGCGGCAACGCCGCGCTTCGCACGCCTGGACGGGGCCTCGGCCGCGTTCGGGCGTTCGTCATTTCAGATGTCGTCGACCCGGGCGGCACCCGCGCCGTCATTCATTCGACGATGCGGAAGTCGGAAAATTCGCCCGTGTAGCCGCGCCATCGCACGTCGACGTCATCGACCCGGGCGGCGGACGGACCGTGCTGCGCCCACGAGATCATCTCTTTGATCGCGTCTTCTTCGCCTTCGGCCAGGAGCTCGATGCTGCCGTCCTGCCGGTTCTTGACCCAGCCGCTCACTCCGAGCCGCCGTGCCTCGCGCTGCGTTGCGGCGCGGAAGAAGACCCCTGTTACGCGACCCCGAACGATGACCTGAACCCGCTTCGTCGACATGGTGCCCCGTGGCCTGCCACACACTATACGATCCCGTAGCGAATTGGCTCCGCGACGGCAACTTTCGGTCATGGCTGGCGCTTTTCACTCGAGGCCCAGCCGGAGCCGTCGGGGCGGAGCGCCGCGGTGAGCGCGTTCCGCGAAGGGAGTGTGGTGCGCGAAGGGTACGGGCTTCACACGGGCGCGCCCGTGCGTGTCGTGCTCGAGCCGCGCCGCCGCGGCGGGGTGTTTCTGTGCGCGGGCAGCGAGCAAGCCGAGATCGCGGAGCTATCGGTCGCGTCCACGAACCGCGCGACGACGGTCGAAGCATGCGGAGGGCACCTTCGTATCGCGACGATCGAGCACGCGTTGGCCGCGCTGGCGGGGCTCGCGCACTACGGCGGTCTCGCGATTCACGTGGATGGACCCGAGATGCCGCTCCTCGGCGGCGGTGCACGCGAGTGGTGCGAGGCGTTGGGCGAGATCGATCTTGCCACCGCCGCGGTGCCCCCCATGCGCATCGCGCGGCGCGCCGTCTTGCATGCCGGAGCGAGCACCTACGAGTTCGTGCCCGGGGAGGCGACCGACATCGCCGTACGCGTCGACTTCGACGATCCGCGCCTCGCGCCCGTCGCCGCCTGGCACGGCGATCCGCGCGACTTTCGCGACCGCATCGCGCCAGCGCGCACGTTCGCGTTCGAGCGCGATCTGGGCGAGCTCGTGCGAAGCGGCCTCGCGCGGCACGTCGCCCCCGAGGCCGTCGTCGTCGTGACGCCGGGGGCGATTCTCTCCGCGGGCGCGCCCTTCGCGGAGGACGAGCCTGCGCGCCACAAGCTCCTCGACTTGCTCGGCGACCTTTATCTCCACGGCGGTGTGCCGCTCGGGGCCCTTCGCGCCGTGAGGCCGGGCCACGCGGCGAACGCGCGGATCTTCGCGCAGGCGCGTGCCGAGGGCGTTCTTGTACCGGAGCCCTTGCGATCGCGGGCCCACCCGGCTTAGTCGTGGCTCGTGGCGCTTTTGCTCGGCGTTGCGATCGGGCAAGCCGCGATCTTCGTGCATGCCGCCCGCATGGCGCCGTTCGCGGACGTCTGCAACTTCGACGATCCGTATGCCGTCCCCGCGGCGCCGCGGCCGCCGACTTTGCCCGAGCTCACGCACGCCGAAAGCGAAGGAACGCTCGAGCTCACTGCGGGGGCCATTCTGCCGAACACGAGCGGTGGCGCGCTCACGCACGCGTACGTGCAACGCCTGTCGCTCGAGATGCCGCTCGCGCACCGGCGCTGGTATGTCGGGGCCGACTACGAGGCGGCGGAGAGCAGCACCGCGCAATCGCGAGCCGTGAGCGGCAATGTCGAGATCCAGGGGCGCACGCTCTGGGCCACACCGACCGGCCTCGCGTTCGGCGGCGGGACGGCGCTCGTGCTGCCCGCCGCGAGCTTCGACGCGGCGAGCCCCGCGGCCGACGCGGCGCTTCGCGCGGCGACATTGCGTCCGTGGGACGTGAGCTTCTTCGTGCCCAACGCGTTCGGCGCGCGCCCGTTCGTCGACCTGCGGGCCGTCGATGGGGCGTTCGTCGCGCAGTTCCGTCAGGGGCTCGACTTCCTATTTTCGACCACCGCCTTGGACAACTGGCGTGTGTACGCGACCACGGGCCTGTACCTCGGTTTCTGGCTCACGCGTGCCGTCGCCGCCGGGCTCGAAGCGTTCGAAGCGTACGCGATCGACGTCCCCGGCGTCCGCGACGGGGCGCGCGCCTCGGTCCTCGTGTCGCCCAACGTCCGTCTCGCCTTGCCGTGGGTGGAGCCCGTCATCAGCATGTTCACGAGCATCGGGACGCCGCTGCAGGGCGCCAGCTCGCACGTCTGGGGATTCACGATCGGCGCGACGGTCACGCTGCCTGCCGTCGAGACTCTGGGCTCGCACTAAGAGGATGGATCGCAAAGACGCAAAGACGCAAAGGAATGGAGCCTGAAGTGAGGAATGGACCGCGGACGATCTGCGGTCCCGCTCCTTCTCCGTTGGCATCTTTGCGTCTTTGCGATCCCCCCATCGCCGAGAGACACTCCGAAGTCGCCAGAGAAGGAGGCACGCTTGCTATACGCAGTCATCGGCTCCAGCGCGGGGAAAAGCCGCGCCGAAATCATGGCCGTCTACCCGCGGCACAAGGCGTTTTTGGACCCGTTCGTCGCGCGGGGCGAGGTCGTCGGCGTAGGCCCGTTCACGGACCCCGGCGGCGGCAACATGGCCCTTTTCCGCACGCGCGCCGCCGCGGAAGCGTTCGTGAAAGGCGACCCGTTCCTCCTCGAAGGCCTGGTGAAGGACTACGCGATCAAGGACTGGGGCGATCAGATGCTGTGACGCAAGCTCGACGTCGACTCAGTTCACCGTCGACTGCGTGCCCGCCTGCTTCCGTACGTCGGTCTTGCCGCGAGCGGCCTGGCGCTCGAGCGCTGCGCGCACGAAGCGCGCGAAGAGCGGGTGCGGCGCCAGCGGCCGGCTCTTGAACTCCGGGTGAAACTGGCACCCGACGAAGAACGGGTGCTCCCGGAGCTCCACCATCTCGACGAGGCGTTTGTCCGGCGACATGCCGCTCAGAACGAGGCCCGCCTTGGCGAGCGGCTCGCGGAAGTCGTTTGCGAATTCGTACCGGTGCCGGTGCCGCTCGCTGATCTCCGTCGCGCCGTACGCTTCGGCGGCGACGGAACCCGGGGTCAGCAGGCACGGGTACGCGCCGAGGCGCATCGTGGCGCCCTTGTTCCGAACGCCGCGCTGGTCGGGCATCAGGTCGATCACGGCGCTCGCGGTATCCTTGTCGAACTCGCTCGAGTTCGCGTTCGCGATCCCGGCGACGTTGCGCGCAAACTCGACCACCGCGAGCTGCATCCCGAGGCAAATGCCGAAGTACGGCACGCGATTGGTCCGCGCGTAACCGATGGCCGCGATCATCCCTTCCGTGCCGCGATCGCCGAATCCCCCCGGAACGAGCACCGCATCGAGGCCGGCGAGTAGCCCGTCCGGCCCCTGCTGCTCGACTTGCTCGGAGTTGATGTACTCGAGGTCCACGCCGCAGTCGTTGTGCAGGCCGCCGTGGATGAGCGCCTCGTGGAGCGACTTGTACGCGTCCCGCAGGTGCACGTACTTGCCCACGATCCCGATACGCACGCGCCCCCGGGACGGGTTGCTGAACCGCGACACGACGCGCTGCCACGTCGACAGGTCCGGTGCGCGGCTCCAGATGTTCAAGCGCTCGGCGACGAGCTCGTCGAGGCCCTCCGCGTTGAAGAGCAGGGGAACCTGGTAGATGCAATCGACGTCGATCGCGCTGATGACCGCTTCGACCGCCACGTTCGAAAAGAGGGCGAGCTTCTCTTTGACCGCGCGCGAGAGCGCCATCTGCGATCGGCACAAGAGCACGTCCGGCTGAATGCCGATCTCGCGCATCTCTTTGACGGAGTGCTGCGTCGGCTTCGTCTTGAGCTCCCCTGCCGTCGGGATGTACGGAACGAGCGTGACGTGGATGTTCAGCGCGTTCTGCGGCCCGGCTTCGATCTTCATCTGCCGCACCGCCTCGAGGAACGGCAGCGATTCGATGTCGCCCGCGGTGCCGCCGATCTCGACGATCGCGACGTCGACCGACTCGGTCGCGTCGCGCACGCGCGCCTTGATCTCGTCGGTGATGTGCGGAATCACCTGCACGGTCGCGCCGAGGTACTCGCCCCGCCGCTCTTTCGAGATGACGCTCTCGTAGATGCGCCCCGTCGTGAAGTTGTTCTGGCGCGTCATCCGCGCCGTCGAGAACCGCTCGTAATGGCCGAGGTCGAGGTCCGTCTCCGCCCCGTCGTCGGTCACGAAGACTTCCCCGTGCTGGTAGGGGCTCATCGTTCCGGGGTCGACGTTGATGTACGGATCGAGCTTGAGGTGCGTGACGCGCAGGCCGCGTGCCTCGAGCAGCGCTCCTACCGACGCGCTGGCGAGCCCTTTGCCGATCGCGGAGACGACTCCGCCGGTGACGAAAACATACTTGGTGGGTTTGCGGCTCATTGCGGGTCCCCTCCGTAAGTACGAACGCCGCGATTAGCACAGTCGAACGACTGGGGCGAGGCTCACGCCACAGTAACGTTCGCGACGCTCGCCCGCACTCAAGGAATCGACGCGAGCCCGAGCCAGCGGCCCTCTGCGCTCGGCACGAAAGCGCGCGCCCGTTCGCTCACGACCGCGACCTGGTCTTCGTACCAGAGCGGCACGAGATGGAGCTCTTGGCGCTCGCGCGCCTCGACGCGCGCGTAAATCGCGCGCCGCGCCGCGGGGTCGCTCACGCGATCGCCCTCGTCGAGCGCTTCGTCGAGGACGGCGTCGTGCACGCGGCCGCGGTTGGCCCCCGCGGGCGGCACGAAGGCGCTGTGGAGAAAATGGCGCAAAACATTCGGCTCGGTCATTTCGGGCAGCTGAAGGATCGCGAGATCGAAGTTTCCGGCCGTGAGGCGCGCGAGGAGCGTCCCGAGCTCGAGCGGAACCACCGTCACGTCGAGGCCGGTCTCACCGAGCTCCTGCGCGATCGTGCGGGCGACGTCGCCGCGCAGCCGCTCCGTCGACGTCAAAAGTGTCAGGTGCGCGCCGGCGATTTTGTTCACGCCGAGGGCGTGAGTGACGTTCGCCGTGTTGGCCGCGTCGGTCTCCGCACCGGCCCAGAGAGCGCGTGCCGCGGCTGGATCGAACGAAAAAGGCGCGGTGTTCAGGTCCGCGGCGTCCGCGGGGTCCGCGGCGTCCGCGGCGTCTGCCGCGCGCGCCCCGTGCAGCCAGAGCGACGGCGCGATGAGGCCCGTCGCGGGGTGGGCGTGGCCGTCGAAGAGCGTGGAGCAAAGCATCGCGCGGTCGATCGACAGCGAGATCGCGCGGCGGACGGCCGCGTCCCCGAGCGCGGCCCGCGCCTCGTCGATCACCATGTACGTGAGGTTCGCGCCGGGCCTCGACCGGACCGAGAGGCCATGCACGCCGTCGAGCGCCGGAAGGAGCATCGGCGAAACGAGGTTCAATGCGACGTCCGCGCGGGCGGATTCGAGACGCAGCGCGCGCGTATTCTCGTCGTGCACGGTGCGCAGCACGACGCCGCGAGCCGGTTTGGGCAGCACGCCGTCCGCGGCCGGCTCGAGCTGCACTTCTCCTCGCGCGGAGCGCGCCACGGCGTACGGTCCGAGCCCGTCGAGCGAGCCGTCGGGCGCAGGCGGCGATGCCGCCTGGTCTGCGCGCAAGATGGGCACTTCGAGGTCCGTGAGCAGCGTCGCGTGCGCGCGCGCGAGCCGAAAGATCACGGTGTGGGGGCCGTCCGCTTGCGCGTCGGCGAGCGCCTCGAAGATCCCCGCTTGCCGCGAACCCACCTTCGGCGACCGAATCGCGCGCAGCGTCGCGACCACGTCGTCCGCCGTGAGCGGCGCGCCCGAGTGAAATCGCACGTCCTCACGAAGCTCGACACGCAGAGTCAGCGGATCGATCCAGCGCCATCCGCTCGCCGCGTACGGCTTGGGCTCCAGCGTGTCGGGGTCGAGGCGCACGAGCCCCGCGTGCACGAGGCGCGTCGTACGCAGACCCACCGCGTCCGTCGCGTAGCGCGGATCGAGCGTCTCCGGGTCGTTCGCCACCATCATCTCGATGGGCGCCTCCGCCGCCGGACCCGCGCGCCGCGCGCCGTTCTCGCCCGGCGCGCATCGGACGAACTGCAGGAGAGACGCGCAGGCCACCGCGGCGCTCGTGGAAAAAATCGTGCGGCGCAGGATGCCCATTCCTCGCCGCATCCGCGCTTTCCACGCCGCTCGCCGCGGTCTATGAAGCGGGTAGCCGCGCCTCTGGAGACCCTCCGCCATCTTCTCCCTACGCATGCGTCACCGACGACTTCGCCCGTTCGCGCCGGTCCCGATGCTTGCGGCGGCCGCCGTGCTCGCCGCCGTTTTCGCGGCTTCACCCGAGGTGCGGTCCGAGCGCACGCCGATTCCGGACGCCGATGCGGCGGCGCCTGCCGCGGTGGTCGCTCCGTCGGAGATCCAGAACGCGGCGCGCGCGATCGCGTCGTCCCACGCGCTCGAAGGCGCCGCGATCGGCATCGCGGTGGTCGACGTCGATTCGGGTCGGTTGCTCGCCGCGGTCAATGAGCACCTCGCGCTCAATCCTGCGTCCAACGCCAAGCTATACACGGCCGGCGCCGCGCTTGCGATCCTCCACGGCGAGCATCGTTTCGAGACGACGCTGTCCGGCAAGATCGAAGGCGGCGAAGTCAAAGGGCCGATCGTGCTTCGGGGTTACGGCGATCCTTCGCTGACGACCGCGGACCTCTGGGCCATGGTCGAGGAGCTGAAGGCGTACGGCGTCCGCCGCGTCACGGGCGACGTCCTCGTGGACCAGCGCTTCTTCGACGAAGAGACCACGCCCCCCGCCTTCGAGCAGCAGCCGAACGAATGGGCGAGCTTCCGCGCCCCCGTGAGCGCGCTCGCGCTCGACGAGAATTGCATCACGATGACGATCCGCCCGGCGGGCGAAGGGGGCGGGGCGCATGTCGACTTCGATCCGCCGGGGTTCGTCGACGTCGACGGCACGGTGAAAACGGCCGAGTCGGGCGCCGCCGACAACGTGGAGCTCGTGCTCTCGGGCGCCGGACCCCGCATGACGGCGCACATCGCGGGCGCGATCGGGTCGGACTCGCGCCTGGTCCGCTACACGCGGCGCGCGGAGGACCCGCGCCTTCTCGGCGGGTACGCGCTGAAGGCGCTTCTCGAGGAGGCCGACGTGAAAGTGGCCGGCGAGGTGAAGCTCGGCGCGGGCGGAGCCCACGTACTCGCGAAGCACCAGTCGGCGCCGCTGTCGTCGCTGCTCTACAGCCTCGGCAAGCAGAGCGACAATTTCTACGCCGAGATGATCTTCAAGAGCCTCGGCGGCGAGGGGAAAGGTCGGCCGGCGAAGAGCGCCGAAGGGGCGGAGCTCCTGTCACAGTGGCTCGCGCGGATCGGGGCGAACGACAAGGGCGTCGCCTTCAAGAATGGGTCGGGCCTCTTCGACGCCGATCGCGTGACGGCGTATGGCACCACGCAGCTCCTGCGGTGGGCGTGGCGCGACCCTGAAGTGCAGCCCGAGTACGTGGCGCAGCTCTCGGTCGGCGGCGTGGACGGGACGCTCCACAAGCGCTTCCGTGAGTCGAACGCCCGCCGGCGCGTGCGCGCCAAGACGGGCACTCTGGAGGACACCATCGCGCTGAGCGGGTACCTCCTACGGAGCGACGGGCATGGGCCGCTCGCGTTCTCGCTGTTCTTCAACGGCGTCGCGGGCAAGCAGGACGTCGCGCGCCGCGCGGCCGATCGGTTCGTCGAGGCGCTGGCGCGCGAGTACTGACGTGCCTAGTCGCGCATGTGCTTGCGGATCTTGCCGAGGGCTTGCTCTTGCAGCTGGCGAATGCGCTCGCGCGACAGGTTGTACTTGTCGCCGATCTCCTTGAGGGTCAGCTCGTCTTCGTCGTCGAGACCGAAGCGCCACCGGATGATGCGCGACTCGATGGGCGTGAGCGTCGTGAGCAGGCGGCGCACTTCCGCCGTCCACTTGTGCGTCGCGAGCGACTCGTACGGAGAGAGCGAGCTCTCGTCCTGCAGAAAGTCGATGAACTTGCGCCCGTCTTCGTCGCCCACCGGCCGATCCAGCGAGAACGGCGTCTCGGCCCACGACCCCTTCACCTTGTCGAGCTTGTCCTGCGGGATCCCGGTTTCGTGCTCGAGCTCACCCAGCGTCGGATCGCGCCCTGTCCGCGCGAGCACGGCTTGCGTGGCGCGCTGGATCCGGTTGTGCGTGTCGAGCATGTGCACGGGGATGCGCACGGCGCGGCCCTTGTCGGCCAGCGCGCGGCTGATCGCATGGCGAATCCACCACGAGGCGTACGTCGAAAAGCGGTAGCCGCGCGTGTGGTCGAAGCGCTCGACCGCCTTCATGAGGCCGATGTTGCCCTCCTGAATCAGGTCGATGAGGGGCAGCCGGCCGCGGTTGTAGCGGCGTGCGATCGACACGACGAGGCGCAGGTTCGCCTTCACGAACTTGTTCTTCACCTGCCGCGATCGCACCGCGGCCTCCGCGATCTTCTCCAGGAAGCGCGTGTACGTCGGCGACGGAACGAGATGCGTGCCGGTCTTCGCCGGCTCGCCCGCGTCGGTCGGGTCGAGGACGGCCTCCTGCTCCTTCTCGTCCGGCTCCTGCCCAAGCTTGCGCACTGCCTCCTCGGAGTGCGCGATCCAGAGCCGGTCGCTGTCGGCGAGGCGGATCGCCTTGGCGAGCGCCGCGCAGGTGCTCCGGTACTTCTTCTCCTGGCTCGGCGTGAGCTTCTTGGTGCCTTTCACCGTGCCGGCGAGGATCTTCCGGAGCTCGGCGAGCTCGGGCAGCTCGATCGCCTCCTCGCCCGTCGGCAAATCCTTCTCGAGCGAATCGAGCGCGCTTTCGGCCGCCGGATGGAAGGCCAGGATGGCGCACCAGTGTTCGATCTCCGCGTTCTCGACTTCGATCGCCGTGTGGAGCTCCTCTTCGGGCCCCATGACCGGATGCGTGGCCATCTCGCGGAAATAACGGGCGAGCATCGAGTCGCCGCCGCCTTGTTCGATCTCGCGATCGCTCGGCTCCTTGCGCGCGACGAGCACGTCCCCGCCGCCGCCTTCGCCGGGCGGCGGTTCGAGGGAAAACTCCTCGTCCGCGAGATCGAGATCCGGCGACGACGCCGGGCCGAGCGAGGGCGTCTCGCTCTCGAATTCCTCGTCGACCGGAGCGTCGAGCGACGCCGGCGCTTCGCTGGGCGTATGCGACCCGTGGCGGCCCGCGGCTTTTCCGGAAGCGCCCCGGCCGACGGGACGGACCAGCGGCCGAAGCCGTGTTTCTCGCGATTCAACGCTCGACTCCCCGGTCCGGCGTTCGTTGAGGCGGATGGCCGCTGCGCTACCCTTACTCTTGGTCATGACCGTGGCTCCCTCGCCCTCGGGCGGGTGAACGGATGGGGACGAAGTCTTGGATGACGGGGTGATGCCGTGCGTTCGAGACGGCTCGCTCGCCGAGCGCGGCGTCCGCCGCTTCGAGGGCGACGCGGCCACGCTCTTCTTGGGGCGCGAAGCCAGATTCGCTTGGCGCCCTTGATGAGAACGAACGGCTCCACGTGGCGTTGCATGAGCCACGACGTCGACGCTTGCAGCCGGTCGGTCTCGCGCCGGGTCCGCCACCGCCGCCCAAATCTCGGCCCGAGCGCTGCGAGAGCGGCTCGACGGACCCGAGCGGGGGCGAGTTCGCAAAAATTGCGGGGCGGGCTTCGGCATCGACGATTCGGAATCCTCTGAAAAGATGGTCGTTCTAGAGTGCGTCCGTCACCAACTCGCGCTGTACATGCATGGGATGATTGGCAGGCAACCGGCATTCCCCCCGTTCGTCGGCATTTCCGGGTAGCTCGCGACGCGACCATCCATGTCGAGTACTTCGGTCCTTTTGCGGTACTATCTTAAGGAGTTACGGCGCTCATTTCATGGTGCCTTCCACGCCGTAGCTTTCGTCCTTGCGACGGGGATGCACGCTCTCGGCCACGCGCTCATGGCGCTCGTGGCGAGCGCTCTGGCGCTTTCGGTCGCTACGACATGGGCGCCTCCTGGGCAGAGCCGCGCGCCCTTCTTGGCCCTGCTTCCGGGTCCCGTTTCGGGCGCGAATGGCGCGTTCTTGTTCGCCCTCGCCGGTCTCGTCGTCGTCCTGCTCAAGGGGGTCGCGGGCGTTTACGCCACCTACGTTCAGGTACGCACGGCGGGGCGGATTGGATGCACTCTCCGGCTCGACCTTCTCGACGCGCTTTTGTGCCTTCACCGGGTGCCACCACCGCGACAAATGGATCAGAGCGCCCCGCCGAATTTCCTCCCCGGCTCGCCCGCCGCCGCCGTGGCGCTCACCGATCTCGTGAAGGACATCGAGGCGGGCCTCTCGCGCGGCCTGCTTGCCGGTCTTCGCGCCGTCGCGCAGCTCGTGCCCATTGCGCTGCTGCTCGTCGTGCTTTCGCCGCGCATGGCGGGAGCCGCGGCGCTCGTTCTCGGCGGGTTCGGATGGGCCCTCGGCCGAACGCGCTCCTGGTATCGCCGGGCGAGCGCACAGATTGCGCGGGAGCAGGCGAGCCTCCACGAAGCCGCCGACGAGGCCGTACGCCACGCAGAGTTGTGGGTGACGTTCGGTGCCGAGACCAAAGTGCGTGCGAACGTACGGCGTTTGGGGGACACGCTGGCGCGCGGGTCGGCGTGGCTCGAGGCTCGCGCCGCCACGATGAGCGCTACCAACGAAACGCTTGCGGCACTCGCGCTCGTGCTCGCCGTAGGTGCGGGACGAGCGGGCCTCCTTGGCGAACGCGCGGCGGGCGGGGTGCTCCTCGGGTTTGCGGTGGCGTTTTTTCTCGCGTACCGGCCTCTCCGCGAACTCTCGGACGCGCGCCTTGCGATGACGCGCGCCGAAGCCTCGTACGGCGAGCTCATTTCCGTCATCGAAAGGGCGCGTGTTCTGACCGTCCCGCCCGAGATGGACAAGCGCAGCGATCGTCCGTTCGCGCCGGCCGCGCTCGAAATACGCGACTTGCGGCTCGCGCGGGGAAGAGCGGGCCCGATCTCGATGCGCGTGGAGCGCGGCGCCGTCGCCGTCGTCATGGGTTCGACGGCCATAGGCAAAACGACGCTTCTGCGAACGCTGCTCGGGCTCGAGAGGCCCGTGTCGGGCGACGTGCTCTTCGGGGGCATCTCGCTCGGGGACGCGCCGGCGGGCCCGGGATCGCGCCCATTCGTGTGGGTGCCGCAAGAGGCGCCGGTGCTGGCCGACACGCTGACTGCGAATGTGGTGCTGGGGGCGCCCTCCGCCGACGCGCGCGACGCCCTCGAGCTGCTCGGGGCGACGAGCCTCGCGTTGCAGGGCGAGGCTCGGGTCGGTGCCGGCGGTCGGGCGCTCTCGGGAGGTGAACGGCAATGGGTGGCGCTGGCCCGCGCCATCGCGACGCACCAGCCGGTGCTTCTGCTCGACGAGCCGACGAGCGGCCTCGATGCCGACGCGCAACAGACGGTGCTTGCGGCCATCGCGCGGCTCCGGGGGCGGCGAACCGTCATCCTGGTGACCCATCGTCTCGAGCCGCTGGCCATTGCCGACGTGGTCGTCCGCCTCGAAGACGGCGGCGCGATCGAGCGCGCCGCGTGAAGTTCGCGTGCGTCGCGTCCCTTGCGGCGCTCCTCGTCGCCGCCGCAGGCTGCGGAGCCGCGCCGCAGACGGGCCCGCAGGCCGCTCCGGCGGCGTCGCCTCTTTCTTCCGCGCGCGCGGTCGCCCCCCCGCCGGCGTCGCATACGCTCGAGTTGCCTCCGCTGCCGCCGTCTCCCCCCGCCCATGCCGCGTGCCCCGTCGAGATGGTCGCGGTCGCGGATTTCTGCATCGACCGCTACGAGGCTCCGAACGTGCAGGGCGCGATGCCGCTCGCGATGCAAACCGCTGTGGACGGCGAGACGTGGTGCGCGAGTCGGGGCAAGCACCTTTGCGCGGAGGAAGCGTGGGTCCGCGCGTGCGAGGGGCCGCACGGACGGCGGTATCCTTACGGCGACGCGTACGTCGCGTCCGCCTGCAACGCCGACAAGCCGTGGCGCAAGGTGCAGTGGAACCGGCTCGCTCGCTGGCCGGGCGAAGAGGCCGCGGAGGAGGCCGCGCGCCTCTACCAAGGCGACCCGAGCGGAGCCCACGCGGCATGCGTCTCGGAGGAGGGCGTGTTCGACCTCGTCGGCAACGTCGCGGAATGGGTTCGCCGGGGCGACGCGGCCCCGCACCCCGGTTACGATCACGTACTCAAAGGATGCTACTGGGCGGGCTGCTACCACCAGCCCGAGCCCGATTGCGAGTTCCGCAATCGCGCGCATCCGAGCTCATTTCGCACCTACGAAGCCGGCTTTCGGTGTTGCCTCGAGCCGCCCGCGCGTTGACTCGAGCGCGCTCGAACTCCTAGGCTCTCCTCCGTCGGCGTTCGGACCGCTCTCCCGAGGCGAGCTCCGCGACGCTCCGGCGGGCGCATGCGGTCCATCCGCTCGCGTCGGTGCAGACCGAGTACTCGCTCTGGACGCGCGATCTGGAGGACGACGCGCTCACGACCTGCAAAGACGCGAAGATCTGCGACACGACGACGCAGACCTGCGTTCGATCGCGTCGGAGGAAGCCGCGCTAACTCACCCAGCGCGAGACGAGGCTCGTGGCCCGAGGGAGTTGGTCATCGCGCACACCGCTGGTGTACACGACGAACGAGGCGCGGTCGCCGAAGGCAACCCGTATCAAACGCAGGAACTCTTCGGCGCGCGACACGGCGACGTGCGTGCGCCATTCGCTATGCCAATGGTCCGGCTCGAGCGCCGAACGAAGCGCGAGCTCCGCGTAGCCCCAGCCGATGAATTGCCGTATCGCGCGCAGAATCCGCGCCCGCCCTTTTGTGGTCAGCGTGACCGTCCGCTTGCGCGTATCGTTGGTAACGACGTCGCGTTCGACGTAGCCCATTTCCTCGAGCCGCTTGAGCATCCGGCTCACGACCGACGGGCAGACTCCGAGCGTGCGCCAGAGCGCACCCTGTTGCGTCGGATATCGCCCCCTCTTGTGGATCACATAGAGCATGTCCATGCGAGCGGCGGTGAGGCCCATTTTTCGAAGCATCCGTCGTGTGAGCCCCAGCGTGGCGTAGTACGCGCGCTTCAAACCGAAAAACACGGGGTGCATTCCGAGCCTGAAGAACACATCGCGTGCCAACGCGAGGGAGCGCCTCGCGAAATCCGTGGCCGCTGCCGGCGATCCCCTCGAACCCGCGCGGAAATGGCCGAACTATAGGCCTTTCATTGCCAGGGCAATGGAAGGCCTATAGCCGGGATATCCGGCCGGGGGCTCTCCCCGCGGCGCCGGTTTGCGTGTCGCGGGCCGGCCGCGAGTGTCCTCTGGACAGGCCGTGACTTGTTGGCCGCGCGGCGCCGCGTCCGACCGACGCGCGGAAAAGCCGCTAAAGCATCTCCACGAAGCGATCGATCATCGCGTTGACCTGATCGGGGACCTCGAGGTGATTGAAGTGGCCGGCGCCCACGGTGACGCCGAGGCTGAAGCCCGCGCGCACCGCGAGCGGCGTGAAATGGCGCAGCTCATCGCCGCCCGAATGAACGACGAGCAGCGGAGTGCGTGCGCGGGCGAGGGCGCCTTCGGGATCGCAGCCGGCCATCGCTTCCCACGCCGCGGCGGCGATCGGCGCGGGGGTGGCAGCGACGGTCGCCTCCAGCTCCGGCCGAAAGGCGCGATCGGTTGGGAGCATGAGCCGCTCGGCGAAGGCTTTTCGCCACACGCCGTTTTCGTCCCCCTCGATCGCGACGACGGAGCGTCGCGCCCACGCCCGGACCGCAGGATCGAAAAGCAGCGGCGGGTTGATGAGCACCGCGGCGCGGACTCCCTCGCGCGCCGCGCAAGCCAGAGCCACGAGGCCGCCGAGGCTGTGCCCGACGATTACTGGGCGCGACAACGCGGCGTCGCGGGCGGCGGCGAGCGCATCGTCCGCCAGAGTGTCGATGCCGTAGGCGCCGGGGGTGACGGGAGGCTTTGCGCTCTCGCCGTGTCCGCGAAGGTCCAACGACAGAGTCCGGTGCCGGCGCGAGAAGAACTCCGCCTGGGGCGCGAACGCCGAGCGGTTGCAGCACCAACCGTGCAGGAAGACGAGCGCCGGGTCGCCCTCGCCGGCCATGGCATAAGCGAGGCGAACGCCGTCGTCTGTCGTGAACTCGCGGGCATGGTCGGTCATCCGTCGGACCCCGAAGGGAGCAAGAACATCACGCTCCGGCCCATGCCGATGCGGACCTGGCGCGCGCGAAGAAGCTCGCCGTCGACGATGTACGTAGTCTCGTTGCTCGTGAAGGCGAGGGTGGCCTGGGTCGCGAGCACGTCGATGTGAGGCTCGCCCCGGAGCGGACGGCCCATGAGCACGCGCGGCATCTGCGGACCGAGCTTGCCCGCGGGGAGCCCGCTCGCGACGAGATGAAAGCGGTCCACGTCTTCGCGCGCGCGGTACGTCACGCGACAGTGCAGGCCGACATCCCGGAGTACGCTGGCGACGACG
>DATHQY010000566.1:0-3010 GCA_035482215.1 Polyangiaceae bacterium | reverse complement strand
TCGCTCGACGAGCTGCTCTCGCACCAGGTGAGACTCGAATCGGAGATCGCGAAGAACATCGAGGCGCAGGCACGCACCTGGGGCCTGCAGGTCGACGGCATCAAGCTCGAGGACATTTCGGTGCCCGAAGAGCTCAAAAAGATGATGAGCCGACAAGCGTCCTCGGAGCGCGAAAAGCGGGCGACCATCATCAAAGCCGACGGCGATCGACAAGCGGCAGCGGCGCTCGCCGAAGCCGCGCAAACGATGGCCGCGAGCCCCGGCGCGATGCAGCTCCGCACCCTCCAGACGATCGACGGGCTCGGACCGAGCGCCTCCAACACGGTCGTCCTCGCGCTGCCCCTCGAGGTGGTCGACGCGTTTCGCGCCTACGTCCGCAAGAGCTCTTGAGCCGCCCGTTCAGTCCTCGACGAGGGCTCCGAACATCGCGATACCACCGATGACCGCGACGGCATCGAAGACGGCGAGCAGAAGCACCCAGTCGCGGATTTCGGCGATGTCGACAGGCATACCGCTCGCGGCCGCATAGAAAACTTCGCGGGTGGCAGCGACGGACGAGAGGAGCGCCGGCGAGAGCAGCGGAAAGACGACCGACGCGAGGAGAAGCTCCCGCGCGCGGGTCCGCACCGTCATGGCGCCGAAGAGTGTTCCTGTCGCGGCCACTCCCACCGTCCCGAGCACCATGATGAGAGCGAGCGGCGCGGCGACGTTCGGGAGATCCACGTGGAAGAGCAGCCCGACGAGCGGCACGACGATGAGTTCGACCGCGGAGACGAAGGCAAAGACGCCCGCCGCCTTGCCGCACCAGATCGCCGCGCGAGGCACGGGCGAGACGAGCAGGCCGAGGAGGGCGGTCTCCTCGCGCTCTCGCTGCCAGCTCCGGCCGAGCGCGAGGATCGAGGAGAAGAGAATCGCGAGCCACAATGCCCCGGGCGCGATACGCGTCGTCGCTTCCGCCCCCGTCGTGAACGCGACACTCGCCAAAATGGCCACGAGGACGGCAAAGAACGTCGTCGTCGTGACAATTTCGCCGGTCGCAATCTCGATGCGGAGGTCCTTTGCGAAAACGGCGACGCTGCCTCGGAGGAAAGCCGCGAGCGCCGGGGTCCTCGTTCTGGCGCTCCGCGCGCGGGCTTCGTCTCCGTCGTTCTTGCGGTCGGCCATCAAGGGGGTAGCGGGCACGGCGACTTCGAGTCACGAGCAGCGTGGGCGAGCGGCGAGCGGCGAGCGGCGAGCGGCGAGCGGCGAGAAGGGTCGTGTACGCGCGACGAGACTAAGCGAATCGTGCAGGCCGCATCCATTCGAATTGAGCTCGAAGAGCGCGATCTGTTCTTGACCCGGATCGAGAGGCCGGTAGATTCGAAAAAAGAGTGCGCCACTTGGCCTTCAGTCGGGTGCGCTCGAGGACGTTACGCTGTCATGACCGTTGAGGCTCTGCCGCCCGCTCCCGCGCAACCGCCATCCGATCCGCGCGCACCATCCAGGCGTTCGCGATCGAGCCGGCGCATCGCCGTCGTCTACAACGTGGACTACGACGACGCGCCCTCCGAAGCGGATCCGGCCTGGGCCGCGCGAGCCGAGGTGGGTTTGGTCGCTTCGAGCGTGGCCGCCGCGCTGTGCGACAGCGGGTACGACGCGCAGCTCGTTCCGGTCGATGGGGATCTCGCGAGCCTCCGCGTCCGCCTGGCCGAGGTCGAACCGTTCTGCGCCTTCAACCTGTGCGAATCGCTCGCGGGCGACGCCCGCCTCGAAAGCGCCGTTCCCCTCCTCCTCGAGCTGTTGGGGATTCCGTTCACGGGGTCGCCACCCGAGGTCCTGAGCTTCGGCCTGCGCAAGGACCGGGTGAAGAAGCGCCTCGAGGCCGCGGGCATCCCCACGCCAGCTGGCAGGGTCCTGACGTCGAGGAACGACGCATGCGACCTCCCGTTTCCTCTCATCGTGAAACCGGTGCGCGAGGACGGCTCGGTCGGCATCTGGCGGACGAGCGTCGTCCACAACGCGGAGGATCTCGCATTCGCCGTCGACCGCGCCGTCACCAAGCTGCGCCAGCCTTGTCTCGTCGAGCAGTTCATCGACGGACGCGAGTTCAATGTGGCGCTGCTCGGCCATCCGACGCCGCGGGTCCTGCCGCTCAGTGAAATCGACTTCGGGAAGCTCCCGCCCGACGCACCGCGGGTCGTTTCGTACGACGCGAAATGGACGAGCGGCTCGGAAGACGATTTGGGCACCGTTCCCGTGCTCCACCCCATGCTGCCGACGGCCATCGCCGCTCGCGTCCGGCGTGTCGCGAGCGACGCGTTCCGCGCCGTGGGCGTGCGCGACTACGGGCGGGTCGACGTTCGCCTCTCGACCAACGGCGTGCCCTACGTCGTGGACGTGAATCCCAATTGTGACTTGGCGCCGACTGCGGGAATGGCCCGCGCTGCGGCCGCCGTCGGCATCGAGTTCGGGGCGCTGACTCGGCTGCTCATTCGCTACGCGCTGCGGCGGCGCCGCGCCTTCGCGACGGCCTCCGAGGGCACGGCGACGGCTCGCGCGGAGAACCGCCGCTCGCTATAATCGTGCATGACGCTCGAGGAGACCATCCGCATTCTTCGCAGCCCCGAGGGCCGCGAAGAAACCAAGCGGGTCTACCTCCTCGGCCGCGCCGTCGACTGGGCCGAAATCACGATCCGCGCGGGCGGCGTATCGCGCGACGACGCAGAAGCCATCGTCGATGCCGTGGGGTCTCGCGCGGAGGAGCTCTTCCCGGGCAGCCGCGATACGTTTGCCATCGTGTACGGCGTGCGCCTCCGCCGCGTCATCGAAGAGGTCTACGGCAAGTCCGACTAGCTCTCGGTCTATTGAACCTCCCCTCGGTTCGAGGTCTTCGTCCGTGGATCGGCCGCGTCTGCGATCGAAAGCCCGCGAAGCGGTGCTAGCTCACCCACCGAGAGACGAGGGTCGTCGCGCGCGGGAGTTCGTCGTCGCGCAAACTGCTGGTGTAGACGACGAACGAAGCGCGATCGCC
>DATHQY010000565.1:0-2312 GCA_035482215.1 Polyangiaceae bacterium | reverse complement strand
CGAGGAGACGCCGCACCAGGTACGCCATCCCCGGCAAGAGCTCCCCCACGGGGCAATATTCGCGTACACGATGACCACTCCGCACGAGGGCCGCTTTCAACGTGTCGGCCATGCCGAAGAGAGCCTGGAATTCGTAGGCGCGCGCGTCGATGCCCCTACGGCTCGCCTCGGCGAGGACACGCGCGCACGAACGCACGTTATGCGTGGCGAAGGCGGGGGCAACGATATCCGAGTTCTCGAGCAAGAAGACCGAGAGCGCCTCGTAGTTCGCGTCCGTCTCCGCCTTGCGGCTCCAGACCGGCACCGGCCATCCCCGTTGCCGCGCGAGCACGTTTTCGTAGTCCCAATAGGCCCCTTTCACGAGCCGCACGCCAATCGGGCGGTTTCCTTTTCTCGCCCACTCGACGAGCTCGCGCAGGTCGCGCGGCGATTCGCGCAAATACGCCTGCATCGCGATACCTACGTGCGGCCGCGAGTGAAACTCCGGCTCCTCCAGGATCGATCGGAAGAGCGCGAGAGTCAGGTCTTTGAAGCGGTAGCTCTCCATATCCACGTTGATGAACGCCCCGACTTCCGCCGCCCGGCGCAAGATTGGGCGCAGCCGCTCCTTGATCGAGGCGATGGCGCGCTCCGGCGCCGCCGGCGGCAGGTCCGCCGTCAAAGCCGACACTTTGACCGAGAGATTCAGCCGAGGAAGTACGCCGCGCGCCCCGACATCGCTGAACGCCGCGCGCGGCTCGCGGCCGATCGCCTCGGCCACGATGTCCAGGACTTCGAGGTTGCGCTGGAGAAACGCATCGGCTTCCGCCTCGGTCAATACGGCTTCGCCGAGCAAATCGATCGACGTCGCGAGGTCCGCTTGCACGTTGCGTCGGAAGTGCCTCACGAGATCCGCCGGCGTTTCCCCCGCGACGAACTGCGCGGCCATCCGCTCGACGTTGCTCTTCACAGGCCCGGCCACGAGCGCCGGCGCGAACGACGACGCCGCGAGGCCCGCCTTGAGCGCCGGATTCAGCGTCGAGGCTTTGTCCCCCAGGTATTCCTGCAAGTGCCGCACGATTTCGGCGGACGACGCAAGCGACGGCAGCACGTCGACGAAGCGGAACAGCTGCGTCTTGAATGCCGGGTCCTTCATCGACCATTCCATCAGCCGGCCGTAGATTCCCCGGCTCGAGAGTGCCGAAGGCGCTCCCGCTTCGTCCATGAGCGCAAAAAGCTTGTGGCCCTCGGCGGCAATGGCGGCTTCGAGAGCGGGATCCGAGCGGAGAAAAGACTCGCGGCTCATTGGCCAAATCATAGCCACCCCAGCGTGCTATCGCTCGAATGCGCCGCACCTCAGCAGAGCACGCCCGTCTCTCGACTGCCTCTCTACCGATGTCCCCTCTCCAGCCCTGGCACGACTTCTTCATCCTGCTCGGTACCTCCGCCGCAACCCTGCTCGGCCTCGTGTTCGTGGCAGGGTCGATCGCGGCGACGATCCCCAACGAAAAGCTAGGCGACGACGGCCAGCGCGCTCTCTGGGTCCTCCCCATCGTTTACGCCTTCGTTCGCGTGCTCGCGGTGAGTGCGGTCGGCCTCGTTCCGGCGGAATCGATTGCGACCTTCGGGCACCTTGTCGCGGTATTCTCGCTGCTGGACTTGGGGCGGATGGTGTGGGTCACGCGCGGCATGCTGCGCACCGCACGGTCGGACGAGCCGCCGACGCGGTCCGACTGGCTCTGGTACGTGATCTTCCCCAGCGTCGCCACCGGATCGATCGCGGTCACGGGCTGGGTCGTCGTTGCCGGCGGGCCCCTCTTCGCGCCGACGCTCGCGGCGGGACTCATCTGGCACATCGTCATCGGCGTACACAACGCCTGGGAGCTCACCGATTGGCTCTCGACGCGGCAATGACAGCAGGCCTTGCGTTCGTCCTGGCCTTCTTTACCGGCCAGGCGTTCCTCGCGAACGCCGTCCGAACGAGGCCCGAGCGCACGGTCACCTCGAGCCTGGCGCTCACGAAAGCAAGATGGTTCGCAGCCCCTCCGCGCAGCCTCTCGAATCGATGAGCCAAGAAGTCGTTCGACCCGACCCTCCCGAAAACACTTTTGGCCAATCCTGCATCCAGCACGGACGCCGTGGCGCTGGTCGCGAAGCGCACGCCTGCGCCGAGCGAAAACCAGGGTCTGTCCTCAGGACAGTCAGCGCCGTCCCGCGACACGAAGCCGGCGCTACGGGGACCGGCCCGCGGGCCGACAACCCGGCTATAGGCCTTCCATGGCCCTGGCAATGAAGGGCCGATAGTTCGGCCATTTTCGCGCGGGTTTGGGGAT
>DATHQY010000564.1:0-9926 GCA_035482215.1 Polyangiaceae bacterium | reverse complement strand
GGCGACCCACACTTCGCCCGCCTGCCCGAAGACCGTGCGCGGCGCTCCGCTGCCCGAAAAAGTGTTCGCCGAGGCGAACGTCGCGCCGCCATCCGTGCTCACGTAGAGCGTGCCTCCGCTCGTCGCGTAGAACGTGCCGGCGGTGACGCGGTCCGACGCGAGCAGCGCACCCGAAGGCAGGCCGCTGCACGCCGTCCACGAAGAGCCGTTGTTGGTCGTCCACGCGGGGTTGCCATGGCCGGAGGCGGGCGCGACGACGAAGCGGCTCCCGTCCGCGGCGATCGCCACCGACTGCATTTGGTTCGCGCTCGTGTAGCCGGGCGGAGCGGATGCGGCGGGCGTCCACGTCTGTCCGTTGTCGCTCGAGACCGCGACGTCGGTCGCGGCGGTGCCGCTGTTGCCGACGCGTACGACGAGGTTCGGGTTGCTCTCGGCGAAGTCGATGCCGTTCGTGTTCGTGAACGTGGGGTTCGTGTATTGCCCCGTGGACGAATACGAGGACAGGCTCGTGTTGCGCATGCCCCCAAGGTCCCCGATCGCACCGAGGAATGCGCCTTTGACCGACGGCACGAGGTAGAGCGGCACCGTCTCTTCGAGGCCCTCGTCGGAGAACGTCCACGTGACCCCTTGCCCGGCGGACCCCGTCGCGGCGCCGATGCTGGTGCTCTCCCAGACGCCCGATCCGGTGCCGTACATGGCATGGTTCGGTGTGAAAGGATCGAGCGCGACGGCTTCGACCCAGTTCGTCGCTCCGGTCCCGATCTGCGCGCCGCCCGAGAGCCAATACGCGGCGCCATCATCGTCGTACGTCGATCCGGAAGGGCTCCACGATGCCGGCGGCTGGGCGACGACCGACCACGTCGCACCTCCGTCCGTCGTCGCGAGGAGCCGGTCGGGCGCGTACCAGTCCAGCGTCGAGACGACCACGTGCTGGGGATTCGCGGCGTCGACGCTGATCCCGCCCGCCATCGCGCTCCAATTGGCAGACGGCGGAGTGACGTTCGTCCACGTGCCCGCCGCGTACTTCCAGACCGCTCCCGTGAGCGTGCCACCGCCCACGTTGTAAGGCCCGTAGTCGCTTCCGTACGCCAGCCAGAGCGTGCCGTCCGTACCGATCGAGGCGTGGTGCGCCATGAGGCCGGTGGGGCCGCCGGCGACGAGCGACCAGGAGCTGCCGCCGTTCGTCGTCGCGTAGAGATTGCTGCCCGCGCTCTTCGACGCAGCTGCCACGTAGATCGTCGTCGAGCCTGTAGACGTGCCGCCGCGCTTGTCGAAGACGACGACTGGAAGACCGTACGTAGCGTCGCCCATCGCCGGGAATCCGGAGACCGCATTCCACGTGGCGGCCGAGTCGGTGCTCTTGAGAAGACCGTGTCCCCGGCTGCCGAAATACAAGATCGACGGATTGTTCGGATCGACCGCGAGCCGTTCGCCCATCCCGCGTCCGAGGTCGTTGCCTCCCATGGGGACTCCGATCGCCGACGAGGTCCAGGTGTTTCCCTGATCGGTGGATCGGAGGATCACCCCGTTGCCGCTCGTCTGGTACATCCCGGCGGCGGCGTAAACGATGTTTGCGTCGACGGGATCGGGCGCGATGCTTTCCCCTCCGAGGAGGTTGCCCTGCGCCGCCGAGAATCCGTCGGTCAGCGGCGTCCAGGCGCCGCTCGCCGAAGTCCATCGATAGAGGCCGCCGACGTCGGTCCGCGCGTACGCGAGGCCTGCCTGCGCCGGGCTGAAGACGATCCCCGAAACGAAGCCGCCGCCCCCGATCGCGACGTTGTTCCACACATAGGGCCCCGTGGGAGTCGTCCCGCTGCTGCCGCTCGCACCGCCGTCGGTGGTGCCGCTCGTGCTCGTCCCGGAGCTCCCGGAGCCGGTGCCCGAAGTCCCCGTGGTCGAACCCGCGCTGGTTCCTAAAGTTCCCCCGCTCGCACCGGAGCTCGCCGAGCCCGCAGCGCCGGCGTTCGCGGAGCCGGATGCGCCGCTCGATACGGCCCCGCTGCCGCCGGTCGTTCCGCCACCCCCGCTCCCACCGGTCGCTCCGGATGCTCCACCGGCGGCGCCACTCATGCCGGAAACTCCAGCCCCGGAGGTGTTCCCGCTTGCACCTGCGGGTGACGGCCCACCCTGCCCGCATCCCCAGGCCACGGACACGAAGAGCCACCCAAAGCCGAAGCGGCGCCGAACGACGGAAGGAAAGCGCATGCAGCTAAAGGAGAGCCGCGAGCCGCCCGAAACGGTTCACCAACTTGCAGTCGGGGCGCCGCGATTGTCCTACCCTTCGGCATGCCCCTCGTTCTCGCCACCTACAACGTGAAGAATCTGTTCGACGCCGCGAGCGACGCAGAGCGGCCCCTCTGGGATCGCAAGCTCGAGCTGCTCGCCGACACGCTGCGCGCCTGCAACGCGGATGTCGTCGGCCTTCAGGAAGTGGGGTCACCCGATGCGGCACGCGAGCTTGCGTCCCGCCTGCGCGACCTGGGATACAGCGAGCCGGTCTTCGCCACGGCCGACACGCGCGGGATTCGCTGCGCACTCCTCGCGCGCTTTCCGGTCGCGTTCGCGCACGTCCTCAAGTCCGCGGCGCTCCCCTTTCCGACGTTCGCGGCCTTCGACCCGCCGCCGTTCGGCACGCGGATTCCCCTCCGGCGCGGCATCGTGCACGCGGGCATCGAGGTGCCCGCGATCGGTCTCGTTCACGTCCTGGTCGCGCACCTGAAATCGCCGCGCCCGCTCGGCATGAAAGACACGGGCGGGCAAGAAGTGACTGGCGCCGGCGCGCACGAGCGCGCGCAGGACTTCGTACGCACGGTCGTGTGGCGCCTCGCCGAATCGCTGTTTGTACGCGAGCAAGTGGACGCCATCCTCGCGGGGGATCCGACGGCGCGCGTCGCGCTCGTCGGCGACCTCAATGACGTACCGCAATCGGCCACCCTCTGCGTGCTCCGCGGCCAGAGCGACGACGCCGGCGCGCTCTTCGATTGCACCGAGCGCATCGAGCCGGCCTGCCGCTTCAGCATCGTGCACGAGGCGCGGCCTTCGCAGGTGGACCACATCCTCGCGACGGCGGGCCTTTACGGGCGCCTGCGCGGCGCGCGCTTCTTGAACGCGACCCTGCGCGACCACGGCCCCGTCCGCGAGACGGTCCTCGAAGGGGTGACGGTCGACTCCGATCACGCGCCGCTCGTGGCGTATTTCGATTGAGCGCGCGCGAAACCGGCCCCGAGCCGTGTCGAGCGGCACACACGGGCATACGCGCTCCGAAACGCCCGAGCGACCCACCTGGCTAGTGCTGCCCTCGGGCGCGCGTTACCCTTTTGGAGCCGATGCGTCCCCCGTCTCCCAAGTCTCGAGCCCGCGCCTTCACGTTGATCGAGGCGATGATCGTGGTCGCGATCGTCGGCATTCTTTCGGTTCTCGCCATCGTGGCCTATCGCCGATGGATCTTCACCGCGTACATGGCCGAGGCGCACGACATGCTCTCGAACATCCGTGCGGCAGAAGAGTCTTTTCGCGCCGAGAACGGGACCTATCTCAACGTCTCGGGTGGGCTCGGTCTGAACTACACGTATCCCGCCGCCGTGCCCGGCCCCTTCAAGACCTCGTGGGGCGGCGCGTGCGCCAACTGCGCGGTGTCATGGTCGACGCTGAACGTCGAGTCGAAGGCGCCGGTCGCGTTCGGCTACTCCGTCGTAGCCGATACCCAGGCCACCGACGCCCACGTGCCAACCTCGATCACGCTCGACAACGCGCTCGTCAACGTCACTCCTCCGACCTATCCCGCCTATGCCGCGGAGGCGGTGGGCGACATCGACGGCAATCTTCAGTACTGCCACGTCTTCGTCTTTTCGGGCACCAACCAGTTCTTCGTCGACAACGAAGGCGAATAGGCGCGTGCACGATTCCGAGAGCGCGCCCGGAGTCGAGATCGGCCAGATCCTCGCGGGCAAGTACCGCGTGGACGGGATTCTCGGCGCCGGCGGGATGGGCGTCGTCGTCGCCGCCCATCACCTGCAGCTCGACGAACGCGTCGCGCTGAAATTCTTGTTGCCGGCCGCCCTCGGCAACCAAGAAGCGAGGATGCGCTTCGAGCGCGAGGCGCGCGCCGCCGTGAAGATCAAGAGCGAGCACGTCGCGCGCGTGTCGGACGTGGGCACGCTCGAAAACGGCAGCCCGTACATCGTCATGGAGTTCCTCGAAGGGACGGACCTCGCGGCGTGGTTACGCGAGCGGGGTCCCCTGCCCGTCGAGCAGGCGGTCGAGTTCGTCCTCCAGGCGGGCGAGGCCCTCGCCGAGGCGCATTCCCTCGGCATCGTCCATCGCGACGTCAAGCCGTCCAATCTGTTCGTGGTGCGCCGCAACGACGGGCACAATTCCGTCAAAGTGCTGGATTTCGGCATTTCGAAGATCGCCACCGGCAATACCGACGGAAGCGGGACGAAAACGAACTTCGTCATGGGCTCGCCGTTCTACATGTCGCCCGAGCAGATGCGCTCGTCCAAGGACGTGACGGCGCAGTCGGACCTCTGGTCGCTCGGCGTGGTCCTGTACGAGCTCCTGTCGGGAAGCTCGCCGTTCACGGGCGATACGTTTCCGGAGATCTGCGTGAAGATCGCGACCGAGCCGCCGCCGTCCCTGCGAAGCGTGCGCGCCGAAGTCCCGCCCGAGCTCGAAGCGGTGATCGAACGATGCCTCGAGAAAGCCCCGGGCCAGCGGTTCGGCGACGTCGCGGATCTCGCCTTCGCGCTGCAGCCGTTCGCGCCGCCGCGCGCGATGGCGTCGGTGGAGCGCATCGCGGGGATTCTGCAGCGAACGCGTCCCAGTATCCCCGCGCCCGCGACGCGGCTCCGCGACGGGGTCCACGCGGCTTCGATGGGAACGGTCGGTACGTTCACGCAGCCGGAGGGACGCCCGGGGCATACGGGGCGGAATCTAGCGATCGGCGTAGGCGTGGCCCTGCTTCTGGCGGTCGTCGGGGTCGGCATGGCGATGCGCCAGCGAGGTGCGCCTGCGACGAACGGGCCTTCGGCAGCAGCGGTGGTCGCACCGCCTGCCCTCCCGAGCGCCACCGCGACGACATCGGCGAGCGTGGCGGCCAGCGCGCCCGGCACGGCGAACGCGGCAGAGCCCCCGCCGACGAACGCACCGCCGGCGCCTCCTCCAGAGCCCGCGGCCGGGTCGGTTGTCGAGGGTCACGCGAGCCACGGAGCCCCTGCGCACGCGCACCCCGCCGCCGTGGCTCCAGCCACGAGACCCGGGCTGGTTGCCGCGGCGACCCCGACGCGCGCATCCGAAACCGCTCCCAAGGCGGCCGCGTCTTCGAGCGTGAACTGCGATCCGCCGTTTTACTTCGACGCGAATGGGATTCGCATCTTCAAGAAGGAGTGCGTCCGTTAGGGTGTTGCGTTGAGTTCCTCAATGGACTTCGAGGTTCTCGTCGACGCATTCGCTGCGCACCTCTTTGCATAGGTGCTGCGTCCGGCAGATGTCCGACTTCGCGCAATGCTCGTCGCGCGCGGGCCGGCATTCGCCCCGGATGACCTCGCATTTGCCGAATTTCTGGCACAATCCGGACGTCTCGCAATCCAAGCTTCCCCCGAGCAGGCATCTCGAATCGGCGAGCGAGCACTTCGCTTCCTTGCTACACAGCTCCGACTGTTGGCATTGCGCGACGGTCGTGGATGCGCACGCGTTGCCGTTCGGCCCGAGCGCACAGAGGCCCGCCTCCCAGCACGCGAGTGACTTCGCGCACCCTTCCTCGCTGGCGGCGCACACGCCGTTGTGCGCGACGCACCGACCGAGAGCCGCACACTCTTGCGAGTGCTGGCAATCGTCGGAATTCTTGGCGACGCACGCGACCGACTTCGGGTCGTCCGCCTTCGCGCACCTGCCTTGCAGATAGCATTCCGGCAGGTAGCGGCAGCGCCCGTCCGCGCGCGTCGGCGCGTCGGGCAGCGAGTCGGGGCGCGCCGTATCCCCTCCGACGCCCGGCTCCATGCCTCCGTGCCCCGTCCCACCGCACGCCGTGAGCAAGGCGACGACCGAAAGCACGCTCCCGAGGCGAATCGTTCCCGAAAGGCTCATTCGTTGACGCATTGACCAGAAAGCTCTTTGCATTTCCCTTCATCCTTGCAAACACGCGAATTGCGACAATTGTCGCTCGATTGGGCCACGCATCGACCGTGCTGCAAATCGCAGAGGCCTCGACCGTCGCAGAGACCCGATTGTTTGCAATCGTACGCGGATTGCAGAACGCATTCCCCGTCGGCCAAACTGCATCGCGCCGCGTCCGACTTGCATGCGACCGCATTCGCACAGTCCTGCCACGAGCGCGGCACGCAACGGCCGCCGGAGGCTCCGCAATGGCCCTGGGATTGGCAGAGATTGGCCGCGGCACAATCCGCATCGGAAACGACGGCGCACGCGTCGCCTTGCATCGTGCAACGGCCTTGGTTGCGGCAGCTCGCGGAGCTCGCACAGTCGGCGTCGCTTGCGGCGATGCATCGCGCACCCGACCCGGTGCAGAGCCCGTCGCTCGCGCAGCGGCCCTCACAAGAGCCCGCGGTGGGCACCGGCGGCGCGAGCGCCTGCGGCATGCGAGCCCCGGCCTTCGTGTCCGCCGTCGCACTCGGGGGCGCGGCGGGGCGCGGGCCCACCGGACGCGCGCTCGCCACGGCGGACGTGTGCACCGGCGGGCTGTCGGAGGGCAACCCCGTGCGCACCGGCGGGGCATCGGAGGGCGATCCCCCATACGGCGGCGGCGGGCCGCCCGAAGGAGGCACGGTCGGCGCCTCGATGGCAGGCGCGTTCGCCGCGGATGCAGCACCCGGCGGCCCGCTCGCGGAGGCCGCCGGCCCCACCTTCGGTCGGTGCCACGCGGCCCACGCCCAATACCCACCGCCCACGCCGATACTCGTCACCAGCACTCCGAGCGCGAGGACAGCCGCCGTCGCGCCGCCGGTCAGCCCAGCCGCCGCACCCACTCGTGCGGACGGGCGATCGGTCGTTGCGACGGGGATGTCCGTCCGCCGCGACGGCGCGGGCGCGGTGAGCACCGCATTCGACGAGATCGCGTCGTTGGTCCTCGAATCACGGGATGGCATCTCGGCGCGCGGGAGGGGCGGGTGGCGCGGGCGGCGCGGGCGGCGCGCCAATACGAGGTTGGCTACGGATTCGTCCACGCTCATTTGCGGCGTCTGTTTGCTGACTTCGAGCACGCGGTGATAAGCAAAATGATAAATCTCGTGGATGCTCACGAAACCGTCTTCGTTCGCGTCGGCTTCGTCCGAACCGAGCCCTTTCACGAGGAAGCGTGTGAATGGGCTTCCCTCCCCGTCGTCTGCCGCCAGCTCGCCGCCCGACGCGCTCGCCAATACGTAGCGGCCCCGCCCCTGCAGCGCCGGGGGGAATGGCGAGTTCCGAAGCGTCGTCCCCCTTTCCTACCGAGAAGAGGCCGCTGTGACAGCAGTCGAGCGCAATGACGATTCGCGAGCTCGGCGAGCCCTTGATCATCGCGTCGATCGCTTGCGCACCGATCGCCGTCGCCACGAGCGCGGACGTGCGGGTGTTCGAAGCGCATAGGTACAGAGTGCGATTCCATGATTTCCCGTGGCCGCTGAAATAGAAGAGCAGCTGGTCGTCCCGGGTCGCATTCGAGAAGAACTCCTCGATTTCGATCAAGAGCTCATGGGACGGCCGATCGATCAGGCATCGCACATGCTCGGCTTTGTGGAGGCCGTGCTCGGGGTGCGCGAGGGCCTCCCGCATCATCTGGACGTCCAGCGCCGGGCCGGAGAGCGGGCGCAGCTTGGGATCTTCGAAGGTCTTGTTGCCAATGAGCAACGCCTTGTAGACGATGCCTTTCATCGCGCTGCGTGCGACGCCCCCATCACCGCTTGCAGCTGCGCGATGAGCTCCTTTTCCGTCACGCCGACCCCTCGGACCGAGACTTCGGTGACGTGGTCATCCTCCCGGCGACGGAGCACGATCTCACGGTTCCGTCCGCTCGCGAGCCAGGCCTTGAAGGCGGTGACCGCGGCCGTGATCGCTCCCGACGAACCGAGGACGAGAATGAGATCCTCCAACTCGCCCTTCGTTCCCGCCACGGGACGCCCCCGTTCGACGAGGTCGCCCTCTTGCCCACGAAGCGCCGCCGTGACTTCCTGTTTCAATTCGTCGACGGCGTCCAGCCAGCGCGAGTCACCGGGATCGTAGTCGCCGCTCCTTGGTTCGATGGCAATCTCGAGGCTCTCCAGCATTGGCTCCCTCCCGCGCATCGGCGACGATTTCATCCGTGGGATTCGCCGGCGCAATAGTCATTTGTTCACAGCGCTGGTAGGCGAGCGGGAGGCGAAGACACATGCACCCCCGCTGACCGCACGCGTTTGAGGGCCGTAGCCGCAAACGCCGTAGCCGCAATGGCACAGGCCGTCGCCACTGATGACACAGACCCCACCGTTGTTCGGCTCGCCCGGGTTCGTGCCGCAAATGCTCGGACTCGCGCATTGGCTATCCGCGGTGCACGGACCCGTGCCCCCCGTTCCGCCGGTCGCGGCGCTTCGGCAGCTTGCATGCGCGCGTGCTGGTGCTCGACGGCGTATTCGCGAAAGGCTGCGATGGGTCGGCTCGCCTTTCATCTCGGTGAGCCCACCCGACCGCTGCAATCGAGCGCAATAGCTTGCGCGCGTTCAGGCTGATACGCAGCTGCGTTGAAGACCGCGGAGCGCCAGCTCCACGTCCGAGCGGAGGAGAGCTATGGCTTCGGGATTTCGACGCGTGGCACATGCATCCTTCGCCGTACTGTTTCTGGTGAGCGGCGAGCAGCGGCTCGCCCGTGCTGCCGCCCTCGCGGAGGATGGAGGTTCGCCCTCTGTCGACGCCGGTGTGGCGGGCACCGGGTTGCCTTCCAAACCCGCCCCCGTCGACCCCCTCGCCGCGGTCGCCAGCGACATACAATATGCGGTCACGATCGACGAGACGACGCGGTGGGAGCCCTATAACGGCACCGTGCTCTTCTCGATAACCGGCCTCGATTCAGCCCAAGGTTCCACGGCGGCGATGAATCCTCTGGTGGAAGCGTGCTTCCGTTGGAAGAGGGACGATCTTCCTTTCAACAATTGCTTGGCGCCGGAACGCGTGAATAAGGCTGCGAACGGCACGGTGACCTTCGCTTCGACCGTTCCATTCGGATTTAGTGACCGTCCGACCGGGGTAGGCACGATGTTCGGCGTATTGCCCGTCGCGCAGCTGAGGATTCGCCTCCTCGACTCGAAGCCGCCGCCGCCGCCGGGTGTCGAGCACGCGGTCCTCGCCACCTACCTGCGCGAGATCGAAGTCACCGCTCCCGGTTTCTCAATCCTCTTTGCGTTGGTGTTCCTCGCCGTCGCTTTCGTACTCCTCTACCTATTTTCGCGTGCGCTCCGCGTACCCGGGAGCAATCTTCTGCTGCGCGTCATCTCGACCCCTTCTGGTTGGGCAAGCCTAAGTCAGTTCCAGATTGTCCTGTGGACCTTACTCATCGCGGCTGGCGCCGTCTACGTCGTGACCCTCACGGGTTCGTTGCTGGTCCTCTCGACGGGTACGCTGACGCTACTTGGAATTGCAGGCGCGAGTATGGTTGGCTCCCAGGTGCAGGCAAAGATAAGCAACCAGCAGGCGGACGGCATGGCCCCCGCCGCTCTGTCGAGTCTCGAAGTGCTGGGCAACCCCGGACCCGACAGCACGCTCCTCGCTTGGTCGCCCGTCGCCGGCCGCGGGATCACGTACACGGTAAAGCACTCCCCTGATGGGGGCACCTGGATTACCGACGCGAAAACGCTCGCGAGCCCGCGGTTTCGACTCGTGGGGCTGAAACCCGCCACTTCGTACAACGTCCGCGTCTTCGCCACGAACGGCTTGGGCGCCGGCGCGAGCGAAATGGTGTCTCT
>DATHQY010000563.1:0-24809 GCA_035482215.1 Polyangiaceae bacterium | reverse complement strand
CATCGCAGTCATGCGAGCTCCGGATTCGGATTCGTGATGCGCGCGAGATAGCGTGTGCGCGGGAGAGTTCCGAGCTCGCCGAGCACTTCGTAGAGCCGCGGATCGCGGCGGGTGCGTGCGACACGCGTCGTCTCGTCGGCGATGTCGCCGAAGGCGATCGCGCCCGCTGGGCACGTCGCCTGGCACGCCGTGACGACTTCCATGTCGCGAATCGGCCTCTCCTCACACCGCGCGCGGATCTCCGCTTCGCGAATCCGCTGCACGCAATACGTGCACTTCTCCATCACGCCGCGGGCGCGGACCGTGACGTCGGGATTCATGCCGAGCTTGCGCGTCTCGTCCTTGCCGGCGTTGTAGTTGAAGAAATTGAACCGCCGCACCTTGTAAGGGCAGTTGTTGCTGCAGAAGCGGGTGCCTACGCAGCGGTTGTAGACCATCTCGTTCAGCCCGTCGGGGCTGTGCACCGTCGCGTTCACGGGGCACACGTATTCGCACGGAGCTTTCTCGCAGTGCTGGCAGAGCATCGGCTGGAGCAGCGCGGCCGGGCGATCGGGCGACCCGCCGAAGTAGCGGTCGATGCGGATCCAGTGCATTTCACGGCTCAATCGCACGCCGCCTTTGCCGACGACGGGGATGTTGTTCTCCGCCATGCACGCGACGACGCACGCGCTGCAGCCCGTGCACGCATTCAAGTCGATCGTCATGCCCCATTGGGGCGACGAGCGACTTCGCACCGGCAAACCCGGCCGCGGCGTCTCCTGGTAGGCATAGAGGGTAGGGGGAGTCTCGTTTTTCCTCGCCGCGAACTCCGGGTCGCTGCGGTATTCGGCGAGGCTCTGGGTGAGCACGAGCGGGCGCCCTTCCATGCTCCAATGCTCTTGCGTCAGGGCGAGCGGCATCGTCTCGCCCGTCTTGTGGAGCGCCGCGTCGTCGAACCAGGGCGCGAACGAATGGCGGATTGCGTACGCGTTCGCCCCGACGCGCGATGACACACGACCGGCGTCCGCTTGCCCGTACCCGAGCGCGATGGCCACGACGCCGTCGGCCGTCCCCGGAATGACGAGCACCGGAGCGCGAACGGACCGGCCGCGAACTTCGATCGCGACGACGTCTTCGTTCGCGACGCCGTAGCGTGAAGCCGTCGCCGGCGAGAGGAGCGCGGCGTTGTCCCAGGTGAGCTTCGTGACCGGGTCGGCGAGCTCCTGGAGCCACGGATTGTCCGCGAAGCGGCCGTCGTTCACTTTCGCGTCGGCGAAGAAGACGACTTCGAGCGCCTCGCCAGGTGCCCCCGGCGCGGCGCCGCTCGCGGACGTGGGCCCGGCGGTAGCGGATAGCTCGGTCCCGATCGAGGACCAATCGAAATCCACCGCGAGGGCTTCGTCCGCGCTGTCCGCTACGACGCCGCGGACGAGCGCGCGCTCCCAGTAGGCGCCCGCGTCGCCGGGCGCCTGCGTATGCCAGTAGCTCCGTACCAGATCGAGCGACGTCGCCTCGGGCGATCCCGCGAGCACCGCGAGAATCTGCGCGGGCGTCTTGCCCGGGTGGAGCGGGCGAACCAAAGGCTGGACGATCGACGCCGTCCCGTCGAACGCGCGCGCGTCGCTCCAGGACTCGAGAAAGTGCGCTTCCGGCACGAACCACGCGCATGCGCGCGCCGTCTCGTTGTCGTAAGGGCCGACGAACGCGGTCGTTCGCACCGCGGCGATCCGGCGTGCGAAATCCAGGTCCGCCGGCGCCGTGTACGCGGGGTTGCCGCCCACGACGATCAGCGTGGCGACTTCGCCGGCGTCGATCGCGTGGACGAGCGGGGCGAGGCCATGGGCGGCCCCGCCCGCGTCGTGGATCGGGCACGGCCCGTACGTCACGGTGCGGCCCGCGTTGCCGAGGGCCTCGTTCAGCGCGTAGACCAGCCGGTGCACCGACTCGGGCTGACCCTCGCCGGCCAGCACGAGGCTCGCCCCCGCGTGCGCGACGAGGTCGCGCGCCACGGCCTCGACCCATGCCGCGTGCGAGGCCGCACGCAGCGGCTCGCGGCTTCGGGCCGCGCGAACGGCGTCGGCCCGCGCCGCGCCGCCCGGCTTGTCCGCGAGGACGCGGGCGAGGAGCGCTGCGGCCAGCGCACGCACGTCGCGCGCGGGCACGCGCAGGCGCTCGTCCGCGCCCATTCCGGTGACGGTGAGCCGCGGTTCGACGGCGTAGAGCCGGCTCGGCGTTCCCGCGCCCTCGCGCGGCGGGGCGCCCCGGCGGCGATCGCCCCACGCGCGCGCCCACGCGGGAGGGGCCATGGAGCCGTCGAGAAAGTCGGCGTCGAACGCGACGATGACGTCGGCCTTGCGAAAGTCGGGGCGGATCTCCACCGTCCGGCCGAAGACGCGCAGCGATGCTTCCCACGCCGCCTGCCGCGCGAGCGGCGCGTCGTAATGCACGACGATGCCTTGCGCCCGCGCGCGCAGGACCCGGTCGATGAGGTGCGGCGCGCTCGTCGGTTCGAGGAGCACGTGCACCTGCTGCCGCACGCCCCGCTCTTCGCCGGGGGCGGCCGTCACGGCGCGAACGAAGTCTTGCCACGTCGCCGGCGAACCGCCATGCAGGATCGCGCCCGCGCGCGACGGATCGTAGAGCCCGAGGACGCACGCCTGCGCCAGCGTTCCGAGGCTGCCGAGGCTCGCGGGGTGCTCCGGGTTGCCCTCGGCTTTCGTCGGCCTGCCTTCGTGGCTCTCGACCACGAGCCCGGTGCCGTACCCGCCGAGGGTCATCGTCGTCGCGTACGCGCTCGCGATCGACGGAGTCACCTCCGGCGGCGTTCGCACGTACGGCACGATCGACTCCGCCGGGCCGCGGCTGCAGCCCGCGCCCGCGAGCGCCGCGCTCGCGCCGAGCAGAGTGAGCAGCGTGCGGCGCGACATCCCGTCGGGCGGCGAGTCGGCGCCTTCGGGAAATTCGGGGGTCAGCATGCGTCCGGCCTCAGCGATGACAGCCGGTGCAATAAACCGGGGGATCGACGTGGAGAGCGTCGCGGACGGCTTCGCCGCCGCCCGCAGCCGCGGGCCATTCCATGTTGGTGACCTCGCTCACCGGCCGCAAATGCGGCGTCGGATTGCGATGGCAATCGAGGCACCACTCCATCGTGAGAGGCGCGACCGGATAGACGCGCGCCATGAGATCGACGCGCCCGTGGCATTCGCTGCAGCCCACTCCGTGCGTCACGTGTGCCGAGTGGTCGAAGTAAACGAACTGGGGCAACTGGTGAACTCGCCTCCAGCGAATGGGGCGGTCGTCCAGAAGGCTCGCCCGCACGGCGGCAAGGCGCGGGGCCTCTTGCCATACCTGGCTATGGCAATTCATGCAGACCTGGGTGGCAGGGACGCCCGCGCTCTTCGAGCGGGTCGCGTCGTGATGGCAATAGAGGCAATCGATTCCGTCGTCGCGCACGTGATGGCGGTGATCGAACGCGATGGGTTGATCGGGGGGATCGAACTGGCGGGTGACATAGGGAGTGCGAACCCAGAGAATGGCGAGCGCCGGAATCGTGACGATCGCCGTCGCGGCGAGGACCAGGCAAAGGCGAAAAAGCGTGTCCGACCAGCGCGGAAAGAGGGGCTGCATGACGGGCGGACCGCGGGGGTTGCGAACAGCAAGGTGCGTTCCCGTTGCAACCGGGCCGCGCGGAGGGCGCAAGGAGGTCGCAAGCGGGTCGCGTTCGGCCGCTTCGAGGCGAATTGCTACACGCCGCGCCAGATCGACACGCCGCTTCGGTCGAACGAGCTCCGCGTTAGCGCTTGCCGCGATCGCGAGCGGGTGCCGGCCGGCCCGCGCCGGGCGTGAGGTTGAGTGCGGTGTTGATCAGCGAGACGTGCGAGAACGCTTGCGGGAAATTGCCGACGAGGCGCTTGCGCGTGACGTCGTATTCCTCCGCGAGCAATCCCACGTCGTTTCGCAGGTCGAGGAGTCGCTCGAAGAGCGCGCGCGCGTCGTCCTTCCGGTCCATCAGCGCCAAGTTGTCGGCGAGCCAGAAGCTGCAGGGCAAAAATGTCCCTTCGCCGGCCGGCAGCGCGTCGACCGCGGGATCGCTCGCGTAGCGACGGACGAGGCCGTGATCCATGAGTCCTCGTTCGACGGCAGCCACGGTGCCGAGGACGCGCTCGTCCGTTGCCGGAAGGAACCCGACGAGCGGAATCATCAGCAAGCTCGCGTCGAGGTGCTTCGATCCGTACGACTGCACGAACGACTTCAGGCTCGGGTCGTAGCCCTTCGCGCAGACCTCGGCGTGGATCGCGTCGCGGATCGCGCGCCAGCGGTCGTGCGGGCCGCCCGAGCCGACGCGCTCGACGCGATGAACCGCCCTGTCGAACGCGACCCACGCCATCACTTTGGAATGGGTGAAATGGCGCGGTTCGGAGCGCATTTCCCAGATCCCTTCGTCCGGCTTCTCCCACGCCGACTCGAGGAATTCGAGCAGCATGCGCCGGAGCTCCCACGCGTCGGGCACCGGCGTGAGTCCGTATTGCGTGCACTGGTGGAGCGCGTCGACGACCTCGCCGTAGACGTCGAGCTGCCGCTGCTCGTACGCGGCGTTGCCCACGCGGACGGGCTTCGAGCCCTCGTAGCCTGGGAGCCACGGCACCTCCCACTCGGCGATGCGGCGCGTGCCGTCGATGCCGTACATGATCTGCAGCTTCGAGGGATCTCCGTACGCGGCGCGCAATAACCACTCGCGCCAGGCCCGCGCTTCGTCGACGTATCCGTTGTGGAGGAAAGCGAGGAGCGTGAAGGTCGCGTCGCGCACCCAGCAATAGCGGTAATCCCAGTTGCGAATCCCGCCGATCGACTCGGGCAACGACGTCGTCGGCGCCGCGACAATCCCGCCGGTCGGCGCGTGCGTGAGGCACTTGAGCGTGACGAGCGATCGCAGCACGGCGTCGCGCCATTCGCCCTGGTAGGTGCACTGGCCCGCCCAGCCGGCCCACGATTTCTCGGTGTCGCGAATCACCGCGTCGACGTCCGTCGCGCGCGGCGGGTCGGTGTGCGACGGGTACCACGTGAGCACGAACGGCACCGATTGGCCTTCGGAGACGTCGAATTCGCCGACCGTCGTGAGATTCTCGCCGCGCAAAGAGACGGGCGCGTCGAGGCGCAGCGAGTTCGGGCCCGCGATCGCGCGAATCCCGTCGCCTTCGATCTTGCGCACCCAGGGGACGATCGATCCGTAATCGAAGCGGATGATGACTTCGGTCCGCATGCGCACGCGCCCCGAGACGCCGCGGACGACGCGCACGACTTGGGGCACGTCCTGCCGGATCGGCATCAAGTCCGTGAGCGTTACCGTGCCTTCCGCGGTCTCGAACGTCGTGTCGAGGATCATCGATCCGTCGCGGTACGATCGCCGCACGCTCTTTGGCTCGCCGCACGGCGCGATGCTCCAATGGCCGTGCCCCGGATCGCCCAGAATGGCGGCGAAGCACGCACCCGAGTCGAAGCGCGGTAAGCAGAGCCAGTCGATCGAGCCGTTCTTGCCGACGAGCGCGGCCGTCTGGCAGTCGCCGATCAGCGCATAGTCTTCGATGCGTAAGGGCACGGAGTGGACTGAGCACGGCCCATGCCGTTCGCCCGACCCCTGGCGGGGATCCGCGAGCGAAACGGTTCCTCTCGCAACCTACGTATCCGCCCGTGACCCACCCGGCGGCGGCGGATTCGCCTCGCGCTCCAGGTACCTGAAGATCGTCCGCGGATCGACGCCGAGGTCGCGCGCGGTTTGCGTCCGATTGCCGTTGTTGCGCTCCAGCACTTCGAGGACGTACTTGCGCTGGAATTCCTCTTTGGCCTTTTCGAGCGGCAGAATCGTGCTGTCTTCGTCCTTGCCGAGGTCGAGATCCTCGGGCCCGAGAAGCGACTTGTCGCAGAGGACGAGCGCCTTCTTGATGCGATTCTCGAGCTGGCGGATGTTGCCCGGCCACGCGCTCTTCTTGATGGCCATGAGCGCGTGCGGGGCGAACCCCTGCACGTGGTGCACCCCGAGCTCGTCGGCGTGCTTCGACAAGAGCGCCTTGGCGAGGATGATCACGTCGTCGCCCCGTTCGCGCAGCGGGGGCAGGAAGATGTTCACGACGTTGAGGCGATAGTAGAGGTCCTCGCGGAATCGGCCCGCGCGGATCTCTTCTTCGAGCACGCGGTTGGTGGCCGCCACGATGCGGATGTCGACTTTCTCGGGCTTGCTGTCGCCGACGCGAAAGACGATGCGCTCCTGCAGGGCGCGCAGGAGCTTCACTTGCAGATTGAGCGGGAGCTCGCCGATCTCGTCGAGGAACAGCGTCCCTCCGTTGGCGACCTGGAACTTGCCGGGCCGCGAAGCGATGGCGCCCGTGAACGCGCCGCGCACGTGGCCGAAAAGCTCGCTCTCGATGAGGTTCTCGGGAATGGCGCCGCAGTTGATCACGACGAACGGACCCGTCGCGCGGCTGCTCCGCCGGTGGATCTCGCGCGCGATGAGCTCTTTGCCGGTGCCCGTCTCGCCCGTGATGAGGACCGAGATGTCCGTCGTCGCCACTTTTTGCAGCTTGCGGAACACCTCCATCATCGACGGACAGGCGCCGATGATCTCGCCGAAGCGCTTGTCTTTCAGCTCTGCGACGAGCTTCTCCTTGTCGGCGCGAAGGGCGCTGAGAAGAAGCGCGTTCTGCAGGATGAGGCTCGCTTGGGAGGCGAAGATCGACAGGACGTCGAGCTGGTTCTTCTCGAAGAGGCCCTTCACGCGGTCGTTGCCGACATAGAGCACGCCCTCGACGTGCCCTTCGGACACGAGGGGCGCGCACATGACGGACGACAAGCGCAGGGCCAGCACGCTCTCGCTCGCGCTCCACTGCGCGTCGGTCAGGGCGTCGCTCACGATGACCGGCCGGCCCGTTTCGACGACCTTGCGCACGATGCTGTCGCTGATGGCGCCGGTCGGTTCGGCGATCGCTTCGCGCTTGACGTTGCGCGACGCCCGGATCCGTTGCTTGGGGCCGCCGCTCTCGTCGCGCGCAGGGTCACCCGAGACGAATGCGTCGTCGTTCAAGAGGAGCAGGCCCTTCTCGGCGCCCGTGACCTCGATGACCGCGTCGAGCATGGCCTCGAGCAGCGGGTCGATGTCCTTCACCGTCATCAGCTTTTCGCTGAACTCGTAGAGCTTTCGCAGCCCGGCGAGCTGCTGGTGGGTCACGTTCAGCTGGGACTCGCTGATCGACGCGGGCTCCAGCGGCGCCGACTCGCTGGGTCGCGTCATCCCGCGGGGCTCGTCGAACATGCCGAACGAGAGCTCCACGTCCCCCAGCGTCAGGCGGTCGCCGTGAACGAGCCGCGCGCGGCGCTTTTTCTTCCCGTTGATGAGAATTTCGCCCTGCTTGTCGACCTCTTCGAGATTGAAGTCCCGTCCGTCGAAAAGCACCTGCGCGTGCGTGTCTCCGAGGGCCACGCTCGGCACCGCCACGTCGTTTCCCAGGGCCCGGCCGATCGTCGTCACGGGCTTGTGGAGCACGTACGAGCGCGGCGGGCCTTCAGACGGAAACCACTTGAGGATGGGCATCGTGGCAGGCGGCGGAAACCCGCTCGAAATCGAATCGTATCCGACTCTATCGCAAATGGCCCCGCCTAGCGCGTCACGTCGAGAAAAACCGCTCGGCCCCCGGCTATCACGTCAGCACATGATTGACGGCGCGCCGCAAGCTGAGGCATTAACCCGCGACGCGTCCTGTTACCTCGCTCGGGACCGGAGGAGAAAACGATCATGAAGAACATCGTAGTTGTCGCGCTTCTCGCGGCCATGGCGTCGGTGGGGGCCCTTGTGGCATGCGGCGGTAGCACGCCGCCGGCCGCGTCCCCCGACACGGCTGCCTCCGCGTCGGCGTCAGCACCGGCGGATTCGTCGGCCGCCCCGGCGACCAGCGCGAAGTAGTATCTCCGGCCAGGGTGGAGGCGCGAAGCCTTCTCGCCCCTGGCCGTAGCGTCGTAAGCGGGGCTCTCCGGTGGAGAGCCCCGTTTTTTTTGGGTCCCCCGCGAAAGCTGGAGGCTCCGTCGTTCGAACGCGCTTCGCGCCTACCACTGCCCGTAGGCTTGCAGCGAGGCGCCGCCGTGGTCCGTCGGGCCGACGGCGAGCTGGAACGGCGGCGCCCAGGCGTTTCCGCCGTTGTCCGTCATGTTGGCGGTGAACACCGCGGCGAGCGCGATGCCCGCGAGGCCGCCGAACGCGTTGGCGATCATGCCGTGGCGGGGGTCGGAATTGCTCCCGATGTAGAAGAGGTACACCGGCGTCGTCGCGAGCGTCCCGAGCACTTCGCCGGCCCACAAGTACTTCAGCGTCGTCCAGGACGGCGTGTAGACGGTCGACAACGCGCCCGCCGCCACGATGCCGGCGTTGTAGCCGGAGAAGCCCCAGACGGCCGCTCCGTCTTTCCAGTCACCGCCGACGACACCTCCGCCAAAGAGAACGCCGGCGATCGACCCCCATCCGGCGGCGCTCGAGATGAAGGCGAGGCCTCGCGGGTCCGGCTGCAGCCACTCGCCGAACGCGTAGCCGCCGACCCCGCCGACGGTCGTCGTGAGGAAGACGACGGACGTGTTCGTCTTGAAGTTCCATGAATTCGGCCCGCCGTTTCCGGTGAGCTGCCACTGCAGACCGTCGATGGCCACGCCTTCGACCGCGCCGAGCAGAAGCCCCGTGGCGATCGTCGACGGGACCGCGCGATCGAACTCGTCGTACTGGTCCCAGAGATACAGGCCGATCGGGACCGCCGCGCCGAACGCCACGGGCGCGAGGACGGCGATGCCCGGGTCGCTCGTTCCGGCGAGCGAATCGATCCACACGCCGGTGCCGACTCCGTAGATGGCGCTCGTCCCGTAGAGGAACGCCATCTCGTTCGCACTCCGGTAGCGGTTTCGTGGCGGCGGCTGGAACATCGGCTGCGGCGGCGGATAGGGCGCGGGCTGGGGCTGCACGTAGACGGGCTGCGGATATTGCGGCGGAGGAGCGGCCTGCGGGTAGGCCTGCGCGGGCGGGGGATAGGGTTGCGCGGGAGGCGGATAGGGCGCCGGCTGCGCGGGCGGGGGATAGGGCTGCGCGGGCGGGGGATAGGGCTGCGCCGGCTGCGGGTAAGGCTGCGCCGGCTGCCCGTACGGTTGCGCGGGGACTGGCGCCGGCTGCCCGTACGGCGCCGGAGTCTGCGCCTCGGCGGCGGTTGCAACGCTGATCGACGCCGCGAGCATCGCGCACGCCCCGAGCGCCGAACGCGATCGCCGCGATCCGCGGCGGTCGATCGATGCGCGCGCGGCCCGTGCCGCACGCGACGCTACTCTGGTCCCTCTGCGCATGAAGCCTCCCGAAGCCTAGTTTCGTTGCCCGGAGGCTACCACGCGCCGTCGCCGTTTTTTCCGTTCGACGCGCTATGCTGCGCGCCGATGCCGCCCGAGAAGCGCGACGCGCTTGCCCCGTCGGTCCTCGTGCTCGTCGCGTGCACCGTCCTCGCAGCCGGGGCATTCGTGGCGTGCTCGCCGAACGTCGTGTGCAAGCTGGGCGGCCCGATCAACGATCCGTCGAACCGCACCTTGCGGCGAAGCCTCATGAGCTTCGGGCTGGGCCAATTCTGCCAGCAGATGACGACGCACAACGCGCCGTTGCAGCTGACGCCAGGCGCGCCCGTCACGGGGCGCTTCTTTCCGCAGCACTGCACCCAGCAAGTGCTCGACAACGGCGACCTCTGGGTCCAGTTCGACGGGTTCGGCTACGCGTGGCTCGACATCCCGCGCAAGGTCACGTTCTCGTCGGCGGCGACGATTCAATACAACCAGGACTTCAAGTGCGCCGACGACAACGCGATCTACGCGTACTTCGACACGCGCACCGTCTCGCCGCCCAACTTCGCTCTCGGCCAGATCGAGCTGCCCGGCGCAAACCTCGTGCAGAACTGGATCGCGCCGATCGCCACGACGGTCGGCCAGCAGATGGTGACCGGCCAACTGTCGCAAGGCTTCACCGTCATCCAGTACGACGGCGGCGGCATCGACTTCAGCATCGGGCACCTGCCGATCGGCCAGCGGCCGTTCCACCCGCTGAGCGTGCACGGCAGCGATCGCATCACGTACGAGAATTTGCGGACCGAAGTGCACGCGGGCGAACGCGACTTCATCGGACCGATCCAGGTCGACGGATCGGGCCGCGCGCTTTTTCTGCAGATGCATCTCGACGGCATCCAGTCGGTGGACGTGTTCGTCGTGCCGAAGGCGCAGGGGGACGCGTCTCTGCAGGCCTATTTCCAGTACGGGCCCGTCGGTCCTCTGGTCTACCCGCCGCCGTTCTCGGACGTGGTCCATTACGGGGCGGAATACCAACGGACCCTGCCTGTTCCGGCGGGTATGTATTATGTGGTGATCGACAACACGTCCGCCGCGGGACAAGTCGCCCCGCCGGCCCCGCTTTTCGGCGTCGTTGGAGACACCCCCGCCATGGTCAATTACGCGATCCAGATCGGTGACGCCCCTTGAAGACGGAAGAACCCCGTTCGGCGAAGGCGCGCGGCAGTGTGGACGATGCTGGAGTGGCGAACGGCGCGGGGGCGCCCATCGCGGCAGAGGCTGTCGAGCTCGAAGTGCCCAGTGACGGCCACTCGGTGGCGCTGCCGCCGGGGGCGACGATCACGCGTCCCGTTCGTTCGCGCCTCTTGCGGCTCGTCTTCTGGGCCGTCTGGTTTTGCCTCGTCCCGATCCTCGGCGCGTTCTTCGTCCTCTGGCTGCTCTTGCCTTCGGGCGGCGCGGAGCCGACGGGGGTGCTCGGCGCCGTGCAGTCGTTCGTGGGATCGCAGTCGGTGCCGGTCGGCATCGTGATCTTCACGGTGCTCGAAGTCGGGGTCTGGGTCGCGCGGCAACGGCTCCCCCTCGCGCGCCACGCGTACCCCCCTCTGCGGACGGACGTCGCGCCGGAGATGCGCCCGTCGCTCGACCGCGCGCAGGCGCTGCTCGACGAAGCCGAGATGATCCTGAGCCGTTACGAGAGCGGCGTGGCGCAGAAGCTGACGGCCAAAGAGCGCGATCGCGTGCGAAGCGAGATGCACGCGCTCCGCGTCGAGATGGACCGCGTGCCGTTCGACGAAGCCGCGTTCAACGACGCGCTCGTGCGCGCCGACAGCGAAGTCGACGGCCGGCTCGGCGCGTGGCGCAAGAGCGAGCTCCGCGAATATGTGGAAGCGATCGTCATGGCCGTCGTCGTGGCGCTCGGCCTGCGGACGTTCGTGCTCGAGGCGTTCAAGATCCCGAGCGGTTCGATGATCCCGACGCTGATGGTCGGCGACCACATCTTCGTGAACAAGTTCTCGTACGGCCCGGCGATTCCGTTCACGAGCGCGCGCGTGTGGACGAACATGCCGCCGAAGCGGGGCGACGTGATCGTGTTCGCGTATCCCGAACAGCCGGAGCAGGACTTCATCAAGCGCGTCATCGTCATCCCGGGCGACAAGCTCGAAGCGCGCGGGGGCCATCCCATCATCAACGGGTGGCCGGTGCCGAGTTGTCTCGTGGGAGCATGGTCGTACAACGACTACGAGTCGCCGATCACGCGCCACGAAGGCGACCTGTACATCGAGTATCTCGGCGACGAGTCGTATCTGACGTTCTACGATCGCGCTTCCGGCGTGTATGCCGAATACCAGGGCCCCTTCTACGCCAAGAAGGGCGAAGTCTGGGTCATGGGCGACGCGCGCAACAACAGCCACGATTCGCGGATGTGGTTCGGGGGCAAGGGCGGGGGCGTCCCGTACGACAACATTCGCGGGCGCGCGCTCTTCGTGTGGCTCAGCCTCAGCGGCAACGGGGTCGACCTCTCGCGCGAAGGCGCGCAGGTCATGGGCCGCCCGCACCTGCCGCCGACCGCGAAGGACCTGCAGCCGCAGTTCGACCAGTGCCTGCGCGACCGGCCGAAGGTGACGGCGCCGCCGAATCCGCAGTGAGCGGATGACGGCAATTTGAGGCTGAACCGGCGTTGACCCCCTTCCGAGCCGCCACAGTTTCCGCGGCGATCGTCGCCTCGCTGATCGTGGCCGCCATGGTGCTCACCGGCGAGTGCCGATCGTCTCGGAACCCCGAGGAAGGATCGGTCGAGCCGGCAGGGACGGCGCCGCCGGCCCGTCCGAGCGCGGAGCCGGTCGCGTCGTGGTCCTCGGCGCCCGTCGCGCCGTCGGGCCCGCCGCTCGCGCCACCGGCGGTCGCCGCGGGGCCTGTCGCGCTGCTCGCGGACGCCTCGGTCGACGAAGCCTCTCTGATGGCGCAGCTGCGCGGTCTCGTCGATGTCGATCCGGCAAGGGCCTACGATCTGGCAAAGCAAGGCGCGCGACTCTTTCCCAACAGCGCGGACGCACCGGAAATGGCCGCGATTGCGGTCAAATCGCTCGCTCGCCAGGGCAAACGATCCGAGGCGCGCGGGGAAGCGGAGACGATGGTCAACCAATATCCGGACAGCCCGTGGGCGCGCGAGGTCGAGCAACACACGGGCGCGCATCCCCACCGGGATCAACGAGCTCCCTGACGCCGATCGCGCGCGAACGCGCGCGCTGCGCCTGAGGGCGCCGACTCACGTCCCCGTCACCGCCGCTTTGGCCGCTGCGAGAGCGCGCAGCTGTTTGCTCGTTTTCGTCCGGACGTCGACGCGCACGCGTCCTCCGGTGCTCGCCGCGAGGAGCATGGCCAACGGCTCGCGGCGCCGCATCGGCGCGCGGATCAGAACGTCGACGAGCGCTTCGTTCGTGAGCCGGCGCCCTTCGAGGATCCGCACGCCCCGCGGCAGTCCTCCGCGCCGCGCCTCGCACGCGCGCCGCACCGCGACCGGGTCGAAATCGGGTAGCTCCGCCTCGCGTGGAAGGGGCGTGACCGCCGTCGGCAACGGCGTCTTTTCCGCACTTGCTACCAGCGCGTCGGAGCGAAGGTCGATTCCCAGCAGGAGAGACAGCGACTGCGCGGCCACTTTCGCGAGCACGCCGTCGTTGCCCTCGAGGTCTCGGAAGAGCACGTCGATCGCCGCCGAGTCGCCGGAGATGCCCAGGCCGAACAATGCGGCCCAGCGCGCGGGGCTCGGGGCCTCGGCTTTCGCAGCGATGTCGGCGAGCCACGGGCCTTCGCCGAGAACGCCGAGCAGCAGAATCGGCAATGGGCGGGAGAAGTCTTCACGCGCTCGCGCACGGCACGCGTGCCGCGCCCGCGGCGAGCCCCACAGAATGCCCGCTACGAGGGCTGCTTCCCGAAGCTCCGCGTCGTCCTGCTCGATCGCGTACTCGATGACCGGCAAATGCCGGCGCGCGTCGGCTCCCCGCGCCGCTCTCGCCGCTTCGCGCGCCAGCGCGAGGTCGCCGCCCTGGAGCCACGCCACGAGCGAGGGCGCCGGAAGGCCGCGGCGCGCCATCAGCCGCGCCCGCGTGACTTGCTCCATGTCCGTTCCGGCCGGGCCGGAGAGGTCCTCGAGCCACGCATCGAACGCGGGCCCGCCGGCAAATGCGCACGCGTCGACCACGGCGTCGCGAACTTCGCGCCGCTCGTGGCGCAGGGACGGGCTCAGATCCGCGCAAGCCCCGACCGCCACCGCGACCGCCGCGGCGACGGCGACGCGGCCCCTCGCGCCCGGGTCAGGCTCTTCGAGGATCGGGCGCAAGAGCGTCTCGTACACGCCACGGCCCCCGACCAGGAGCCCGTCGATGTGCGCGAGCCAGCGCGCTTCGACTCCCCGTGCGAGCTTTTCGAGCGTCAGGCGCGGGCTGTCGTACGCGCGTTCGAGCGAATCGAAGAGAGACGCCGCTTCGGCGAGGTGTTCTTCCATGACAGGCCAGAGCACGGCATCCGCGGCCGCGGGTGCACCGGGCGCGCGCGGGCCGATCGGGGGCCAATTCGAGAGCATGCTCATGGTCGACCCGACCTCAGTTGTTACTGACCTTGCTCCCCTTCAACACGAGATCGCTCGACGCCTTGACGGTGATGCTTCCGCTGCCTTCCACGGTGATGTCTTTGCCCTTGATCGTGATGTCTCCGCCCTTGCCCATGACGATGCTGGCGTCCCCCGTCTTCAGCGTGATCTGGTCGGCGGCCTCGAGGGAGAAGTTCTTGCCGACGCTGATCGCGTTGTCGCCGCCAATCGACACCGTCTGTCCTCCCCCGACGGTGACGCCGTCATCGCCACCGATCGACGTCGTACGGCCGGCGCCGACGGAGAGCGTGAGCGTTGCCCCGACGGAAGCGACTTCGGCCGTCGCGACCGTCTTCGTTCGGGCGCCCACGGTCACCGTTTGAACCGCGGCGGTGATGCTCTGCGCCGCCGCGATCGTCACCGTTTCGCTCGCGCCGACCGTGCGCGTCCGCGACGCCGCGACGCTGTGCGTTTCGTTGGCGCCAATCGTGAAGGTCTCGTTCGCGCCGATCGTGACCGACTCGTTGGCGCCGACGGACACCGTGTGGTTCGCGCCGATCGTCACGGACTGGTCCGATCCGACCGTCACCGTGCGGTTCGTGCCCACTTTCAGCGTTTCGTTGCTTCCGATCGTCGAGCTGCGATCGACGCCCACCGAGAGCGTCTCGTTGCTGCCGATGCTCGAGCTGCGATCGGCGCCGACCGATCGCGTCTCGTTGTTCTTGATCGTGCTGTTCATGTCCTTCTCGGCCTGAACGAAGAGCTCTTCGCTGCCCTTCAGGTCCTCGAAGCGGATCGCGTTGAAGTTTTCGAGCGACCCCCCTTGCGTGCTGCGGCTCTTGAACCCGCTCTGCGTCTTGTTGCCCGGGAGATCGTACGGGGGCATGTTCACGTTGTTGTAGACGCGGCCGGTGATGATGGGCCGATCGGGATCCCCCTCGAGGAAATCGACCACCACCTCCTCGCCGATGCGCGGGATGTGAATCGCCCCGAAGCCGGTCCCCGCCCAGGCCTGCGACACACGCACGAAGCACGAACTGTTCTCGTCGAGCTTGCCGAGGCGGTCCCAGTGAAACTGCACCTTCACCCGCCCGTACGCGTCGGTCCAGATCTCCTCGCTGCTCGGCCCGACGACGACGGCGGTCTGCGGGCCCCCCGCGCGGGGCTTGTATGCGGTGTGCGCGCAGCGGAACGGCTGGCCTTGCGCGATGCATTCGAAGAAGGCGGTCATGACCTCTTCGCCCCCGCTGCCGCTCTCCGGCGACTGCCCGCGGATCTGGTAGGAGGCCGACGTCACGAGGTAGGTCCCGTTTTCGGGATCGCGCGGGTGATCCTGCAGCGTGAACTGGTAGCCCACGGCGAGCGAGCGCGCGTTCGTCCGGCCGCTGGCGTGCGCCTGCTGCTGGTGGGCCTCGAGCTGCACGCCCGCCCCGTCGCGCCCCGCGTCCTGCGTGACGAAGTGACCCGTGTAGTCGAAGACCTCGAGGTCGTCGAAAGGGTGGCCCGCGGCCGCGCTCTGCCGGGCGAGAAGGCGCATGCGGGCGTTCGTGAAGTCGAAGCTCGCGTGCGCGAACGCGGCCGGCTCGACTTGCCGCTCCGACGACCAATCGGAGACGTACTCCAGGATCGACCCGACGTCCGTACCCCGGCCCTGGAACGGAAGGTCGAACGGGTCGACGCCCTCGGGCGTCGTGTGCTCGTCGGGACCGTCCGTGAGAACGAGCGTGTGCTTGTCCTTCTCGTGCTTGAAGTAATAGTAAATGCCTTCTTCTTCCATCAGCCGCGTGAGGAAGTGGAAGTCCGTCTCACGGTACTGGACGGTGTATTCGCGCGAGGGGTGCTTCGACTTGTCGAGCGACGAGTCGTCGAACTCGGCGAACGAGAAATCCTGGAACACCGTTTCGAGGATGTCGACGACCGACTGGTTCTGGAAGATCCGGCAGTCGGCCGTGCGGGTCAGGAGCCAGAACCATGGCCGGAGGACGAGCCGGTAGCTCGATCCGCCGCCCGTGCCGCTTCCGAGGTACTCGAAGCGGGCGAGCACGCCGTGGAAGTAGCGTTCGCCGCCGTCGATCCGGTTGACCGTGACGCCGACGGGCGCGCCGAGGACGTCGTCGGCCTTGATGCCGTTCTGATCGCTCGTCGCTTCGATGATGTACTCGAAGCTCCGTCCGAGCGCTTCGAGGCCGTACATCGATCGAAAGACGAGCGCGCCCGCGTCGAGAGGCGACGGAGGCGTGAGAGTGACCGGCGAGGGCTTCTCCATGCAGCGGGGGGGGTGGCCTGAGTCAGGCGTACCCTGAATGAGGAGAGCCCGCGTCTCGTGCCAGCGTCAATCCCTTTGTCGCGGACCGCCGACGCGTAGCGGTCGCGCGAGCGCAGAAAGCCCGAGCGTACGCACGCTCCTCTTTCGCGAATCTTTGGCGAATCGTGCCGCTCGCCCGCCATGGCGCTCCCAAGTAAACTGCATGAAGCGGGGCTCCACAGACGAATGCCCCCGGGATCCCGCGCGCAGGCCATGGAAAACTCAGTGTTGTCACCCGCGGCCATGCTCTTTTGGGAAGAGGGTCCCCGTGCATAGTCCGGCGACGGCGATGGGGGTTGGCGTCGGCGACGTGCTCGCCGGCAAATACCAGGTCGAGGGGATTCTCGGGGCCGGAGGGATGGGCGTCGTCGTCTCCGCGCGCCACCTGCAGCTCGACGAACGCGTCGCGCTGAAGTTCCTGCGGCCGGATGCGGTGGCCGACGAAGAGGCGATGACGCGCCTCGCCCGCGAAGCCAAGGCGGCGGTCAAGATCAAGAGCGAGCACGTCGCGCGCGTCATCGACGTCGGGACGCTGGAAACGGGCGCGCCGTACATCGTCATGGAGTTTCTCGAAGGCTGCGATCTCGCGGCCTGGCTCCGGCAGAAAGGGCCGCTGCCGATCGACCAAGCGGTGGAGTTCGTGCTTCAGGCCTGCGAGGCCATCGCCGAAGCGCATTCGCTCGGCATCATTCACCGTGACCTGAAGCCCGCCAACCTCTTCGTCACCCGCCGCAACGACGGGGTCGTTTCCATCAAGGTCCTCGATTTCGGCATATCCAAATACGTGAATGCGGGCGACATGGCGGGGACGCAAACGAGCGCCATCATGGGCTCGCCGTATTACATGTCTCCCGAGCAAATGCGCTCTTCGCGCGACGTCGATCCCACGTCCGACATCTGGGCGCTCGGCATCATTCTTTACGAGCTTCTTGCCGGGAAGACGCCCTTCATGGCCGAGACGTTCCCCGAGGTTTGCGTCCGCGTCGCGACCGAAGCCCCGGCTTCGCTCCGGCCCGTTCGTCCCGATGTCCCTCCCGGCCTCGAAGCGACGATTACGAAGTGCCTGAAGAAAGATCGGCGCAGCCGGTTCCGCGACGTGGCCGATCTCGCGTTTGCGCTGAGGGAGTTCGCGCCGCCGCGCGCGGTGGTGTCGATCGAACGGATCTCCGGAATTCTCCGCCGGTCGCCCGTCCCGCTCATGGCCGCGACGGCGCTTGCACCCAGCGAGACGATCTCGGCCACGATGTCGCCTTTGGGGCGGACGACCGCGCACGCGAATCCACCGCGCAGTTCGCTGCGGGCCGCCGTTGCCCTCGCGTTGGTCGCGGCGATGGGCGTGATGCTGGTCGCGGCCTTCTTCGTCCGGCGAGGTGCGCCCGCCGCGAATCCTGCGAACAATCACGCCGAGAGCTTGCCGCCGCAGGTCGCCTCGGGCGCCGTCGTTCCGGACCCGGGCCCCGGTACGGCGACGGCCACGGAGAATCCGGCGCCGCCGCCTGCTCCGGTCGAACCCGCCCCCGCGGCGCCGCCGAGCGCGCGCATCCCCGAGGCTCCCGCGGTTCACACGGCCTCGGGCCACCATGGGGCCCATCCCGTTCCGCCGGCCGTCGCGAGCGCCGCGGCAACGGGCGCCGCGGCAATAACGAGCGCCGCGGTGGCCACGAGCGTGGCTCCGAGCGCCCCTCCGGCGTCGGAGAAGACGCCGCCGGCGGATTGCGATCCGCCGTACTACTTCGACAACACCGGGATTCGCATTTTCAAACCCGAATGCGTTCGCTGAGGATCACCCCATGACCGCTGCTGCCAAGCGCTCCACCGTCCTCCGCCTGACCGCCCCGGCGCCTCGCCGCATCCGTGGACACGTCGTCGGCACGTTGATCCGCGTCGACGGCGAGGGACCTCGCGTCGACTACGGCGAGAACCCTCACGGTCTCCTCCTCGCGCGAAGTACCGTGCCGCTCTCGGTGCTGCCGCAGGCGGGGGCGGTTGAAGTGCTGCTTACGTTCGAGGGCGAGCGTTCCGATGCGCCGGTCATCGTCGGGGTTCTCCAGCCGACCGCGCCGGCGGCGGCACGCGGCGCAAACGAGGACACTTCCACCAAAGAGGTCCACGCGCGCGTGGACGGCAAGCGGGTCACGATCACGGCGATCGACGAAATCGAGCTCGTGTGCGGCGAGGCGAGCATCACGCTGCGGCGCAACGGGCGGGTCGTCATCCGCGGTGCGTATGTCGAGACACGGTCGCGCGGCGTGAACCGTGTCAAGGGCGGCTCGGTGCAGATCAATTGAGGGCGCGCGTGTTCGCGCGGACGTCGATGCACCCGAAGCCAATTCTGCGTGGACCCCCGCGCGCGGACGAAGTTAGGATTGCCGAACCACTATGGCCCCGGCCGTGGACGAAATGACGCTATGGGACATCGTCGAGGAGCACCTCGACGAGGCGGCTTTCCTTTACTGGATGCGCAAAATCCAGATCCAGGCTCCCGATCACGACTTGGCGACGATCGCCTCCGGCCCGGAAGCGAGGCTTCTGGCTCATCTCGACGCACTGGTCGTCGGCGGGAGCCCGGTTCGCGAGCGCCTGCTTCTCCCTGTTCTCACCGACGACCGCGCCGATCCGGAGCGGGTCGCCGCCGCGGCGCTCGCGCTCGTCGCGGGCGATTTCCGCGAGCGCGCGGCCGATGCGCTCGTCGCGGCGCTCCCGCGGATGCGGGGCGATCGACTTGATGCGCTCTGCGACGCGCTGTGCCTTGCGCGCGTCGATGCGGCCGTTCCCCGGGTCCTCACGCTGCTCGGGAAAAGCTCCGATCCCGCGGTCGTCGCCGCGGGTTTGCGGATTCTTGCGGCGCTTCGTGCCGATCCGGGCGCCATGCTCCCGGATTGGCTGGCGAGCGACAAGCCCGCGATCGTCCAAGGCGCCCTCTCGGTCGCGATGGCCGTTCGCCGCAGGGATTGCCTCGGCGCGGTGGGTCGACTCGTCGAATCGACAGACCCCGGAACTCGCGACTTCGCGCTCGACGCCGCGCTGGTCCTCGGCTCGAGCGAGGCCTGGTCCATTTGCGTAGAGCGCGCGTTCCACCCGGCCAAAGAAGATGCGCACGCTCTTCTTCTCTGCGGGCTGCTCGGTGGGCCCGCCGAGCATGCCCAGCTCGCAACGTTCCTCGAACGGGGCACGCACGTGGCCGGCGTTCTCTGGGCGATGGGGTTTGCGGGCCGACCGGAGCACGCGGAGGCCGCGTTGCCCTTTCTCGAACGCGGTTCTGCACGCGTCGCGAAGCTCGCGGGCGAGGCGTTCATGAGCATCACCGGCCATGCGCCGCCGCGAGAACCGCCGGGCCCCGACGCGGATGCGGACGCCGCACCGATCGCGTTCGAAGACGACGATCTCGACGCCGATCTCGTGCCGAGCGCCGTCGATCGATTGCCCACGATCGACGCAGCGCGGGCCCGAGCTTGGTGGGGTTCGCGCCGCGCCGGCTTCGCCGCCTCCCGGCGGTACATCCTCGGCCGTGCCTTTTCGCTCGATGCCCTGGCGCACGCATTGCGCCACGGGTCGGCCCGGCGCGGGATCCCGTGGCACCTCGCGGTTCGCATTGCGAGCCGAGGGCATTGCATCCTCGCGGAGGGAGCGTTCTACGAGCGCGTCTCGAGCGAGCTCGATGCGCTCGTACAGTTTCCTCCGGCATGGCTGCGTCGCCTCCACGGCCCGCTGCACGCGAACGCGAGCTCGGCACGGATCGCGGCGACGACGCGATCCGCCTCGGTCCTCACCGGACGCAGTTGACTCCGGTGTCGAACTTGCGGTCTTGCGCTGTGTGAGGAAGAGCGTCTTTCGTCCGGCTCATGGCCAAGGCGGTCGTTCCGTCCGATGCTCACGGGGAACGCGTTGCTCGTCTCGATCGGAGCCATGCCGCGCACGGTGAAAGCGGTCGTTCGTTCGTGCCGAGCGCCACGGAGCACGCGGCGAAGTGTCCTTCTCAGGCGCCGAACGCTGCTGGGTAGTGGGTCAGTTTGAGTTCTGCGTCATGACGCACTTGCTGGACCGCTCAAGCATGCACACGCTCGACGCATGCCCGTCCTTGCTCAGCGCGTAAGCTGGCGCCTCGCAAAGCCACCCCGCGCCGTCGGCTCGGCCGACTTGTCGCCAGAGGAGCAAGAGCGGGCCCGCGTCGCCATCCGATTCCTGGTGAAGCGGTTCGGGACGTGGGGGAAGCTGGCCGCGGCCATGAAGGCGAACGTACAGACGGTGCGGTTCGCCGTGAGCGCCCGCGGGGCCGTCAGCGCAGGCGTCGCGCTACGAGCGGCCCGTGCGGCTGGCGTGCCGTTGGAAGACGTTCTTTCGGGCGCATGGCCGTCCGCTACAGCTTGCCCGCATTGCGGGAGGGGGTGACGCCGTGTCGAACGAATGGCAGGATAGAAGCGTGCCTAAGCGCTCAAGCAAGACCAAGACGCCACGAGACCCGAACGCGCTCGCCGCGTTCATTGTCGCGCAAGCTACGTCCGAGGAAGACCCCGAAGAGAAAGCCGAGCCGACCCCGGAAGAGGCCGCCCACGCTGCGGCCGTGGCGCTCGGCCGCCTAGGAGGCCTGAAGGGTGGCGCGGCTCGCGCGAAGAAGCTCTCGAAGAAGAAGCGGAGCGACATCGCTAAGAAGGCTGCGAGAGCTCGCTGGGCGCGCTAAATCCGATAGAGGAGCACCGCTGGGTCGAGGGACGTTGGTTTTCCTAGGCCTGTCCACGACCCAGCGGCTCGCCCGATATTTATCGCGCGCCTCGGCTCAGGGCGCCGCATTTCTTCTTTGCACCGATCGATGGTCGCACGATATCAGGGCCGGTGCCACATAAATCTGAACTGACTTCAGGCGTTGCTATTGACGACCGTTCGGTTGGCTGCCATAGTTTTGGCTGACAAGGAGTGGTGCTGGAATGCGTACGCCTTTGAAAGCTCAGGGTCTCGATGTTCCGACTGTGGAAGATGACGTGGATGAGGACTCCGGTCATTCGTCGCGCCACAGGAGCCCAGCCTACCCATACATCTCGCTAACAAAGGCGATCGAGCGCATACAGACCATGCACGACGCGGAAGGGCGTCACGCGGTCCGCTTTGATGTCCTCGCCAAGCGCTGGGGCTTTGCCCCGCAGAGCAGTAGTGCTGCTCAAACGGTGGGCGCTCTTCGGCAGTACGGCCTTCTCGAAGTGGAGAAGGGCACTGGTTTCGATCGAAGCTTCCGTCTTACAGATCGGGCGCTCCGCATCTTGCTCGACAAGCGGCCAGGCGAACGGACCAAGGCGCTTCAGGATGCGGCGAAGGCCCCGAAGCTGTACGGCGACCTTTGGGAGAAATGGGGCGGCGGCTTGCCATCCGATGAGAACGGTCAAAGCCACCTCACCATCGATCGCGGCTTCAACCCGGGCGTCGTGGGCGTTTTATTGGCCAACTACAAGGAAACGCTACGCGTTGCGTCTCTGCTTGGGACTGATACGCTACCGGACGACGGCCCCGACAAGAATGGGGTCTCCGAAACGGAGCAAGATGAGATGGATGTCGTCCCCGAGCAGGAACGTGTAGTCGCGACCGCAAGGGCGGTCCCGCCCATTCGATCAGCAGTTTCAGCTGGGGAGGAGGAGCATTTTCGCATCAAATTGGCTGGCGGCCGAACTGTGCGCGTCCTCTTCCATGGTGATCCGCCGACACAGGCTGAGATTGAGAAGCTGATCAAATTGCTCGAATTGCAGAAGGATCAGTACCCGCCGGCCATTTAGTCAGCTTCGTAAGCTATCAAGATTGCTGAAGTTGTCTGCCTAGCCGAGGTAAAAATAGAGGGAGCTGATTGACTATGCTTGTCCGGTCAAGCATACTAACCTCCTATGAACGTTCTGGACACCGCCAAGCGAAAGCAGATCGTCTCGGCCCTCGTGGAGGGCAACTCGATCCGCGCGACGTGCCGCATGACCGGCGCGGCGAAGGGAACCGTTCTCAAGCTCCTCGTGGACCTCGGAACGGCCTGTCGTGCGTACCACGATGCGAACGTGCGCGGCCTCACGTGCAAGCGCGTCCAATGCGATGAAATCTGGTCGTTCGTCGGTGCGAAGGACAAGAACGTGCTGCCAGACGAGCAACGCTATGGCATCGGTTCGATCTGGACGTGGACCGCGCTCGACGCGGATACGAAGCTCATCGCGGCGTACCACGTGGGCACGCGTGACGCGGGCTGCGCGTACGAGTTCATGACGGACCTCGCCTCGCGCATCGCGACCCGGATCCAGCTCACGACGGACGGCCATCGCGCGTACATCAACGCGGTCGCTGATGCGTTTGGGCCGGGCGGCGTCGATTACGCGATGCTCGTGAAGCTGTACGGCGAAGTACCGGCCGGCGCGGCTCGCTACTCGCCTCCCGCGTGCATCGGCGCGAACCTCACGCCGATCGCGGGCGACCCCGACATGGCGCACGTGTCGACGTCGCACGTCGAGCGCCAGAACCTCACCATGCGCATGTCGATGCGCCGCTTCACGCGCCTCACGAACGGCTTCTCAAAGAAGGTGGAGAACCTCGAGCACGCAGTTGCGATCCACTTCATGCACTACAACTTCTCCCGCGTTCACCAGACGCTTCGCGTGACCCCGGCCATGGCGGCCGGCATCGCGGATCACGTCTGGGAGATCGACGAGCTCATTGCGCTCATGCCGAAGCCGGTCGCGCGGGCTTGGGGGAGCGTCAAGCTTTCGAAAAGCGCCTAGTGGCGAGGTAGTCTATTCCCGTGGCAAAGCAGCCGCAATGGTACGCCAGACTCTGGAAGTGGCTCAATGAGCCGTCGCGCAAGTGGACCGAACAGGCGCATGCGCACCAGAAGTCGGGCTACGAAATAATCGGCGAGCTGCTTCGGGAGACTGCGGTGCTGATCCTCGTCTTCGGGGTCCTCGACCCGCTTATCGGTGAGCGGGGCAGGCCCCCATACCCGTGGCCAGCATGGTCGTGGCTCATTGGGGGCTCCACGGCGGTGGCCCTTGGCCTCGGGGGTTGGTTCGAGGTATCAACAAAGAGGCGCATGAATCCGGCCCTGTTTGCGATGATGGCGTTCGGAGGGTTCGCGGCTCTCGGCGTCGCGTCTCACCTGATCGGGCGAATCCAAGCTGGTACGGTCGATCAGAAACCGGGGCCGAACCAGGAAGCGACCGCCGCGGACCCGGCGTCGTTCGCGAAGACAGCAGTATCGGTGCAGATGGTCGAGGCTCCGCAAGTCGCGCCCGTTGTGAGCGTCTTGTCGACGAGCCCGGTCGCTTCAACCGTTGTAACGGTCGCGGTTCCGACGCCATCGGCGAGTCAGCCGTTGATTTCCGGGTCTGCCGCGCCAGTAATTGCCGTGCCGCCTCCCGAAAGCACGAGCCCGGCTCGCTGAGATGTACCGCTCCCCTTTGACCTTCGTGTCCGAGGGCCTTTCCGTAGACGCGAACACCTCGACGTTGACGGCGTACGCGATCATGGAATCGGTCACCGCGACCGCATTTCCGACGTTCGTCCACATGGTCTTCTTCGTTGCTTTCATCGATCGCGACGAAGCGGACAGCGACTCTCCGCAAGCCGTGCTTGAGGTGACCGTTGACGGCGGCGCGCCGATTTTCACCACACCGGTGGCCGTAACGTTTCCTCCGGGCCTCGCACGATTGCGGGTTGCCGTGCGCATCGCGGGCCTCGTTGTGCCCCGCCCCGGTCGTATGCGGTTCGCACTAAAACTGGGCGGGTCTGGAGTGGTGGCGGAGCAAAGCTTGCAGGTCGTTCTTGCGCCTCCGATCGTGCAGGCCGCACAGGCGACTATGCCGTTCATGTTCCGCAACGGTTAGTCAACGATCCGCGGCGGGCGAATGCTTGACCGCATAAGCAACGCGCCGCGTCGGCGCGACGACAGCGCTGTCGGATCGTTTGGATGAACTGGAGGCGACGTTGGGCTCATACGTGCAGCGTCATCCGAAGGGATCGGCGTGATGCTGATCCCATCTCGGCTGAGTTCCGCCTGAACTCCGTCCGCAAAGATAGTGATCCGCCCGTCATCGTGGAAGACAGCGTAAGCGTCGGACATCTCGGCTCCTGTTGCGCAATGCGTCGCACTTCACGAGGCGCGGGCCTCTCTTTGGGCTGCGGAACTCAAACTGACCCACTACCCGCTGCTGGGTACGTGGCGAGCGCCGGCTCTCAGGCTCTGCGCAACGGCACGACCGTCGCGAGAGCCTGTTCGCACGCTTCGATCACGCCGCCGGAACGACAAGGCACGAGCGCTCTGCGTCGAAGCGGTCCCCGGCTGAAGCCGAGCAGGACTCGGCTGAAGTCGAGCAGGACTCGGCTGAAGTCGAGCAGGATTCGGCTGAAGCCGAGCCGGTCCTCATAGCCTCGCAGCACCACGGCCCTCCGCGTGAGCCGTGGACCGCACAACCGGAGCCCGAAGGCTCCTGCCGAAGCGCCTCGTGCGCGGCTCACGCGCACCGCCGTTCGAACCGAGAGCAGTCGTCGGTACGCGCGGAGCCCCCTTGGGTACTGTCCTAATTTCGAGGCGCGTCAAATGACGCTCGGCACGGCTCTCGCCGTAGCCTCTCCGCATGGCGA
>DATHQY010000562.1:0-8353 GCA_035482215.1 Polyangiaceae bacterium | reverse complement strand
GACCCTCATGAGCAGCAACCAGTACGCGTTCTCGTCGACGATTCCGCACTGGTTCACCACCCAGACGATCGTCGATCAGCTCGAACAAAAGGGCCTGACGTGGACCGCGTACATGGGCGCGATCCCCGGCGTCGGCGACATCAGCGCCGCCAACCCGCCTAGCATTCTGGATTTCGCCTCGGACGGAGGCGCCGGGTTCATCCAGCAGTTCGCTCAGGTCGACACCACCGACGATGCCGGCAACGACGCCGGTTTCGTGAACGGCGCGCCGCTGACCACCGCCGGCAACCTCTACGCGCAGAAGCACAACCCCTTCGAGTACTTCTCGAACATCCGCGAGAGCACGAGCCGGATGAAGAAGATCGTTCCGTTCACGAACTTCGCAACGGACATCGCCGGCACGACGATGCCGAACTACGTCTGGATCAGCCCCGACCAGTGCGAAGACATCCATAGCGTCAACACCAGCACGGGCGCGTGGCTCGACAGCGGCACCGCCGACGCCGGCCCGCTCGGTCCGGTCTGCTCGTCAGGCCCTGCCAGCGGCGACACCTCGGAAGAACTGATCTCGTACGGCGACGCGTTCGTGGGCGACACGGTCAACAAGATCATGGCGAGCCCCACGTGGACCGAAGGCTCGGCGATCGTGATCATCTTCGACGAGGACGACTACAAGAATACGACCGGCTGCTGCAACAGCCCCACCGGCGAAGACGGCGGCTATCTCGGCGGCGCGCAAGTGCCCGCGATCGTCATCTCGTCGCTCATCGGCACGCCCGTCACCTCGAGCAGCCCGTACAACCATTACTCGATGCTCGCGACCCTCCAGCACATCTGGGGTCTCGGCTGCCTCGCCAACACGTGCGGCATGAGCGGCGACCAGCTCATGACGAGCTTGTTCCTGCCGGCGGCGAGCGACGCCGGTTCGGCGAGCGACGCGGCGGCGACCGCGGACCAGTGAGCCTTCGGGCCTAACGGTCCCCGGCCAACGCAAGGGAGCCCTTCCCCCGTTTCGGCCTCCGAAAGGAGCCGGCGGTGGAGGGGCTTCTTCCTTTTTGTGTCGTGCCCGACGCCGGCGCGATGCAGCCCCGCCCGGAAGCAGGCCGAACCGCGCGAGAGCCCGCGGCGGGTCGTGCGTTGTCCGCGTGGGGGTTGAGGGCTACGGTCGCTACGCGCAGTCCTCGCGACTCGCTCGAACGTAGATCCAAACCTGGAGAAGCATCCCCATGAACCCCCTCTACACGGCAACCGCGACGGCAACCTCGGGACGCGACGGCAAGGTGCGAACTGACGACGGCGTACTCGACTTCCAGCTCTCCATTCCAAAGGGCCTCGGCGGTCCGGGAGGCAGCGGGTCGAATCCGGAGCAGTTGTTCGCCGCCGGCTATGCAGCTTGCTTCGGCGGCGCGCTCGGCCTCGTCGCGGGCCAGAAGAAAGTGAAGATGGGCCCTGCCCACGTGACGGCAAAGGTCAGCATCGGGAAGGACGATACGGGCTTCGGCCTCGCCGTTGCGCTCGAAGGGCATTTCCCCGAGCTCGCGCGCGAGCAAGCGCAGGCGCTCATGGAAGCCGCGCACCAGGTATGCCCGTATTCCAAAGCGACGCGCGGCAACATCGAAGTGACGCTATCGGTCGCAGAGAATCGCTGACGCAGCATCTCGCGACTTCGGGAGCCCAACCGATGAAACCGCACGTCATTTGCCACATGCTCGTCTCGCTCGACGGCCGCATTCATCCGAGTCGCTGGACGGAAAGTCCCGACGGGGGCCGCAAAGAGTGGTCGCGCGTGTACGAGGACGTGCACGGCAAACTCGAAGGCGACGCGTGGCTCGTCGGGCGAGTGACGATGGCGGAGATGAGCAAGGGAACGCCCCATCCGCCGGCGAGCCACGGAGCGGTCGAGAGGCCACACCACTTCGCGAAGCGCGCCGCCAAGCCGTACGCGATCGCGTTCGATCGCGAAGGCAAACTGCATTTCACGAAGGCGGACAGCGGGGGCGACCACGTGGTCGTGCTTCTGGGCCCGGATGTGACGGATGCGCATCTCGCGGAGCTCGCGGGCGACGGCGTGTCGTACGTCGTCGCGCCCGACGAAGCAATGGACGCGAAGGCGCTCTTGGATCTCCTCGGGCGCGAGCTCGGAATCAAGCGCCTGCTCGTCGAAGGCGGCGGCAATGTGAACGGGTCGCTGATGGCGGCGGGAGTCGTCGACGAAATCAGTCTTCTCGTGGCACCCGCGATCGACGGTGCCCTCGGGATCACGGGCGTCTTCGAGGTCCCCGATGCCGTGGGGCTGGCGGGCAAGGTGCGGCTTCGCTTCACATCGAGCGAGACGCTCGCGCATGGCCTGGTGCATCTTCGCTACGCGGTCGAATCTCCGTAACGCCCGCGGCGCCCTCACTGGACATCCAACGCCGCATTGCCTGTCGACCCGTCTGCCGTCCCCGTGGCGTTGACGGTGACCATGCAGGTGAGATTGCCGGGCGCCGTGAAGTCGGGAGAAGCAGGAAATTCGAACACCGGACCCGCGGTATTAATCGTCTGGCCAGAGAACGTGTTCGCTCCCACGATGGGCATGAGCGCCGTGAAGTTCGCATTGACATGCGTCGCGTCCGCGACCGTCCCGTTCGTGAAGACGAAAGGCACGGTGGTAGCGAGTGCCGTCAACGGAACGAGCACCAAGAGAACCGCCAACGCGGCCGCGGTTTTCCGGCTACTCCGCAACAAGATGACGCCCGATGTGCCGACGATGCAACCGAGAACCAAGACTCCGAAGAACGGACTCTTGGTCGTAAGAGACCGATCCGCGAATGGAAGGCCGTCGCCTGAGACCCCGATGAAGCTGCCGATCCTCACGTGCGCCGCGAACCTCGCGCTGGTGGCGATGCTGGCTCTCCTACCGGGGTGCGCCGGAAGGCCCTACCTCCACTGGCAGGGCGGCGATGTCTTCGGCGTGTTCGAAGCCGGCGGACGACCGCCGTCTCGAATCGACTGCCCCGGCACGACAGCGGAGCGTTTTGCGTGCTTCGCCGCGAGGGCGCGCGCGCGGGTTGGCGAGACGAGTGGAGCCCTCGCGGTCGTCACCGACGATGGCACGCTCTTCGAGACCGCGACGACGGAGCCCGGGCAAACCGTCCCCACGACATCGGAGACGCTGTTCCCGCTCCTGTCGGTCACGAAGATGTTCACCGCAGCCACGGCTGTTTCGCTCGCGCAAGAGGGCGTCCTCGATCTTCAACGACCGATCGCGAGCTACCTCCCGGAGCTCCAGGCGAACGCCGGACTCGGGCGCGTCACGCTCCACCAGCTCCTCACGCACACAGCCGGGCTCCTGGACGATCCCCACCGCCTCGCCCGGCTATGTGACGGCGGCGGGGACCTGTCCGACGCCATCGCGCGCGCGCATCTCGGAGCGGAACCGGGGGCGGTGTACTTCTATTCGAACATCGGCTACGCGCTCGTCGGGCTCGTGATCGAGCGAGTCACGTCGCGGCCCTTCGAGGACGTCGTACGTGAACGCGTACTCCTCCCGATGGGGATGACTACGGCGACGTTCCACTTCGCCTCGGTCCAGGTCCGAGGGCATCCCGAGGGCGCCGGCGCGGGCGAGCGGTGCAGACTGACCGCTCCAGCCGGAGGGCTGATTGCGAGCGCGAGCGAGCTCGCGCGATGGGCGCGCGCGATGAGCGAGCCGGCCACCCATCCGTTAGGGCAACGCCTCGTCGAGGCGCTCACGACGCCGTATGTGGAGACCGGTGCGCGGCTTGCCGAGGCCAATGAGGCCTACGGTTACGGGGTCGCGATGACGAAACGCGGGAGCGTCTGGGTCTACAACCATAGCGGCGGCGTCCAAGACTTCAGCGCGTTCGTGGCGTGGGTTCCCGCGAAGCGCGTCGGCGCCGCGGCGATGATGAACGCGGCGAACGTGGCGGGTGCCACGCCCGCCGCCGTCGTTCTTCGCGGGCTCAGCGTGCTCCTGGACCTGCCGGACGAGTGGAGATCCACCGCGAAGGGCTCGCCTCGCCCCTTGAGCGCGTACGTCGGGACCTACGTCGATCGCAGGAGCTGGCTCGGTCGTCTGCGCGTCCGGCTCGACGGCACCAACCGGCTCGCATTCGACTATCTTGACGGACCGCCAGCGCTGTTGCCGCCCACGTTTGCGTTCCGTTTCGTACCGGGAGACGATCGCGCGAGGTTCGTCGTCACGGCCGTGGGCGTCGGTGAACGTGTCCCGAGTGAAGGATCGCCGTGATGCCGGACGGTGCCCCTAAGCAACGGCTTTTCACGGTATTCAATTGCAACCCCCCCGCAAGCGCGACCTCGCTTGAGCGGTTCGAGGCTGCCGGCGGTGTTCGCCTTCCGCACGAATATCGAGAAGTCTTGGCGCACACGAACGGGGGCGAGGGCTTCATCGGAAGCTACTATGTGATTCTATGGAAAGCCGAGGAGCTCGTGAGCCTCAACAAGAGCTACGAGGTCGCATTGAACGCTCCTGGTTTGTTCCTCTTCGGTTCCGACGGCGGCGGTGACGCCTTCGGGTTCGATCTTCGGGCCGTCGCACCACCGGTCGTGTCGGTTCCATTCGTCGGCATGGACCTCGGCCTCGTGAGCGTCTTGGCGGCCGATATGGAGTCATTCCTCGAAGGCCTCGGGTCCAAGCACGACTCAATCGAAACAGGCCGGACGCCGAATCAAACGGTTAATCGGTATCGCGGTATGGAGATCTTCGAGGTTAAGCCCCTCCTCCTGGGGGGCGATCCAGTCGATCCGTCCAACAAGACCGCGCTGACGCGGGAGCAACACGTTCAGGCCGTGCGGTATTGGAACAAGATCATCCGCGAGTTGCGCGCGTCGAATCCCCCGCCATCAAGGGTCTGAGGGGCGCTAGCCACGAAGGCACTTCGTTCTCCAATCACATCGTGCAGACCGCCGGGGGGCCGCTACCGGTGCCCTGAACGTTGACGCCGGTGCACTCGCTCACGTCGAAGCTGCCGGTGACGTGGTCGGTCCCGAAGACGAGATCGTAAGTTCCGAGTACCGACGGCTGCAGGCTCGAGAGGGTCACCGTTCCCGAGGTGGCCCACTGGTTGACAACCATGCCGCAGTTTGCGTCCAAGGCCGAAAATAGAACGTCCGCCTCGAGCTGGCTCTGGGCGCCGGCGTCTGCCTGCGGGACCGGGAAGGTCCCGGGCGCCACTGCATTCGAACGCTGGTCATACAGGTGGAATTCCAAGTCGGTCAGGTTCGCGACCTGGTTTGCAGCGCCCTCCGAGCTGCTGGCGCCCTGCAACAGAGGGCAGAGGCTCGTTCTGCTGCCCAGAACGACGAAGACGTGCGGAATTGCGCTTCCCGGATCCGACACCGCGATTCCGTCGCTGACGCTGAGAGAGTGACCGGACACGACGGCCGTGACCGAGCCGGGCATGCCCGTCGCACGCTGCACGGAGGGCGAAGAGCAAGCGACGAGTGTCGAGAGGACAAGACCCGATCGAAGTGCAGAACGCACGTTGGTTCGCATCCCAAGAACGCTAATCCCCTCGTTGCGGAGGCGCCAGGCGGCGCCGGCCACGCTCTCGAAATCGTGGGGGTGGGCCGAGCGGGACCGGCGTAGCGTAACGATCGGAGGGGCGGGTCAGCGTGCCCGCGCGGGGAGGAGGCGCGTCGAATTCAGGATGAAGAGCAGCTCCGACGAGACGTGGATGAAAGCCGCGAGCAGTGGATTGAGAAACCCCATCGCGGCGAGCCCAATGCCAAGACCGTCGACCAGCAGCGTGCCCGCGAAGTTCTGCAAGATGATCGTGCGGCAGCTTCGTGCAATACGAAGGCCTTGGGTCAACTTGAGCAGGTCGTCGCCGAGCAGCACGACATCGGCCGACTCGCGGGCGACGTCCGTGCCCGAGCCCATTGCGATCCCGACATCGGCTTGGGTGAGGGCGGGAGCGTCGTTGATCCCGTCTCCGACCATCGCCACGCGGCGACCGGCCTTCTGTAGCTCACGCACTTTGGCGAGCTTCTGATCGGGCAGGAGCTCGGCATGCACTTCGTCGACGCCGAGGCGCGACGCCACATCCTGCGCGATCGCCAGAGCGTCGCCGGTCAGCAGGACGGTGTGCATCCCCATACGCCGAATTTCGGCAGTCGCGGCCGCCGCCTCGGGCCGCACGACATCTGCGATCTCGAGCCCGCCCAAGAACCTGCCGCCACGCGCCACGAGCACCGTTGCGGCGCGATTCAGCGAGAGGGGTAGCGCAACGGCCTCGCGCTCGAGAAGCGAGCGGTTGCCGACGATGATCGTGTCGTCGCGGTAGACACACACGATCCCCTTGCCCGGCGTGTAGGCGAAGCGATCCGGGCGCGGCGGGACGATCCCCTCCTCTTTCGCTTTCGCGAGTACCGCCTTGCCGAGCGGGTGCTCGGAGGGCAGCTCCGCGATCGCCGCCGTCTCGAGCAATTGCGCGTGGCTGACGCTTTCCGCCGGGTGCAGCCCGACGACCTTCGGCGTGCCGAGGGTGAGCGTGCCGGTCTTGTCGAGGACAATCGTGTCGACCCGTCCGAGCGCCTCGATGTGGATACCCCCTTTGACGATCGCACCCGCGCGCGCCGAACGGCCCACGGCGCCAAGAATCGCCAGCGGCGTCCCCGCCGCCACGCCACAGGCCCCGGCGACGATGATGACCGAGATCGTCGCGCGCGCGTCGCGCGTAAGGAGGAAGGTGAGCGCGGCGGCCGCGAGCGCAAAGTAGACCAGGTACCCGGCCAGCCTGTCGGCGGTCTTCTGGATCGGCGCGCGTGACTTCTCGGCCTGTTCGACGGCTTTGACGATCTTTGCGAAGGTCGTATCGCGGCCGACCCCGGTGACGCTCACGTCAAGTGTCCCCGACTGGTTGATCGTGCCAGCGAAGACCGGCGCGCCTGTCACTTTCTCGACCGGCAGCGACTCCCCCGTGATCGGAGCTTGGTCGACAAACGAATGGCCGGAGACCACGATGCCATCGACGGGCACGCGTCCGCCCGGCTTGATCACGACGACCTCGCCCAGGAGCAGCGTCCCCGCGGCCACGTCCGCGACGCCGCCGTCGCGCCGCAGGGCCACGGTCCCGGGCAATAGGTCGAGCAGGTCCTTGATGGCGCGCCGGCCACGCCCGACCGTCATGTGCTCGAGCACCTCGGCCACCAACACGAAGAGCACGATGACTGCCGCCGTGAACGCCTCGCCGATCGCGAGAGCCGCGACGAGGGCGATGGTCATCGACAGCTCCATCGTCATCCGCCGCTCTTTGAGCGCTCCGAAGGCTTCGCGGAAAATCGGATAGCCGCCCACCAGCGTCGCCGTCAGCGCGACGAGATTGACGTTGAGGAACGGTCGCCAAGGCAACACCCAGGCGACGACAACGGCTGTCGCGACGAGCGCGATACGCACAAGCTCGACGCGATCGACTCCGTGCGCGTGCTCAGGGTCGTCATCATGCGCGTCCGGGGCCGCGAAGGCCGGAGCGGGCTCGTGCTCTTGCGCGTAGGTCGAGTCCCTCGTGTTCATGGTGGCCCCGGTCACTTCACGTACGCGCGCACGATGTCGACCAGTTCGTCGGCGGCGCGTGCGCGCTTGGCCGACACTTTCTCCTCCGGATTGAGGACATGAAAGCGGACGTGGTCCTCGATCATTTCGGCGACGAGGCTGTTGAGCGCCCCGCGCGCGGCCGCGACCGTCTGCAGGACTTCATGGCAGCTCTTCTCCTCGGAGATGGCCCGCTCCACCGCCTCGATCTGCCCGCGAATGCGCCGCACACGAGCAATGAGCTTCTCTTTCTCGCGGGACGTGTGCATGCGACCGGTCTCCTCCACACTTGGAACGTTAGTATACCCCCCTACAGTATGTGGCAAGCTGGGGCACCTCGGTCGAGGCGCGCGCCCGTGGGCGGCAGGATCGCCTTGCCGCCCGCCGGCCCGCGCCGGTTCCAAGCCGGTGGCGGCGAAAGAGCCCGCAGCGCCCGTCGCGGCAGTCGCTCGGGCACCCATCTGGCGCTATCGCGCGATGCGAGCCACCATCGCGCGTGTGCCTGAATCGTCCAAGAGTCTGCCGCGTCTTCTCCTCGTGCACGGCCCGACGCCCATCGTCCGACGCGACGCTCTGGACGCAATCGTCGGAGCCAAAGTCTTCGTCAAGCGCGACGACGCGAGCGGAGGCGCCGAAGCGGGGAACAAGGTGCGCAAGCTCGAATGGCTCCTCGCCGACGCGATCGCCAAAGGCAACAGCACCGTCATCACTTGCGGCGGGATTCAGTCGAACCACGCCCGTGCGACCGCCCTGTCCTGCGCCGCCCTCGGTCTGCGTGCGGTCCTCTTCCTTCGCGTC
>DATHQY010000561.1:0-7702 GCA_035482215.1 Polyangiaceae bacterium | reverse complement strand
GACGAGCGTCCGCAGCTGTTCGATCGTGACGCCCTCGATCATGCCCGTCCCATGTTATGCCTTTTTCGTTCCGCCTCGCTTTCGGAGGATCTCCGCGGCGATCTCGGCGAAGCCCGCGCCCATCGCCGAAGGCGCGACGTAGCGCGGCGGCACGGAGAAGCGCCCGGCGCTCGCGCGCACGTTGGCGACCCCGAACGTCGTCGCGAACGCGGCGAAGCACGCGGCGTCGTTGCCGCTGTCGCCGGCGAACGCGAAGCGGTACCGCGCGGCGCCCGGATCGACGCCGAGTTCGCGCGCGCAGAACCGCAGGCTGCCGCTGGCCTTGTCGTCCGGGTCGAACGACGCGTGCAAGTGGATGCTGCTCTGGAGCGCGCGCGCGCCGGCGCGCTCGATCTCGGCGACGATCGCGCGCACCGCTTGCGGCGGGAGCGCGGCGCGCTCGGCGACGTCCCACGTGACGTCGGCGCGGCGCGCGTCGTTGTCGTCCGTGAGGCGCGCCTCGGGCACGACGGCGCGCACGCGCTCGACGAGGGCGGCCAGGCGAAGGCGCCGCGAGCGCCGCTCCTCGTCGCTGCACGGATCGCGGCGCGCGACGCCGGACTTCTCTTTGACGAAATACACGGCGCCGTTCTCCGTGATGCACCCGGCGACCGGCCACTGGCGCGCGACGACTTCGCCCCAGCCACTCGGCCGCCCGGTCACGCCGACGAGCGCGAGCCCCGCGTCGTGCAGACTCCAGAGCGCGTCGTACGCGGCTCGCGTGAGCGTGCCGTGATCGAGCACCGTGTCGTCCAGATCGAAGAGAAGACCGGCGAGCGCGCCGGCCTCCGCGGGCGCCAGCGCGGCGACGGGCTTCATCGCGGCTCGACACGCGCCAGCAGCGCTTTGAGGTAGAGGCCCTCGTTGAACGCGGCGGGGACCGGGTGGTCCGGCCCCTGAAACCAGCGCTCGAGGACCGTCGCGTCCGTGTTCGCACGCGTCGCCCCCGTCGCGAGCGATCGCGTGAGCGAACCCAGATCGACGGCCGCCGAACACGAGCACAGAACGACGATCCCGCCGGGAGCGGTCGCCCGGCACGCGCTCTCGGCGAGCTTCGAGTAGGCGACGAGCGCCTGTTCGCGTGCGCTCCGCGTCGGCGCGAGTCGCGGCGGATCGACGATCACGATGTCGAAGCGACCCTTCGCTTCGGCGAGGGCGCGGCGCGCGTCGCCTTTCACGAAGCGGATGGATTCGCCGACCCCGTTCTGCTTCGCGCACTCCGCGCCGACCTCCAGCGCGAGCGCGCTCTCGTCGACGGCGACGACTTCGGTCGCCCCGCCGCGCGCGGCAGCGGTCGCGAACGCGCCCACGAACGAGTACGTGTCGAGGACGCGCTTGCCGCGCGCGAGCTCCTCGACACGCGCCCGGAGCGCCCGCTGGTCGAAGTAGAAGCCCGTTTTTTGGCCGAGCTCGAGGGGAATGCGAAAGCGAAGCCCGCGCTCGACGAACTCGAGCTCGCGCACGCCCTCGCCTCGAACGACGGTCGAGCTCGCGGTGAAGCCTTCGGTCTTTGCCGTTTGCGCGCTCGTGCGGTCGACGATGGCGCGCGGCGACGCCACGTCCCAGAGCGCTTCGTGAATCTGCGATTCACGCTGCTTCATGCCGAGCGTGCCCATCTGCAGGGCGAGGACGTCGCCGTACCGATCGACGATGAGGCCCGGCAGACCGTCCCCCTCCGCGTTGATGAGGCGGTACCCGGTCGTGGACGGCGTCGGCGTCTCGGCGGGGCCGCTCACTCCGGCCGCGCCGCCCGTGCCGAGGCCCAGCGACGCGCGGAGCGCGATCGCCTGCAGAGCTCGCGAGCGAAAGAACGAAGCGTCGAGACGAATCGCCGCGTCGCGGACGAGGAGGCGCACCGGGATGGCGGACCCCGGCGAGTAGAATCCGCGCCCGAGCAGGTTTCCGCGCGGATCGACGACGCTCACTTCGTCGCCCGCGATCGCCCCGCCCTCGATTCGGTCAATCGCTTGCGCGTACACCCACGGATGACCGGCCCACACCGGCTGCACGTGGCCTGCTTTGAGTCGGACGGTGGGCATGTTTCATGGCGTATAGCTCGGGCTTCGGAGCTGTGACCGGAATTGCAGCGCCGGCCTGTGAACGCCGGTCTTGAATGCCATACCCCCCACGTTTGATTTTCGCGTTCGCCGGGGCCAAGCTTCGTGGCACCGCGGTTGCAGCTGCTTACCCGGCTGACCACCTGACCGCTCGACCGTCCGCCCGTCGGCTCTTTGGCGCGAAAGCTTTCGCGGGAGGCCCTTTTCGTCATGACGAAAGCCGTATTTTTCACCGCTCCGATGGCGCCGATCGCGCTCGTGGCCTTTGGGTTGGCCACGTTTGCCGGCCTTCCTGCCGCGCACGCCCAATCGGCCGATGGAGCGTGTCCGCCGGGGAGCTGGTTCTGTCCGGAGGGATCGCAGGAGCCGAGCGGCCCGCCGCCCGCGGACAAGAAGCCCCTCGAGCCGTTGCCGGATCCGGACGCGCAGCCCGAGGCGCCGCCTCCGCCGGCGCGAAGGCCCTTGCCTCCGCCGCCGCCCGTCGTCGTCTATTCGCCGGGCCCACCGCCGGATGGCCCATTCTACGGTCCGCCCGAGGGTCCCCCGCCGGATGGTCCCCCGGCGTACACGTACCGGCCGCGCCCCATTCGTCCGATTTCGCCGCCGCGCGAGTGGGGGCTCAACTTGCACCTCGACGGAGCGACGGTCGGGCACGGGACGGGGTCGCAAGGCGCGGGCATGGCCGGCGCCGGCGGCGCGGTTCGGTTCAAGCCGAATCGCCGGTTCGGCATCGAGGCGGATCTCGATTTCCTCGGCGGCACCGATTACCAGGGCAACCACCGGACCGAGACGGGGTTCACGCTGAACGGTCTCGTGTACCTGAATCCCCTCTCGCGAGCGCAGGTCTACCTTCTCGGCGGGTTCGGTTGGTCCGGCGCGCATGTCACGTGCGATTCCGGCGCGGGATGCGCCACCCCGGGCCTCGACGCACAATATTCATACTTCGGCGGACAGCTCGGAATCGGCCTCGAAATCCGCCTAAGTCGTATGTTCGCTCTCAACGGCGACGTGCGCGGCTTCCTACGGACGCGGACGGACGCGGGGGCGAACTCGCAGCCGGAGTTCGTCAACGCCAACGGGCAGACGACGAACGCGTCGGGTGGCGCCCTCTTCACGGCCGGCGCGACCCTCTATTTCTAATCTATTTCTAAGAAGAGGAACCGCCATCTAAGAAAGGGGGAACCGCCAGGAACGCCAGGATCAGAGAAGAAGAGGGCGGTGACCGCGTCCCACTCACTCTTGGCTCCTTCAATTCTGGTCCTGGCGTCCTGGCGGTCCATCTTTCTCGTCGTTTTGCGCACAAGAGCCGTTGCGCCCACTTGCCGAAGCTCGGTCGGAAGCGCGGCTTTTGACAGGCCGGAGGCGCGCCGGTTTCATTCGTTCCGATGGCGAGAGGAAATGCTGTTCGAATGGCGTTTCAGGCGCTAGTAATCTCGCGCGTATGTCCGCGCAATTCGACTTCGACCAGAGCCAGATACTGGTCATGGTGCTTGCCGGAGGCGAGGGCAAGCGACTCTATCCGTTGACGCTCGACCGGGCGAAGCCGGCGGTCCCCTTCGCGGGCCGCTACCGCATCATCGACATCGTTCTGTCGAACTTCGTCAACTCGGGCCTCAGCAAGATCAAAGTGCTGACCCAGTACAAGAGCGCGTCGCTCGAAGAGCACATCGCGCGCAACTGGCGCCTCGCGCCGGTGCTCGACCAGTTCATCGAGGCGATCCCTGCCCAGCAGCGCACCGGCAAGACCTGGTACCGCGGTTCGGCGGACGCGGTCTGGCAATGCCAGCACGTCATCGACGACGAGAAGCCGGAGCTCGTGTGCATCTTCGGCGGCGACCACGTCTACAAGATGGACGTCCGCCAGATGATCACGTTCCACAACGAGACGGGCGCCGACGCGACGGTCGCGGCGATCCCGGTGCCGCGCGCGGAGGCGCGCGACTTCGGCGTGCTCGAAGTGAACGAAGCGGGGCGCATCGTGGCGTTCCACGAGAAGGTCGAGAACCCGCCGACCATGCCGGGCAATCCGGAGATGTGCCTCGCTTCGATGGGCAACTACATCTTCAAGCGCGACGTGCTGCTCCAGGAGCTCGCGCTCGACGAGAACCTCGAAGAGAGCCACCACGACTTCGGCGCGGACATTCTCCCCGGGCTCGTGAAAAAGGGCGCGACGGTCTACGCGTACGACTTCGCGACCAACCGCGTCCCGGGCGAAGAGCAGGGCCGCAACATCGGCTACTGGCGCGACATCGGGACCATCGACGCGTACTGGGAAGCGCAGATGGACCTCATCGAGATCCACCCGCAGTTCAACCTCTACAACTTCCGCTGGCCGATCCGCACGGGCGCGACGCACGACCCGCCGGCCAAGTTCGTCTTCCGCGACGAGGCGCAGGCGCGCGTCGGCATCGCGACCGACTCGATGGTCAGCCATGGCTGCATCATCTCCGGAGGCCGCATCCACCGCAGCGTTCTGGGCGTCGGGTGCCGCGTCAACTCGTTCAGCGAGGTCGAGGAGAGCGTTCTGTTCGAGCGCGTGCGCGTGGGGCGCCACGCGAAGATCCGGCGCGCCATCATCGACAAGGACGTGGAGATCCCCTCGGGCACCGTCATCGGCTTCGATCGCGAAGCCGACCGGCAGCGCTTCCACGTGACCGAGCGGGGCACCGTCGTGATTCCGAAGCGCGCGAAGCTCGACGCGCTGATCTGAGCGCGCAACGTAACCCGGACGACCGAACCAGGGAGTGAGCGGATGGGACGCACGGTCATCGTGGGCGACGTTCACGGTTGCCGGTACGAGCTCGAAGCCCTCCTCGCGCACCTCGAGTTTTCGAAAAAAGAGGACCGGCTCGTCCTCGTGGGCGACCTCGTGATTCGCGGACCCGACCCCCACGGCGTTCTCGCGGTCGTCGACAAGTACGGAGGCCGTTCGGTGCGCGGCAACCACGAAAACAAGCTCCTCTCCATCCGCGCCGGCGCGAACCGCGGCGGCGAGCACGCGGACCTCGCAGAAGACCTGTCGAAGAGCGAGTGGGCGCTCATCGAAGCGATGCCGCTCTGGATCGACCTGCCCGATCACGGGGTTCGGGTCGTCCATGCGGGGGTGGTGCCGGGCCAGAGCGTCAAATCGACGCCGCCGGAGGCGCTCTTCACGATGCGCGCGCTCGACGAGGACGGGCGCTGGAACGCCGAAAAAGGCACGAAGCCGCTCTGGGGGGCGAAGTACGCGGGACCTCCGCACGTCATCTTCGGGCACAACGCGCTCACCGAGCCGCAGCTGCACCCGTGGGCTACCGGCATCGACACGGCGTGCGTCTACGGCGGCCGGCTCTCGGCGATCGTCCTCGACGCATCGGAGCCGATGCCGCGCGGCGCGAAGGCGCAGCGCAAGCTCGTCAGCGTGCCGGCGCGGCGTACGTATTTCGAATCGAAGCAGAGCCCGCGATGACGGGCGCGCCATGACGGGAGACCCGTCGCGCGAGCCGCGCTACCCGTACCTCGTCGTCGACGTACCGGCAGGCGAAGCCGAGGACGCAGGCGCAGAGCTCTTCGAGCTCGGGGCGCTCGGCGTCGAAGAGCGCGACGCGACGACGCTCGTGAAGGCCGACGGCCCGCCAGGCGCGCGCGGGCACACGACGCTGGTGGCGAGCTTCGAGAGCCACGACCTCGCGCGCGCGGCGCTCCATGAAGTCCCCGCCGAGTGGTCGCCGCGCATCACGGAGGTCGTGGGCGACGCGTGGCGCGACGAGTGGAAGAAACACTTCGAGCCGTTCCGCCTGTGCGGCTCGCTCGTCGTGCGGCCGCCGTGGCGCCCCTACGAGCCGGCGGACGGCGAAACCGTCATCGTCCTCGAGCCGGGCCGCGCCTTCGGCACGGGCCTGCACGAGACGACGCGCCTCGTCGCCGAGACGCTCGCGGATCGCGGCGATCGTCTCCGAGGGGCAGCGGTCCTCGACGTCGGGTGCGGAAGCGGGATTCTCTCGCTCGCGGCCCTGGCCCTCGGTGCCGCGACCGTGCACGCGATCGACGTCGATCCCGACGCGGTGGCGGTGACGCAGGAGAACGCCGAGCGAAACGGCCTCTCGGATCGAGTGCGCGCGGAGGCGACGCCCGCGGCGGACATCGCGCGGGCGTTTCCATTCGTGCTCGCGAACATCGAAGCGACGCCGCTCATCGCGCTGGCGCCCGCACTGGTACGGCTGACGGCCCCGGGCGGGATCCTCGTTCTCTCCGGGATCCTCGCCCCGGACGTGTCGCCCGCGCAGTGGCCGGCCGTGGAGCACGCTTACGAGGCGCTTCGCGTGGAGGACGTGCGGCGCAAGGGGGAGTGGATCGCGGCGGTTCTCCGCGCGTGATCCTCCGTCGCGTGCCCCTCGCGGCCCTCGCGCCTGGGCCCCGCCGGCTCGACGATGCAGCCGCGCATTACGTCGCGCGCGTGCTGCGCCTGCGCGCAGGCGACACGTTCGTCGCGTTCGATCCGGCCGCGGCGCTCGAAGCCGACGCCACCGCCGTGCGCGTCGACGCGCACGGCGTGGAAGTCGAGCTCGGACCGGTCCGCGCCGGCGGGGCGCGCGCGGCGCGCGAAGTGATCTGGCTGCAAGGCCTCCCCAAGGGCGACAAGAGCGACGCCGTGGTGCGCGACGCCACGGAGCTCGGCGCGACGCGCGTCGCCTTCGTGCTCACCGCGCGGACCGTGGTCAAGCTCGATGCGGCAAGCGCGAGCAAACGCCGCGCGCGCTGGGCCGCGATCGCCGAGCAAGCCGCGCGGCAGAGCGGGCGTAGCGACGCCCCGGCGGTCGACGATCCGGCTCCGTGGAGCGCGGCCGTCGCGACCGTGAACCCCACCGCAGCGCGCTTCTGCCTGTACGAGAGCGCGAGGGATGCCCTCGGGCCGCGCCTTCTCGAAGCGCTCGCGGGGGACGGCCCGCTCGCGTTCGCGTGCGGGCCCGAGGGCGGCCTCACGGCAGAGGAGATCGCCGTCGCCGAGCAGGCCGGCTGGCGGGGTGCGCGCATCGGCGCGTCGACCTTGCGCACCGAGACGGTCGCCGCCGCGGTGCTCGGCGCCGTCCGCGTCTTCGCGGGAGGTGCGTTATGATCGCGTGCGGCAGCCCGCGCCGCGTTCTTCCGCCCCGGCTCCTCCGCTCGTGCTCGATCGCATCGCCCTCCACCAGACGCGCCTCTTGACGCCCGGCCTCGGACGCGACGGCAAGGGCGTCGCGCTCGGGTCGAAAGGCGTCGTCCTATTGCCCTCCGTGGATCGCCTGGTGGGTCTACTCGCCGTCTATTGCCGGAGCCGATCGCTCGAAGACGTGATGCCGAGCCTTGCGCTCCACGTCGTGCGGTCCGAATTGGGCGCGCGCGAGATCGCGTTCGAATGCGCGGCGGAGTCGAGCGACCGCATGGACGGCCTGGCGGACGCGGCGCGCCTCGTCGGCGGCCTGACGTTCACGGGCACGTCGCGCCATTTCGTCCGCTACCGCGACAGCGCCGCGCCCTTCGGATACGACGCAAGCGAGCTCGTATCGAGCGAAGCCCCGTTCGTCTTCTACGACGATCGCTCGTCGCAGGGGTACGCGGTCGAGCGCGCGATCGACTTCCGGACGCTG
>DATHQY010000560.1:0-29127 GCA_035482215.1 Polyangiaceae bacterium | reverse complement strand
AGAGTAGCTGCGGAGATGTCGACGCCCGCCTCGACTACCTGTGTGGCGACGATGATGCGCCCACCTTCCGGCATCGGAGCATCTCGGTGCAGGAACTTCGCGGCCCACTGCGTGCGCTCGAGTCCACGGAATCGGCTATGGACGAGCTCAAGAGCGGGCGCATTAGGGTGCCGCCGTTTCGCCTTCGCGCTTCCCTCGGAAAATTCCTCGGCGAGTGCATCGTACACATCGAGTGCGGTAGCCACCGTGTTTACGACAACCAGGGTGAGCGTATTCGGCGCGTGGTGCGTTCGTGCGTAGGCGGCGATGTTTGCTGCACCGCGGATGTCGCTGGCGCGGACCAGTTTCTTATTTATATCGAAGAGGCCGCCCTTCCTCTGCCCTGCCGGAATCGAGAGAGCAGGCTCGGTCGGCTCCGATCGGTCTACAGTCCTCAGCCAACGTGGCTGCAGAGTTGCGCTCATCCACCAAGTGTGCGCCGGTCGAAGCGCGCCGAAACGCTTAGCACGGTCGGCTTCACGAAACGCAGCTAGCTGCGCGCTCGTGGCAAGGCCGACGTCCATGAGCTGTACCTCGTCAAGAACCCACAAGGCGTCCTGGTGAAGCAAGCCGAATTCCATCGGCCAGTTGGCACGCCCGGTCGCGTAGCCGCGATTGAGTGCGCGGGACAGCAACATGTCCTGTGTGCCGATCAGAATGGCGGGAAGCTCCGGCCGTTCGACCCAGCGTTGGGCTCGCACACCGCCCATGAGGACGTGCAAACCGACGTCGGCCTGTCTATCCGAGTTTGTGAGCCAAGTTTTGATTGTGCGCTCCGACTGTTCGACGAGGACACGCATCGGTAGGCAGAACACCAGGCGTCGAGGCCATGTTTCGTTGCCGTTCTCGACGCGGTGGTGAAGCCACGCAAGGACGACGCCGGCTGTCTTGCCGAAGCCGGTGGGTATGCGGATCATGCGCTCCCGGCAATGCGCGTCCTCCCCGAGCAACCGCTGCCACTCGTGAGGAACATTCCCCGTGATCCTGCTAAACCACTCACCATAGTCGGTAGTTCTCATCATCGCCTTGGTGTAGATCCCGTCGCCGGATTTTCGAGCTCATTTCCATGAAAACACTACGCGGCCACTCGTCCCGTGGCGGCCCTCGTTCCTCGTCCGTGTCCTCGCCTGTGACCGCCGGCGAATGCCAGACTTCGGTCGTCCCTTTCATTGTTGATGTTCATCGGTCGCCAACAAATCGGAGGCGCCTAATCTCCCCATAAGAACGGAAACGTTACAACCGTTCAAGGAAGCTCGGCGCGAAAATGGTCGCACCACGCAGCGAGTTGGCGAATCCTTTTCTCGGACCCCCGCTGCTCACCCCCCACCTCCATCCCCCAGCACCACCTCCATCATTCCGCCGCCGACGGGAAGATGCACCCACGCGGCGCCCACCTTCTTCTCCCCAACGGCATCGAGCAGAATCGCATACGCGGCGAGTTGCGGAATGAACCCCGCACACTTCGCCCTCCAGGCGGATGCGGCCTTCGCGGGAAATGTTTTGTGATCGATGATCACGTAAGCCGTCGGTGTCTCGAGCAGAAGATCAACGACACCGCTCACACGACGTTCTCCTTGATCCGAAGTGATCGTCCGCTCGATCGGGATTTCGCGATGCCAGATCGCGTCTGGCCACTTCGCGCGCACCCACGAGCGTAGCGCGTCGCCGGCAACGAGGAGGGATTCCGCGCGCACGATGCCGGCGAGCCCGGCGCCGTGAGTGAGCTCACGGGCGCGCGCGAGGCGTAGCTCGTCGTCGAGGCCTTCGACATCCGCGGCCAAAAAGGCATGTACGGCGTTGCCGAGCACATCGTCCTCGTATTGGCCTGCTTCGCAACGGATCGCGCTCGGCAGATGTTCGATCGCACCGAGGCGCGACCGGTTCACACGCGCCTCGAGCTCCGGCCAATCGTTCGTACCGGCCGAGGGGACGATTCGGTACGCGGCGTGCGCCCTCGTGTCGGCCGCCTCGACCAGCGGGCGCGCGAACCATACCGGCGCGGGAGCGTCGTTGCGCGTGCCTTGCGCATCGCTGCGTTCGGCGCGTAGGCGGTATACGCGCGTCGGGACCGAGAGCGGCGCTACCTCGTCGCTGCCGATCCGGAACGCCGTCTGCGCGACAGTGCCGTCCAGGGCCGTCACGGGAAGCTCGACCAGCGGCTTGCCATCGGCGGAGCAAAGCGCATTGAGCCACGCCCTCTTGGGGCGCTGTTTCGATACGCGCGCCGCAAGCACGAGGTGATCGCGCGCGCGGGTGAAACCGACATAGAGCAGGCGCGCTCGCTCCTTGTCCTCGCGCTGCGACACTTGGCGTCCCTCCGGTGACGCAGCGGCAGCGTCGGCGAGGGGCGCGTTCTGCGTGGCACCGAGCGGCCACGGCCAATACCGGATCGATCGGTTCGCGAGCGGTCGCTCGGGCTCGAAGGTGCCTCCGAGCGATTCCGGCGTGACCTCGAAGGCATCGCGACGTTCGCCGCGATCGAGGTTCGCGAGCACCACGACCGGCCACTCGAGGCCCTTCGCCTTATGGTACGTGCAGACCACGACGGCCCCGTCGTCTGTGGGCACGTGCTGATCGTCCGAGGCCAGAATCTCATCGCCCTGGAGCGACGGCGAGCGAAGGATCTCGAAGTAACGGAGCATCCCGGCGACGGTCGCCGCTTCTCGCTCCTGCGCGCATCGCGCCTCGTAACTCGCTGCCGTAGCGCGGAGCGCGTCGAGGTTTGCAACGCGCTGCGCGGGATCGGGCCATCGGGCGCAGAGGAGGACGGCGTCGAGCGCCGCGAGCGTCTCGGCGAGGGCTTCCGCGGGCGCGAGGACCGTCAATCGTGTGCGAAGCGCGTCGAGCGCGCCCCTCCAGCCGCTCAGCTCCGCTGTCGGCGCCGTGACGCGCCGGCTCTCACTGGAAGCGGTCGCGTCGCGGAGACGCTGCGTGAGCCAGGCGTCGGGACCGAGCCCCGCCCAACCCGTCAACGCCTCAATCACGCTCAGGGCGCTCAAATCACCGCTATCGAGCAACCACCGCAGGGCAGCCTCAACGAGGGTACCCTCGGGCGTCGCGAAGAGCCCTGCACGTGCGATCGCCGCGCGGACGCCGCGTGCATGAAGCGCTTCGGCAAGGCGAACGGCCCACTCGTTCGTCGCAACGAGGACCGCGACGTCGCTCGGGCGGAGCGGACGAACCTCCTTCGTTACGCGATCCAAGACGGGCGTCGCGTGAGGCTCCGCGAGTAACAGGCGCACCCCTTCGCCCACAGCCTCGGCATCGTCGCTCGCGTTTTCGACGTCGAGCGCCCAGAAGCCCAACGGCGGGAGCGCTTCGAGGGCCTCGAGTGCGGGTCGGACCGGCGCGACGACGACTTCCTCGCGTGTGAAGCCATGGCGCGCGAGGGCCGCGGCGAAGACCTCGGAGCAAGCGTGAACGAGCTCCGGCCGGGAGCGGTGGTTGGCGCCCAGCCGATCGGGCCTTCCGCCATTGCGCTCCACCCATTCGGTCACGGCGTCCATCAAGATCGGATCGGCGCCCGCGTACTCGAAGATGCACTGCTTTCGATCGCCGACCCAGATCGATCGACCGGCGAGCGCGTGCAGGCGAATGAAGAAGGCGAGCTGGATAGGGCTGGTATCCTGGAACTCGTCCACGACGATGAGCTGAAGCCGGCGCGACAGGTCGGCTCGGACGCGCCCGTGGTCGACGAGGTCGAGGGCGCCGTCGATCATGTCGACGTAGTCGACGACACGGCGATCCCGCTTCCACTCCTGGTACGCGACGAGTCCCGCGCGGGCGGCGTCGAAGATCGCGTGGGTAATGTCGCGAAGCTCTTGATGCAACCGCGGGTGCTCGCCATAGCGCGCAGCCGCGACGCGGACGCCAAGGACGTGGATCTCCGATCGCTTCGAGGGGGCTACGTCCGCGAGCTTCGACCAGTCCGACCACCGGAGCTCGCTGTCGGCGAGGCGCTCTCTCGAGGTCCTGAGAAGGGATAGAGCTTCCGCCGTATTCTTGCGGGGATCGTTCTCCGTGGAGAGCGACGCGATCGCTGCGTCGAGCTCGCGCGCGAGCGCACGGTCGAGGGCACCGGCATCGCTCGCGGGCGGAGGCAGGAGCGCGAGCAAGCGCATGGCGGAGCGGTCCGCCATCGCCGCGAGCGCGCTCGGCGCGATCCGATTCGATCGCGCAAGCGACATGATGTCGGCGACCGGCGTCACCCAATCGGTCCGGCGCGTTCGATGATCGATCCGGAGCTCGAGGCGCGCCGCAAGCTCGTCGAGCCTTTGGCGTGCGTGTTCATCGAGAGAGCGCTCGAAGGCCTGTCGGAGAAGCTTGGTCTCGTTGCCGGCTACGACGTCGACGCTGGGCGAAAGGCCCGCGTCGATCGCGAATTCTTGCAGCAACCTGAGGGCTGCCGCGTGAACCGTCCCGAGGTACGCGAGTGGGAGGCGCATTGCCTCGTCGTAGGCTTCGTCCTCGACGAGCTTGTGGCGGATGCGCGCCTCGAGCTCGACGTGCGCCCTCTTCGTGAAGGTCACGGCCACCAGTCCCGCAAGGTCGACCCGACCGGCTCCAGCATTCACACTGACCGCGGCGATGACGTCTTGCGTGAGACGATGAGTCTTTCCGCTGCCCGCACTCGCGCCGATGATGGTGATTCCCGCGGCGCTCACGCGATGGCCTCCCACTTCCTTCCGCAGAGCGCGCCGTAGTCGCAGTAACGGCAGCCCGCGCCGGGCGGCGCTTGAAAGTGCTGGCCGTGATGCTCCTTGACGATACCGAGCGCATCAAGGAGGGGAAGCGCCTGCCTCGTGCCCGTCACGAGGACCCTGCCACCCTCGTGGTAGGCGATCACGTTCCTCGCGGTTGCCTCCACGCACCGCAAGCTCGTCTCGAGGGAAGGGCCGGTCCCCCCGCGCGCCGGGTCCATGACCGGATCGGTCGACAACATCTCGCCCGACGAGAGCGCGAAGTAGCCCGCGCGTGGGAGCGATGAGAGGCCGTCTCTCTCGGCGACGGCACGCGCATACACGGCAAGCTGCACCGCGCGGCCCTGCGAAAGAAGGGATCGGGGCGTCGACACGCCCCATTTCAGATCGAGGATCGCGGAATGACCGTCGGCGCCGACGAGACGCAAGTCGAGCCGGCCATGAAGCGGGCCAACAGCGGAGGTCGTCGTGACGACCTCCTCCACGGCCGCGATGCGATACCCGCGCTGCTCGAGGTACCTGTAGAGGTCACGTGCCGCGCGCAGAAGCTGTCGTGTCACTTGCAGCCGTTCGACCGAAGCGCCCGGGACGAGGAGCGTTGCGCCCTCGGTGCGCAGAAGATGCTCCAAGCAGTCCGCGGCGCGCGCAAGAAATCCGCTCTCCGAGAGCTCGAAGGCGCCCGCGGTGTGAAGCTCCTCGATGAGGCGGTGACCCAAGTTGCCGTTCAGAATGGGTCCCGTGGCCACGCTCGACATCGTGCCCGCGCCGAGATTGGCCCGGTGCTCGAGGACCCACGCGAGCGGGCAAGTCGCGATCCTCTCGAGCGAGGTCACGGACATCGTCCCTTCCTCCCCCGTATTGCGAAGGGCGTCGGCTGGGACGCGCCATTCGCCTCGCGCTTCCGGGAGGTGCAGATGCGAACACGTGACGAGTCGCACGACATCGTTCGGCCGAGGCCCGTCGAGCAGGCGTCGCGCATCGCGGATCAAGAATGCGGCGCCACGCTTCTCGAGCGCGAGGCGCGCCCGAACCTCATCCCACATGGGGTGAGGTGCTGTCGCCGTACCCTTGATCGCGCGTGGAACAATCAGGACCATACGCTCGCGCGCGGCGAGCAAGGCCCGGCGCCACGAAGCGGATTCGCTCCGAAGGACCGCCGTCGGATCGGGGAACGTGACACCGGCGGCACACAACGCCTGGCATTCGTCGTCGTCCCACCGAAATCGCGTGGGCTGCCTCTCGACGGCCGACACGAAGCACCACATCCAGATGCGATCGCACGGTGCGAGGAGGGCCGCGGGATGATTCACATGCGCGAGGCGACCCGCAGCCTCTTCGGAAAGCCCGAGCGGTTGCTCGCTTCGCGCAAAGTGGTCGACGAGTTGGCGCGCGTCGTCCTGAGAGAAGGTCTCGCGCGTGTCGTGACCGAGCGCCTCGATGAAAGCGCTGCACTGCGCATAGGCCGCTCCGTAGGTCTCGACATCGCCCTCACGGATGCGCGTCTGGAGCCACGCGAGGACGCGCGCTGCGGGCGCGAGCAGTTCGGCACGCGTTGCGCCGGTCTCCGCGGCCACCGGGCCCTCGAGCCAGACCTCGACGACTTTCATACGGTCCTCGACGATCGCTCGCGCTCGTTCGCTGGCTACCTCTTCGGATGCGCCCTCCTCCAGCGCCAACCGAATGTGACGCTCATACAGGCGTCTCGCCGCTTCCGCCTTTTGACGTGTCCACTCCTTGCCCCCAATTCCAGGCTGGCGGGTCACCGCCCTCGCCAGACGGGCGCCTACGCTGCCACGCAGCGGACCGAGTGGAAGCGTGAGAAGCTCGAGCACGCGGTTCGGGTCGCGAGGGGCGAACGCGAGCTCAATGGCGAGGGGAAGCACCTGCATCGCGGGACGCCACGCGCTTTCGCTGGTTGCGCCCTGCGCGGGCAGCCCGTGACGTACGAGCGCCGCGTCGAGCGAGGCCGCATCCAGGCAGCGCACGACCACGTCGCTTGCTTTCGCCTCGACAGCGCGGCGGGCCGGTGTGTGGCCATTCGCAAGCAGAGTCGCCGTGAGCTCGGCGAGATCGTCCGGAGTGTCCCCTTGCAAAAAGAGGAGCGTTCCGTCTCCGCGCACCGTCCCCTCGCGACGCTCGCCCCGCAACCTCGCCTGAAGGAGGCCAAGATCCGAGTCGGCCAGCGCGCCGGGGAGAGACCACGTATGGCGCGAAATCGACGTTCCGAGGTCAGCGAGTCGCGCGAAGATGCTCTGCCAGCGCCGAGGCCAGAGCGTTGGATCCTCGAGGAGCTCGAGGGAGTCGTAGATGCGGACTGGCGCCCGCTCGAGCGCGCGTGCGATTCGAACAAGGCGATCCGCGCGACCAAGGGACGTCTGCGTGGGGTCATGGGCCTCGATCGCTGCGAGGGCCTCAAGCCTCTGGCCCCCACCGGCGATTTCGCGTCCGTTCCAGCCGGCCTCGACGAGATTGTCGCGCCATTCGAGCAAGACCGCGGCGGTCCCGAGCTCGTCGACCGAAAAGGAACGCGCGTAAAACGCCTGGACATCGCCGAGCGATTTGATCCGCGCTGCCCAGCGCGGCACGCGCGCACTCTCCGCTTGCTCAACGGGCCGAAGACCGAGCCGAAGCTCGAGATCGGCGAGAAGGGCGCGGGGCCCCCACGTCGGTCTACCAAGAGCCGCGCGCTGGGTGGCCCCGGTAAAGACGGGGCCTCGGATACCAAGACCGACCCGCGGCTTCATGCCGCTCGGATCCCCCCGGACGTCATCACTCCCAAGAGTCGCACGATAGGAGGGCGCCGCGCATCGTCATTTGTTGCGGCTCAGAAGGCCGGACGCACGACGCGACCCAACGCCACACAGCCCGCGATCGAGGTGCACCTTTCGCGACCTGCCGGATCCGCGCCCGCAGTTCCGTCGCACGCGAACCGTCCCCCGCGGCGGGCCCATGGAAGCGGGAAGCACGTCCATCCGATGTCCAGCCTTCTACGCAGCGGCGTTTGCGGCGCTCGGCCCGACGCCTTGCCGAGCGTCAGGACTCGCACGCTCACAACCGTGAAGATCCGGTCCTCTGCCGCTTCGCGCGAGGGCGGCCCGGAGGCAAACGAACAAGACGCGCCGGTCCGGGGCGACTTGCGCTATTGCCGATATTCGACAACGAGGGGCAGTGGAGAACTATCACCGACATTGAGGGGATCCGTCATCGCGCTCTGGGGTCCCATCCAACCACAGTAGCCGCCGCCCGCAATTGTCACGATCTGGCCGTCGCCGCTATACGCCGCGCTTCCAGTTGCCGAATACCCACCGGTCATGAACTGATCGCCGACGACGGCGAATGCGGTGCCCGTCAGGTCGACGATGGCCATCCCACTCGGCGAATCGTCGCAGCTGAAAGCCATGGCATAGGGTACCGAAGAGATCGACGCAGGATTGTTGCCCCCCTGCTGCACGGCGCCAGTGGATGTGGCGAACGTCTGGTCGGCGATGTCGATCGCCGAGAGCGCGACAACGAACCGAACCTTCGAGTAGCTCGTCTGCACCGTCGTCCCTGGAGCGGTGCCTCCGGCTGCATACTGGCTGAAGTTCGTCGTGGCACTCGTCAGGGTAATGTACTCGACGGGCGCCGAGCCCATGTTTCTGCAGTAGGCGCTCCACGGCTCCGACGGGTCGCTCTGGTAATAGAGGACATAAGTTCCATCCGAAAGCACCGTGGACGAAGCGGACGCGATATCGGAACACGTGGTCGGCAGAGGCCCCGAATCGAATTCGGCGCTTGCCACGTCCAAGCCGGGATTTTCCTGCGCGTCTTCGAGCGAGGCGGCGTCCGATGCGACGCCGTCCATAACGGCATCGAGAGGCGCGTCGAGCTCGGCCACGATCACGGCCGAATCGGCCGCCGCGTCATCCGGGTGCCCTCCGCTTTCCGCCATGGAGATCGCGTCCGCCGCGTCGTCGGGCACGCCAAGCGTCCCATCGATGACAAGCGGCGACGCGTCGACGGCGGCATCACCTCCAGCCTCGGTGTGGTCGACGATCTCGTAATCGCTAAGAAAGGCAGGGCACCCCGTGAGAGCAACCCCGAATCCAACGGCGAGGGCTAACGGAGACCGCATCAGAATCGCCCCGCGATGCCAACTAATGGGAGTTCCAGCGCCTGCGCCCGAGCAACCTTCGGCTCGGGCGCCGTCACCCAGAGAACGACCCCTCCCGCGACGCCCGCGGCGCCGATCCCATAGCCGACTGTGGAGGCCGTCTGCAGCGAATGAAACGCATCGAGCTCCGACTGTTCAATGGGGGGGCACCGACCATCGGTGCAGTGGCCCGCAAGAGTGCCGTGCTTTGCCGTAGCGGCGACCCCTGCGATCACGCCCACGGCGAGCGACACGACTCCGATCCCCGCCACGCTTGCCGCGATGACTTTCGAGGTGGGCCGCGGGCTCGGCTCCATCTGCTCCGCGGGCGACACCGGACCGCGCGTCGCCGCAGCCCCCGCTTCAATCCTCGGACCCGGCTGCGCGGCGATCTCTCCGCTCTCACCTTCGGCCAGCGTGACCCGGAAACGTCGTGGCGACCATCCGCCCGCTTCGACCACAACTTCGTGCGGTCCCGGATTGAGGCCGATCGCAATCCCAAGCTTGGCAGGATCAAGCCGCGCACCGTCCAAGCTCACGAGGCAATTGTCAGGAGCTCCCGGCGCAATCGCGATAGTGAGCCGCGGAAGTCTCTTTGCAATGGCCGTGAGCTGCTCGGCGGCAACGTTCGCAAGATCGTTCTCGCCGCGGTCCGTCGCCAGCGACAGGCCGATTCGAGCGTGGCTCTGCGCAGCAACCAAGTCACCGAGTTGCGCTTCGCAGTCGGCCCGATTCAGAGCCGCCTTCGGTGTAGGACTCTGGTCAAAACTACGAACGAAGTGCGGAACCGCTTCTGCGCACCGGCCAGCTTGCTTCAGAGCGTATCCCTCTTTCAGTTCATCGTGCGCACCGGGCGCGTCATCGGCAAACGCGACACGCTCGCCTGCACTGACGGCGGCGCACACAAAGAAGGACCCGAAGAGAAGTGCCGGGAAGTTCATGCCAATCGTTAGGGAGCGAGGGGATCTCGCGAAGGGACGACCATCCCGTGAGCGGGGGGCGCGCGATCGCGCTGTGAAGCGGTGGACGATGGAGTGGACGCTCGCGAGGAAACCGGCTCCGAAGAACTCGCGGGCGAAAGTCGGAGCGGTGTGATGTGATCCGCGACGGCGGACGGCAGTGCCTCGACATCGATGACCGTCATCGACGGACCGCTGCTGTCGGCAGCTGGCAATCGACCGAGAATCGGAGGCGCCGACGCAATCGGGTCGGTGACGGCGGTGCCCAATGAGGCGGTCGCGGTGGCAGCGGCACTGGCGGCGACGGTCGTCGGTGCGCGCGAGCCCCCGGCTCGCAGGGCACCCCGCGCGAGGCCAGCGAATGCGATGGCCGCCGCGACCGTCGCCGCGATGGCGACCCATGAGCGATTCGCCCCCACTAACGCGAAGAGTTGCGCCGTTGGCGAGTCGCGCCTGATGTCGTTCGCGCGATTTGGAATGGCGCGGGTCGCCGGGGTTGGCTCGAAGTGAGACGCGCGGTCTTCGGAAGCACTCGGCCCGGGCACCGCAGCATCGTCCAGCCGGGCACCGCCGCTCCCTTTCCTTCCCACCAATGCGAGCGTCGCTCTCGACTCTTCGACGTGAGCCAGCGCGTCGCGCATCGCGTCCGCGCTGGGCCACCGAGCGGCTTTCTCGAATGAAAGCGCCCGATCGACGATATTTGCGAGATTCGGCGATACGTCCGGCAGCAGCGTGGTGAGAAGCGGTGCCGGTTGGGTGGCGGCGCGGACCAGGATCTCCTCAGCTGTTCGTCCTTCGTGAACGAAACGCCCCGAGAGCAAGGTGAAAGCTGTGGCGCCCACCGACCACACGTCCGACTGCGCGTCGACTTCCGTGCTTCGTCCAAGCGCCTGCTCTGGAGGCAGGAACGCAGGGGTCCCGAACACCGCCCCCGTTCGCGTTCGGGTAGCCGAAAGCCCGCCGAGACGCGCGACGCCGAAATCGAGAACCCTCACGTCTCCATCACGCGTGACAAAGAGATTCTCCGGCTTGATGTCGCGATGAACGATGCCCTTGCGGTGCGCCGCGGAGAGCACATCGAGAACGCCGATCAAGAGCTTCGCGACCTCGGTCGCTTCGAGCCTTCGGCCGTTTCGCTCCCACCGGGCTTCGACCGTTTCGCCATCCAGGAGCTCCATTACGAAGAAGACCGACCCGTCGTCGGCGACATCGTCATCAAGCACGCGCACGGTCCCCGGGTGCTCGACGCTGTTCGCCGCGTAGCCCTCCCGGAGGAACCGCCGTCGAAGCTCGGGTTCGAGCGAGATCTCGCGATGGAGGACTTTGACCGCCACGCGGTTCGCGTTCCGCAGGTGCGTGGCGGCGTAAACCGAGGCCATCCCTCCGACACCAAGCACCCGGTCCAGCCGATACTTGGACTTGAGCACGGAGCCGACCCGCGATCGGGCACGCTGAAGCAGGTCGTCCGTATCCATGAATCACATGGTTCGTGTGCGACGCGCCACCGGCGCTGATCCCTCAGCGTTCGGGACGCATTCGAATGGCACTCTACGGGAGATAGCATAATGCACTCCTGCAGTTGGTCGCAACGCCTGGCTGGGCGGGCTTTTCTCCCCGCCTGCCATGCCAGGGACCGACCTCGGAGCGTTACTGGGTGGCCGCCTGCGTGAACGACGCGAGGCCATCGGCTGGAGCCAGGCCCAGCTGGCCGAGGCGGTCGGCGTGAGCCCCAACTACATCGGCGTCATCGAGCGCGGCGAGAAGCTACCGACGCTGGAGGTAGTCGAGTCGGCGAGCCGGGCGCTCGGGGTTACCGTCGGCGCGTTGTTCGCGGAAGATGCTCCGGACGCGTGGGCCGACCAGGCGGTAGCGCTCGCGCGTGCGGTTCCGGCGGCGCACCGTTCTCTTGTCATCGCCGTCTTGCAAGCGATCGTGACCGAGACGCGACAAGGGGCGCGGCTCGCGCGTCGTTACGAGAGGCCGCCGCCGGATCGAACGGGCAGCGTCGCGGAGAAGCGGGGCAAGAAGCGACGCAAAGCATAGCGGCGTTCGTCGTTAGCGGCGGCTCGGAGCCCGAGCCAACTGGACCTCCACATGTCCGGAAAACTCAGGCGTGGAGCCGTCCCCGACCCCCGTCCGGCCGATCGCATTTGCGACCCCTATGGGGCTCGCAAACTGGTTCGGGCGTCGCCGTGACAACGCTCGACGCGAACGAGTTGGGCCCGGGTGCAACATCGATTCGACCGAGTTATTGTGTTGCCGAGGGCTCCGAATGGAGAGCAATGGGAGCGAACCCGACCACGCGACGCTTCAAGAGTTAGAGGCGGAAGCCATCCTCGCGCGATTGCGCGCGGTGCGGAACACGCTCTCTAGCGCGGAAGGGGTCCTTCGGAGCCCGCATATGCCGCACTCGCTCCGGGCGCAGGTCGTCGAGCAGGTCGATGCCGCCTGGGAAGCTCTCTCCGGTCGCACCGTCGACACCGAGGATCGGCTTCACCTTCTTCAAGCTGTCGACGCGACGGCAACCGAGGCGAGCGCCGGTAGGGGCGGCAGCCGCGATAGCGGTGACGGCGGCGGAACAACGCGTACGACCCCCGACTCGATCAGCCTCGGGATGAAAGCGCTTTCCCGTCTGCCGCCAGAGCTCGTGCTGCGCCTTCAGCCGCACGTCGAAGGGCTCGGCGATGTCGTTGCGGCTTGGCAGAAGAAGACCCCTGGACGCGGACGCCAGCGAGGCAAGTGGGTCGCACTGGCGGCCCTTTGGCTCGCTGCGACGGGGAAGGCCACAAGCGCCAACGCGTGGGAAACCGCTTGGAAGGAGTCGCGTTGGCGGTTCCAACGGGCGGTAGCAAAACGCAGAAAGCGTATGTGAACGACGCGGGCATCGAGATGCGGAAGATGAAAAAGAAACGGGTAGGCGACGCCACCCCCATTGCGCCGCCTTCCGGCACGAGGACGATGGAGGCGCGATGCGAGACGTCTCCGCGAAGCTTTGCCCCGAACAGGCCCCGACCGACCAAGACGCGCTGTACGCGTTTCGAACGCTGATCGAATACTGCGTCGCGCGTCGCACCGACCCGCTGCTCTATGATCAGCGCCCCGGTCACCTTCCACCGGACGCGCAAAGTGCCGACAGCTACCGGCGCTGGCACCGGGCAGCGCGGCGCGCAGGCGTACCCGGGGTTTGGACCCGCGGAAAGCTGCTAGTCGCCACGCCGGAGGCGTGGGCGACGCCCCTGCCGCGACGGCGAAGGCCCGTTCTCGTCGGCTCCGCAAGCGGCGACGATCCCGCGCTCGACGCGGCTCTCGGCCTTCGCGCGGCACGGGGGTCGCGATGACGCTGCCGCGAGAACGGATCTTAATTCCGCTGCTGGAGCCGCAATTCGGCTCTGGATCTTCTCGGTCGCGCGTCGACGCGGCAGCACCGACGACCGCCAGTGAGACGCAGGCCGTGTTCCCGGGCGTCGATGCCGCTCGCACACCGCGCGACAAGCGCTATGGATCGGGAAGGACGATTTCGATGCTGGACGGTGCTGCAGCGAACGACATCGCACGAATCCCCGTCGCTCGCGACCCTATCGGGGGCGCGACGCAGCTGCGGGACCAGTTCTTCATTCGCGTCACGATTGGACCGCGCAAGCGGCTCGCGGAGCGCGCACCCTGGGCGAAGTCCATGTCCGAGGCGGAGGCGCGCGGCAAGCTTGTGCAGACATGGGTCAATCGGCTGCGTCACGCCGGGCTGGCCAAACTTGCGCCGAAGTTTGTGGAGGCTGGGGCGAAGGCGAATGAGGCCACACTCGCAAAAATCACGGCGCGGCTCGAGAGCCTCGTGAAGAACGACGGCGCCTATCGGGTCGAAGAGGAAGCGAAACCCCGCGACGCGGTCACGTTCCGAGCATTCGCGGAGCGTTGGACCAGCGGCGAATTGGCACGCCTCTACCCCGATCACATCGGGGTCAAAGCGTCGGTCGACGACGACATCGAGCGCTTAGAGAAGCACATCTATCCGCACGTCGAAAACGTGCCATTGGCGTTGTTCACGAGGGAGCACGCCGATAGCGTCATGACGAAACTTCCCGCCGCCCTCCGACGCGGGACGCGGCGTCAGGTCGCGCAGCTTATCAGCCGCGTCTTGCACCTGGCCGTATTCACGGGCGCCATCACCAGCCGTCCGCTTCCACGCGGATGGCTTCCGCGCTCTCCGAAGGCCGAGAGCGTCGGAAAAGAAGCGCTGCTCCCGAGCGAAGAGGCGAAGCTCCTCGCGGGGCGTAACCCTGGGGGCGAGACGGTGGTCCCCCTCGCCTTCCGCATCCTGTACGCGTTCTTCCATCGCGAGGGCATGCGCAAGGGAGAGGCCAAGGCGCTCGAGTGGACGGAGGTCGATCTCAAGAAAGGCCTGGTCTCGCTCGACGAAAACAAGACCGACCGACCGCGCTCCTGGGTGCTGGGCACGGACGTCCTGCGCGTCCTCGTCGTCTGGCACGAGACGCTCAGCAAGCCGGCGGCGGGGCGCGTGTTCGCTGCGGTCCCCGATGCCGCGTGGGAGAAGCTGGCGCCGATCTACCGCGGGCATTGCGCAGGCGTCGGTATCGATCGCGCGCGCCTATTCCAGAAGAAAGAAAACAAACTGCAGCTACGCGCGCACGACATGCGTGCCTTCTTCGTCACGGCGGCCATGTACGCGGGCCGCGACGCGCTCTGGATCACGGATCGAACGGGGCACACATCGCTCGGCATGCTCCGGACCTACGAGCGCGACGTGCGCCGCTGGCGCGAGCTCGGCGAAGCGCCCGTCAACGTCGCCGACGCGATCCCCGAGGTTGCTGCCACGCGAGTGGCAGCACTCGCGGCAGCAATTCCGAAAGCGGCGGTTGAATCCGTTCCGTCGCGCGCAGCAACTACGCGAAAGTGCACGGGAAGGGAGTTGAACCCTTACGCCTTGCGGCGGCGGAACCTAAATCCGCTGCGTCTGCCAGTTTCGCCACCCGTGCGGTGATTCTATGTGGAATTCGTGTGGTAATCCTATCCGCCTGAGCAGCGGCGGCAAGCTCGGGGAGGAGGGCATGAAGCGGCCCCAGCTCGCCCATGTTCCACGTGCGGGCTTTGCGCCGGTACTTGTCGATCATCGTGTGGCCGTCGTGGCCGGTCCGGTCTGAAACCCACGTCTCGGTTTTACCGGTCGCGAGGGCGATCGTCACGAACGTCGCGCGGAGGTCGTGCGCGCGGAAGCGCTGGCGCGTCGCGCTGCGCTCGAAGAGCTGCGGACGTGTGACGCCGACGCGACGAAGGTCGTTCCGGACCTGCTCGGCGAGGTGCTCGACGCTCAGCGGGACGCCGTTCTCGGCGAAGACGTAGTCCATCGGCTCCGCGTTCGGCTGCGTGCTCGTCTTCCAACGCTTCAGAGCTTCGACGACGTCCGGCCGGAGGTCCCAATCACGCGGGTCGTCCGTCTTGTCCTTCTCCAGATTCACGCGACCGCGCTGCAGGTCGACGTCGCGCCAGCGAAGGCGCGCCATCTCCTCGGTGCGCATCCCCTCCCGAGCGAGAAACCCATACGCAAGCCGGCGGAGCAGCGGCACGTCTGGCAACGGACCGCCCTTCCCCGCCTCTACGGAGCGCCCGCAGAGCAGCGCGCGATCCTCGTCGGGGTAGAGGCACTCCTTGGCCTTCGGAGGGGGCGGAGAGGGCAGCCAGCCGCGCGGGATGGGCGAGGAGGCGATCCACTTCCCGGGGTACACCGCGAGGTTCATCAGGCGGCTCATCACCTGCGCGACCTGACGGCGCGAGCGAGCGACCGAATCGGGAAGGTTGGCCATCACCTGTTCAGCGTGGGCGAGCGAGAACTCGTTCACGAGAACGTCCCCGACGTGCGGCACCACGTAGAGCCGGAGGATCCCCTCGTCGCGATCGGCCGAGCGCTTCGCGCGCACGTGGTCCGGATACTTCTTCGCGAGGTCGCCGTTCGTCCACGTCTTGCCCCAATCCGCGATCGTTGGCGCTCCTGCCCCCTTCGTCTTCGTCGTGCCCGCGCAGAGCGCCTCCACGGCGGTGCAGAAGGCCTCCCACGGCTTCCCCGCGCGCGCCTTCGCTCCCATCGTCAAGAGCGTCTCGATGTCCGCCGTGTGATCGGCTTTGCGAAGCCGGACGGCGAACACCGCGAGCGCCTTGCAACGCCCCGCCGCCGCGGGCTCGTCGGAGCACGTCTCAAGCCGAAACTCGCGACGAGTGCGGCCCTCGATGGTGATTAGAGCAGCAAATCCGTCCGCCAGGTGGCGGAGCTCTCCGGTGGCTTCACGGGGCATCGAACCTAACTCCTCTCGCTTGTCTTACGCAGGGCGGCGCGGTAGTCGCATCTCATGTGGCGCAAGTGGCAGGGCGGAACGGGCGGGACGATTCTCGTCGACGGTACGAAGTTTCGACTCTTCGAAGAATGTCCAAAGTGCGAAGGAACGACGGTTGTTCCGCCGACCCATCATTACAGTGTCAGGACCGGGAACGAGAAAGCGTGCACGCATTGCAACGATGGGCTCGTGGTGAGGAGCTTCAAAACAGAGGCCGAATTCAAGACGTGGGTCACGACGAGATTTCCGTAGAGAAAGAATCAAGAATCGTCTTCATCGCCTTCTCCCGTGCAGTTTGCCGCTCATGATGTCCGCCCACTTCTTCCGCGCGGCGGCCATCTCCTCGTCCGTGGGAGGCCGCGATGTGTCCGGCGCGGTTTGGAGCTCGCGAAGCGCCGCCATCAACTCCTCGCGCACGATCGCGCGGAGCTGGGGCACGGTGAGCGTGATCATCAAGCGGCTCTCGTCGGAATTCTTCCTCGCGGCCATTACTTTCCGTATTGCTTCCCGCACCCTAGGCACTCTGCGAGCTCGTGCTCGAGGTCCTGCGAGACGTAAAGGATCTTCATCGTCGAGCCGCACGCCTCGCACTTCTCGTCTGCAAGACCGTCACTCCTTTCGGCCCGGCGTCGCGCTCGAATCTTTGCGGCGGCCGTGGCGAACTCGATCGTCTTTCCGTCGCCGGGCGCCGGCGGCGTCGAGGGCGCACCGAGATGCGAACCGCAAGCGGTCGCATCGAGCAAGCGCGGGATGGCCTTGCGCATGCCGTTCTTCAGCTCACCACGGGCTGCGGTGATAGCGCTCGCTACGCGAGCGAGGTCCCGGGCGGTCACCGCTCCGTCCTTGTATTCGACGTCGTCGATCGCCAGCATGGCCTTGTTGAGCCACTTGCCGAGGCTCCGTGCAGACTCGTCGATCTCGACCGCGACCTCGCGGAGGGGGTGCGCGGTCACGTGGGCATCGGCTCCTCGTTCGTTCGTCGTGCTATCGCTATTCATGTCGACTCCAATCATGTTGGGGTTGGCCATGCCTCCCGGCCGTTGGCGCGGCGCGGGAGGCAGTCTTTCTGCTTTTTAATGGGGAGACCATCGCTCCGGCCCGGCATCGATGATGCTCATGTCGAGCGAGAAGCCGGCGTCTCTCGCCGCTTCGGTGAGGCGCTCGACGCCACCGAGATACAGGCTCCCCCACGATGAATTCCCTTCGCGGCCGTCGATGCGCTCGACCAGCCCGTAGCGTTCCATTTGGCGTAACGCTTCAAGCACACCTCCAACGCTCGCCCCGGTTCGCTTAGCGATGTTGGCCACGGTGTAGTGGATCGGCCCGGCGACGTCCCTGATGATGCCGCGGATCGTCGGGGGCGGCGTCTCGCGAGGCCTCACGTCGCCGAACCGCTTTCGATAGGCATCAAGCACCAGCGCCCGAAGAACGTCGGACATCGTCTCGTCCCGACCCGCGAGTGCCTTCAACATTAAGACCTCTTCGGGCGTCATTCGAGCCCGAACGACCTCCGTTTTCTCAATCGGCGCCATCGGTCATGTTGTAGCTACACATTGGCTACGCGTCAAGCTGGCTTTGCCCAGAGGAGCGCTTGCCCGACGTTCACCAGGACAGCGCGGGGGTGCGGCGCCTTCGCGGCGATCGCGCGGACCTCTTCGCGCATTGCTTCCCAATCGGCGACGGTCCGCACGGGGCGATCTCGGATGACGGCGGCCGCCAGCGACAGCGCTTCTTCGTCAGTCATGGCTCTCTCGGGCACCGCGTAATCACTCGGACTGGACATTGATCCACCCCGGCTTTGCGTACCGCGCGAGGCCTCCGAGCAAGTCTCCGTCACCCCCGCACGCATTGCGCGCGAGCTTCCACTGCTTGTCGAACGCCGCGCGCGTGAGCTCCCCCGCTGCAGCGAGCCTTCGAACCTCCGCCGCTGCGCGCTTGATCGTGGCGTAGTCGGGGGCGTTCATCCTTTTCTCATCCCTTCCAGCACGGCTTTTACCATCCGATGGCCAACGGGGTCATGTCGCTCGAGCACGCCCGGATCGCGATTGTACTGCGCGAACGACTCGGCGAAGTACTCGGCGGGCTCGGTGCCGGCGTACTTGGAGATCGGCGACGTGGTGTATTCGAAGGCGTGCTCGATGATCGGATTGCTCTTTTCGAACGTCGTCGCGTGCAAGTGGTGGCCGAGCTCGTGAACGAAGATCGCCTTCGCGGCGCCCTCTCGCGTCGGCGCGGAGCTCGACACTGAGCGTTGCTCGCCGGGCCCCGACGTGTCGTGTTCCCAGTTGTGGGCCTGATGGCTGAACGTGATCTGCCCGGTGCGCCAGTCGTAGTAGCCGTTCACCTTCACGCCGTTTACGGCGACGAGCTTGCGCGCGTTGACCTTGGCGATCGGATGCGCTTGCAGGTGCGCGTCGATGGCCTCGTGCACGTGCGGGGCGACCGCACGGATGGCCTCGTGAGACGCGCTCGCGTCTCCGGTCATCGTGAGCTCCCGGACGTGCCTGCCGACCGTCAACGCGCCGGCCGCGGCGCTCCACCGACCAGCCTCGTCGCGCGGCTGGTCCGGGTCGTACGCGTCGCGTCGAATCCGTCGAAGCGCATCCCGGTACCAGCGCACCGCTTCACGCGTTCTTCGTATGGCGTCAGCGCGCGAAGTGGTGCGCGACGCGGCGCGCCCAGCTGGGCGAGCAGCCGTCCTCACGGCGCCTTCTCGAACATTCGAGCCCGCCCCTCGCGATCCTCGGTGAGGTACGTGCGGCGACGAAGATGCCGCTCAAGAACCTTTCGCGGCGAGACCCCGGCGCGGAGACACATCTTGACCTGGCGCACGCCGGTGATCGACCCCAGCAACGCGGCGCGCGCGTAGATGACGATCCGCGCCGATGTGTCGAGGCCGAAGAGCCGATCGAGTGCCTCGGCGCACTGCGACTCGCCCCCCCCCCCTGCCACATTACGCGAAGGTCGTCGGCGACGACGAGACCGGCGATCACGACGACCAGGCGGATGGCCACACGAAATAGAATCGGGGCCATCAAATAAGGCCCAGCTTTTGTGCCAAAGCCTGCGCCGGGCCAGCCAACGCATGCAACACGCTTTGCTGCTTTTGCGGTGTGGCGTCCGAAGGGTTCTGAGAGCCCTTATTCGAAGGCGGAGCGGTGTGCGCGAGCGCCGGGATGGGCGCGGCGACCGTTTGCGTCTCGACGATCCGGATCTTCTTCAGCGTCAGGCTGATCGTGGCGCCAGTGCCCTCGTCCTTCGTGCGCGTCGTCGTGATCGTCTGAATCGCCATGTTTGGCTCGGTGATCTTCGAGCCGTTCACGGTGAAGAGCTGGCCTGCGCTCTTCAGGTTTCGTAGCGTGGCGATCGTGTCCTCGACGAAGTCGTAGCCGCCCGGTCACGTCTGCGTGGTGACGTTGAACGGCGCGGCTGCCGTGGGTGGCTGCAGACCCGCATCGGTCGCGACGGGCACGTCGACCTCCACGCCATCGAAGATGGGGTTCGAAATCCCGAAGACGCCCCCGATGGCGTCCGCGACGTTCAGCGCAGCCACGGCGCCACTCACTGCGCCGTTTCCCCCCGCAATACCGAGCAGCGCACCGATGTCCGAGCGAAGCCCGATCAAGTTCTGCCACGTGGGCACGACCACGATCCCGGGCCCTGGCGTCCAGTTGGGGCGCGGGATCTGGATCGCCGACGGTCCAGTCAGCGCCGTCATGAAGTTGTTAGCGTCGATCGGCTCGTTCGTGGCATGCACGACGAGGGTAACGATCGGCAGCTTGTCACGAATGTGGTCGGCGACGTCGGGCCCCTTCTCGACGGGATGCTCCGTGATGTCCGCCCCATCGTCCCATTCCTCGGATAGGACGTTGTCGAAGATGAACGTCTTCGTCGTCCCCGTCGAATCGACCCACTCGAGATACGCCTGTCCCGTGAAGCCTTGGAAGGGGCTCGCGGCACTCATGAGCGAACCTGGAAGCGCCCGTCCCCATTGGGGCCGTATCGCTGCGCCTCGCCTTTGCAGTACCAGTCATTTCCGAACGTGCTGCCGACGATCTCGAGCGACGTGACGCGGTAGAGGCCCGCTGCGTTGTCCGACTCGATATCGATTGGACCGCCGGCCTTGATGCCGGGGAGGATCAGGCTGCAAAACGAAAGCACGCCCTTCGTGTCGCACGATGGGCTGCCGATCAAACCCTGGTCCGGCGTGAGCTCGTACGCGTCGCCGCCTAGCGGCTGGCCCAGCGAAAGGAACTGCGCGACGCCGCCCTGAAGCGAGAACTCGAGTCCGACGGAGGCGCAGAGGTCGACGACGTGATCCGCGGCGTTGCCCTTCAGCATCACACCTTTGGTGTAGATTTTCGCATTCCTCAAGATGCTCTGCACCGGATCGGAATATAGGTTTCCGTAGCCGCATCCCATCGCGTCAAGAAGTATCTTGGCAACGAAAAACGCACTGTTGCCCCCCGGGACTTGCTGATTGACCCGGCTTATGATTGTCGCGATGTCTCCGTCGCCGGAGTTTAGCTCGGTGACGGAATCTGCCCCACTGGTCACGGTCTGCGCGGAGCGCAGCTCGCCCTGAAAGATCGTCGACATGTGGCCGACATAGCCAGCGTCGATCCTTACCGGAATCACTCTTTCTGAGGCGCTGATGCTCGGTGCGAGCGACTTCAGTGAAGGTGACGCCTTCACGATCTCCTTCAACGACTGCGAGGCCTGCTCGATTGCCTTGCGCGTGTCGCCGGTCAGGTTCCAGATCTTTAGGTCGCACGTGTTGGGCGACTTAGGATCGAGGTTCGTTCTCACCTCGAACTCGACGTCGAGCCCACGCTGCGAACCGACGTTCTTGATCTGCGTGGTCCCCACGGTGACGACGCACGCGCGGTTGAATAATTGGAAGGACGGCGCGCCGCGAACGACGACTTCGGCGACCTGCAGCGTCATTGGCTGGCCCCCGGCGCCGCGCTCGCCTCAGCCTCGTCGGCCAAGGTGTTGAGCAGCGTGGCGAGCTCCCGCGCGTCCGTCGCGGACAGGTGCGCGTGAGCGACGCGCGCCGGATCCTCGACTACCTCGGGCTTCCCGCCCCACGTGGGGCGACCCGCGCGACGCGTCCGCGAGACGGTGACTGCGATCAAGCCAGGACCTACGTCCGGTCCGTGGCCGTGCGCGACAGTGACGAGATCATCATTCTTTGCGATGAACGATTTGCCGGTATGCATGTTGTTCTTGTGCCTTTTTGCTGAATCGAGAGGGGTTCGAAGCTAAGGAAGGTGTGCGCGTATGATGGGTCAGTGCGACGTGGTTTCGTCGCCCGTCGATCCGACAATGTTTGTCGCCGTCGTGCCGGTTGCACCGACTTGGACAACATATTTCGGGAATCGCATCCACCCTTGCGGCACTGCCTTGAGGACAGTGGCCGCGCTGTCGTTCTGTCCGAACACGGCGATATCGCCGCCCGTTCCGATGTAAAGCCACCAAACGGGCTGCTGAAGGGGCGTTGCGTCACTCGGAGTCACTGCGAAAAAGGATGCGTTGGACATGATGGGTTTCTGTGGCCTCTTTGTGTCTGTTGCTCAGTCGATTCGTTTCGAAGCGAAGGAAAGAAAAGTGGGCGTTACTTCTTCCAGCGGTCGGTCATGCGGCGCTCGTGCGGAGCGAGGTCGCGCCGGCCTTGGCCGCTGCTCTTATCGTCGTCGGACGGCTGGTCCGGCGCTGGCGATTCCGCTCGAGCGCCTTTCGATGCATCGCCCTTCCAGCGGTCCTTCATGCGCGAGCACATCGCGTCGTACGCGCCTGCCGTCCCGTCCTTGTCGTCGTTGTCAGCGCGCTCGCTCGTCGCGTGCGCGCGCGGCTCATCGGCGAGGGACTCGCGCGACGTCGTCGAGCCGTCGCCGCGAGCTCCCGGCGACGCCGCGTGCGCGATCGGTTCGTTGCTCGCCCACATCCCGCGCGCCTCGTATCTCATCACTCTTTCAGTCATGGCTGTCTTCCTCACTCCGCCGCGTGAGCGGCCGTCCTCTGTTTGCCAGTGCGCTTGATTGCGACCGGCTCTGCATGTGCTTCTCGCTCGAGCAGCGCGCCCGGCTGCACGTATCCGCCTTGGGCGCCCTCTACGCAGAGCCGTTCGATCTCTTCCGGTTGCCACGCGCCCGGCGGGAGCGGGGGTATCGCCGGCCGGTACATCTTCCGCGGGATGGGTCGGTCGCCCGCGAAGCCTTTCCAGAAAGCACCGTCCTCCGTGGCAGCTGCGCCGATCTCGTAGGGCCCGTGATTCGCCTTGTGGCAGGCATTCGTCATCTCGACGAGAAGAGCCGCGACGGCATCGGGCCGAACGAGGCAGCCGCGCACGCAGCACTCCACCAAGTGCCGACGGCGCCAGAGCTCCGCGCCCCCGCACTGAGCAAGGAGCCGCTTGTTCTTCTCGATGAGGGCGCGTGCGGTCGCGAGACCTTGGTCCGAGAACTCAGTAACCGGGCCCGTGTTCTCCGTCGCGTGGTGCTCGCGGAGAGCGCGGGTCCAAGTAAAAACGGAGAACGAAGCCGGGAGAATTCGAGACGTCGACATCGGGTCGCGCATGCCAGCGACTTGGAAAGAGAACGGCTCGAAGACGGGGCACGCTTCATCGTCGGGGACCACGCGAAAGCTCTCCGTTTCGATCACCGGTAGTGCGAGCGCGTCGATCGACTGGAACCCGACGTATCGACCGCCGGCGCCGTCGATGTGGAGCACCGGGAGCGCCCCGAGCACATCGGGGGGCGGAACGTCGAGGCCTTGAGCGACGGGGGGCTTGATGTAGACGATGGAGCATCCCAGTTCGCGCGGCGTCTTCGGGCGCCGGCGCTCCGCCTCCGCCGCGACGCGCTCAGCCGCCTCGCGGGCTTCCTGCTCGGCCTTGAGCGATGTGGCTTCGTCCATGCGCTTCGCATCGCGCATCGCGGGAACGAGCAGACGGCGTCGCACGAACGGCTCGCCGGTCGCAGCGCCTATCGACTCCGGCTCGACACCGAAGGACCGCCCGAGAGTCTCAGCCATCCGCACGATGGCTGCGGCTTCCCCGCGCCACACTGCGACCGGGGACGTTGGCTGCAGGCGGAACACCGAGCGGGCCGCGTCGACCCACGCGCCGTGCCAGGCTTTCGACGTCTCGCCCGTGTCCTCGACGCCGGCGGCTTCGACGATGGCCTCGAACAGCGCGAGCGTCGGAAGGCCGTACTTCTGTCCCGCGTCCGCTGGCGTCAACGTGAGTGCCGGCGCGCCGTCGATCGAAACCGTGATCGGTTCCGTGATGCTCGCGACGAGCGCGACGATGTCCCCCGACTTGAGCAGGGGATCCACGCGCGAGACGTGTGCGTCGTCGAGGACCTCGACGCGGAAGAGGGTGAAGGCGTCGGACGGCTTCGCGCTCACGGCAGGCGAGAACGGCTTGTCCTCGGCCATTTCCGCGTATTGCTTTCGGGTCATCATGTGATGCTGTTTCATGCTTTCGATTCCTCGTTGCCAGTTGGAATATAGGTTTCGTTCGATTCGCTTTTGCGAAGTGACTCGCACGCCAGGTAGACGCACCCGTCGAGCAGCTCTTCGGCCCCCTCGGCGCGCCAGTCACGGCGATCGCCTTCGACGTCGAGCTTCCCGTAGAGGCGCGCGCCGTGTGAGAGCCGCTTCGCGATCGCGAGCAGCACACGGCGCTCGTCCTCGGCCAGGTCCGCGATCGCGTCGAGCAATTCGTCCGCGGTGCTCATGACGCGCGCGCCTCCTTCGCGAAGTGGTCGGCGAGGGCCTTCCTGAACTCCGGCTTACTGTTCGAGTCGATCTCGGCGTCAGCCTCTTGTCCAATCGTCCACTTCGCGAAGCCGACGTATTCGTTCTCGCGATAGCCCGTAGCCGACGCGCACCGGTACGAGGGATTCGACCAAAGCTGCAGCCGCACGGTCGGATCCGGATCCGCGCCGAACAGGTCCCCGCCACGCCTCATGAGCACGTTCATTGCCGAGAGCCACGGAACCGCTGCGGCGCGCCCCGCCCAGCACGCGAGCACGAGCGCGCTCACGATGTCCCCGTGCCCGTGGCCCATCCGCCGCGGTGACGTAATCCGCACACCCCCGCCGGGGAGCGGCGTCGACGTCACCGCGCGTAGCTGCGCGATGAGCCGGGGGACGGCGGGGATGCGAAGCTTGCCCGTGCGCAAGAGCGAGCGCACGTGCATGTAGCTGTCGTATTTGCCTTGCTGGCCTTCGGGAGCTTCCTCGAAGTTCAGGGCGAGCGCGTCGAGGTGCTCGATCGCGCTTTGCCGGTAGTGCAGATCCATCGAGATCGACCGCGCACCATGGCGCAGCATGACGGGGGCGAAGCGCGCTTGAATGACGTAGCCGGGCGACAGCGGCTCGTTCTTGCCAGGCCGAACCTCGTCGAACTCGAGCAGGTCGAATGCTCCGTCGACGTTCGAGACGACGGCGATGGCGCTCGAGTCGCGCTCGAGTCCGAGGTCGCCGCCGCACCCGAGCTGCGCGCCAGTGGGCGCTTCGATGACCAGCGGGCGACCTTCGACGATCGCGCCGTCGATCGACGCCGAGTCGAAGAAGCGCGAGCCCCCGCGCGTGCCAGGCTCGCAGAGGTATTCGCGGCGCGCGTCTTCGTCGTCGCCGCCTTCGAGGGCCGCGGCGACGTCGCGCGCAAGCCGCTCGTCGTGCGGACGCATCGTTGTCGACGCGCCGACCGCCGCGAGCGCGTTCGTCGGGCGCCCATGATTCTTGTCGAAGAGCTCCGCGGTGAGGTTCTCAGCGGGCCAAGGCGTCGAGATGAAGATCGCCGGCCCGTGCAGGCGGGGCTTCGCCGCCGCGTACAGGTCCCGATCGTTGACCGCGTAGCCCTCCGGCGATGCGCCCTCGCTGTTCGAGGCGAGGAACTCCGATTCGTCGATGATGAGCGCGAGCAGGTCGAAGCCGCGCAAGGTCGTTCCCCCGCGCGATGCCGCGGCGGCGACGAACGAGACGCGCCGACCGTCGGGTCGGATGATCGAGAAGCCGTCGGCCGTGTCGCCATCATCGGCGACGAGCCGCTCGATGTCCGGCACGCGGCGAACGAGCTCGCGCGCGACGCCGACGGAAAGCTTCGCGGTCGGCTTCGACGGCGCGACGGTAACGACGGCCGGGATCATGCCGGGCCCGATGGCGCCCAGCGACGCGGTGAGCATCAGCCAGACGCCGAGCGCCGCTGCGATGGTCGTCTTTCCCGATGCGCGCCCGAGCCGCCAGACGAGCGTGCGTCGTGCGGCCGAGGGGACCTCGTCGACGGCGCCGAAGAGCTGGCGGGCGAGCTCGCGATCGCCGGCGCCGAGCGACGCGGGGTCCGCGCCGTCGACGGCAACGGTGAGGAGCACACGCCACGCGGGCGACAGCTCGAGCCGGAACACCTTCGTGCAGAATTGGACGAACGGGAGCTTCTTCACTTCGCGCCGCTCCCTTCGTCGCCGCCGGCGTCGAGCCAGGGCATCGCACCCGAGCGGGGGCGTGCGGCAGCTTCGCGGGTGGCCATCTCGAACGCGGCGAGCAAATTCTGCCGGCTGTCGTTCGCCAGCGATGAGCCGAGCTTGATCAGCGCGGCGTCGTTCTCCTCGGCCCCCTTGTCGAACGCCCACCGCGAGGCTGCGAGCTGCAGAGCAGCGCTCGCGACCATCGTCGAAGGCCCGGGCCCGACCGCGCCCCCCGCGGACTTCGCCAGCTCGGCGAGATGGTGAGATACGAACTCCTCTGCGGCGTCGCGGTACGGTTTGAACGTCGCATCGTCGGCGATCTTCTTCAGGCCGAGCGAGTCGACCAGGCGCACCCGGCGGGCCTTCGTGATGCCGCCCTTCTTTCCAAGCGCCTTGGCGGTCTCAGAATCGGCGATCTTGCCATCCTTGCGGCGCGCTAGCGGCACGCTGGGCGCCGCTACAGGCGCCGGTACGGGCTGCGGCTGTTCGTCGGGCGGAAGCACTTCGACGTGCGGCTGTCCGCGCCCGCTGCCGTGCCCACTGCGGAGAGCCATCAGCCGGCCTCCGCGTTGAAAGACGCCGCACGGTCGTGAGAAATGCGCCTGCCTTCGTCCTGCACGAAAGCGACGAGCACGCGCCGGCGCTCGTCGTCGCTCAGACACACGAAGAATCGGCGCAGCTCCGCGTACGACGCCGGCGACGAGATCCAGAGCCGCGCCTTCGCGTAGGGCTCGAGCGCCGACGCGGCGGCTGCCACGGCCTCGGCGATGATGCCGGCCTTCGCGGGCGGGCGCGTGTCCCGCGGTTCGCGATCCACGGGCGGCGCGGCCGTCGGCTTCGCTGCCGCGGCGCGGTGCGCGCGCATTGCGGCGGCGTGTCGCTCACGCTGTTCGGGAGTATTGGTGCGGCTCACGGCAAGGTTCCTTTCTTCAGAATCGGGCGCAGATGCGTCGACGACGCGCCGGACACCCTTCGGGTCGTCCGCGCTGCGAAAACGCGACTGCGGGCAACGTCGCGAGGATGGCGACGCAACGAGCGCACTGCGGCGTTCGAGTGATTCACGGGCCATGACAAGCCGGCGCCGGACGTCCCGGCGCACCACGCCCCGAACGACGAGTGCCCCGTCGACACCATGCCGAAGGGCCTCTGGCGCCGAGCATGACGGCGCCGAAGTTCATGAACCGGACATTCAATCCGGTACGTCGCAGCCGTTTCGCCGCACGAGACGGCGCGACTTGCGACGAATTCCACTCGATTCGCCACAACGGCGATGCGTCATCGAGGTCACTCAGCCCGATCGCGAGCTCTTTCGCCCCGACTGCGCACGCGGTTCCGGGTTGGCCAAGGTGAACGCTCGGCGCGATCATTCGGGCCACCTCATTCCCTCGTGCTCGGCGTAGTCGGCGAAGGTGTCCTGTTCGTCCGGTAGGGCCGTAGGGCCCTGTAGTGTGTCAGTTCCGGTTAGAGAGCTTGAGAGAGGGTATTGCGAGCTAACCCGATCTCCCTCTCTACAAGTCTCTACGGCACTACGACCCCATTTCGACGCCGCGATTCGCTCGGCGTCCGTCGCCAGGCGGATACCCTTCCAGCCGTCGACAACGCTTGAGCCTCGGCGCACGCTGCATCCCTCGACGCCGTGTTCGCGGAGTCGTCCGGCGAAGCGTTTCGCGCCAAGCGGCGGAGCGCCGTTCTCTTTGCAGTGACTCTCGTAGGCCTCGCGAAGCTCCTTGCGAGTGACCCTCCCCTCAGCGTCGAAGGCCGTCCGCAAAAGGAGGAACTCGCCGAGGTCGTCGCTCTCCTCGCGATAGGCCTTCGTTGCTCGTCGGACGGCGTCGGGTTCGGCCAGCCCGTCGCTGAGCCAGTTCAGGCAGCCGCGAACCGACCACGCCAGAATACCGGGCGCTTCGTCGAGGAGCCGCTCCGGCAACGTCTTGTCCTGCTCGTTCTCGGCGAACGTGACCAGCCAGGGAACGAGACGCATTCGGCGCCAGATCCCGTCGTCGTCGCCGCGCACCGTCGGCTTGTGATTCCCGGCGACGAAGAGCTTGTGCGTCGGCTCGAAGGACCAGAAGTCCTCCTTCATGCGCCGGCACTCGATCGGGTCGCCGCCGGTGAGATCCTTCACGAGCGCTTCGTCGAACGCCTGGCCCTCCCCAACCTCCGACGAGGTGACGAACCGCCTCCCGTGCAGCGATGCGAGCTCGGTCGGATGACGTTCGCCGCGCGAGCGAAAGAGAAGTCCTCGAGGCGCCGGCGACGCGTAGTCGCCCAAAACGGAATGCAGCGTTTTGAGAAACGTGCTCTTGCCGTTCGCTCCCCCTCCGTAAAAGAACGCGAGGATGTGCTCGCGGATGTCCCCGGTGAGCGCGTAGCCCGCGAGCCGTTGCAGATAGGCCGCCATGTCGCGGTCGCCCCCCATGACGCGGGCGACGAACCTCTCCCACGTGGGACATACGGCATTCGCGGCGAAGGACGTTCCGGCGATCTTCGTAAGCAGGTCTTCGCGCCGGTGCGCGCGGAGCTGACCGGTGCGCAAGTCGATCGTTCCGTTCTTGCAGTTGAGCAGCATCCGATCGGCGTCGAGCTGCTCGTGCTTCACGGCGACGTCCACTTCGTGACGGGCAAGCCCGACCATCGCTTCAATCGCACCTCGACTCTCCGACTTCGTCGCGAACTTCACGGCGGCGACGCGCTTCGCGTCATCGTCGATCTTCGCGGCGTCTTGGAGCATCGCTCGCGCGGTCGCTTTGGCAGCGCGATATACGGCGCCCGAGTCGTCGCACCACTGCCGGCCGTTCCAAGCCAGCCACCGGTTCCACGTGCGGACGAATCGCAAGTCGGCCCCGTGCAGCGCGACGAGCCGCTCAGCGTTGCCGGAATCGGTCCACGCGAAGTCGAAGAGCTTCACGCGGCCCTCCCGTCTCGCCGCTCCGCGAGGTACCCGAACGGCAGCGTCGCGCGCTGGTGCGCGCTCTTGACCTTGTGACGCAGCTCCCGCACCGACCACGGCGGCGAGCAACGAGGGTTGTGAATCGCCGCGAGGAGCTCGAGCGCGTCGGCCGGATCGAGCTCAAAGCCGCGTACCATCGCGCACGCCGCCGCGAAAGTCGCGGCGTGACCGCCCGAGCCGGAGATCGCGCCCGGCATCCGTTCGAGGTAACGGGCGGCCCGCGTCCGCCGTTGGGCGTACGAATCGCCGTCCGCTCGCGCGCGCTCGATCCGCGGCATCGGCTCGGGCTTCGGAAAGCGCTCGAGTGCCGCGTCCACGTCGAAGAACGCGCCGCACAACTCGAGAAACTCGTACGCCGAGCCGCCACGTGCTGGAAGAGCGAAGCAGTGCGCAGCGCTCTGGCCTTTCTCGGCGTCGAGGCCACCTTGCTCCGCGAGCTCGATGCATGCGCGCTGAACGCGTCGAAACTCGTCTTCTGCCGTCGTGACAGGACGATCGAGTGGCAGCACGGCACGCCAGTGCCCCGCGGTCCAG
>DATHQY010000559.1:0-4718 GCA_035482215.1 Polyangiaceae bacterium | reverse complement strand
GGGCCTTGCCCCGCTTGCCCCGCTTGGCGCGCTTTGACCGTGTCGTCCCAGAGAATGGCCCGGGCGCCGCTCTCTGCGACAATCGCGCGCCATCCTTCGCGGTCCATGCCGGGGTCCACCGGGACGGCCGTCGCCCCTGCGCGCAGAATGCCGAAGTACGCGATGGCCCAATCCGGGTGGTTCTGGCCGCTCAGCGCGACGCGATCGTCCTTGCCGATCCCCACCTCGGCGAGCCGGCCCGCCACCGCCTCGGCGCCCCGTTTCACGTCCGCGAACGTGACGCGCGTGAGGCCGTCGTCCGCGATGGCGCGAAGCGCGAGCGCGACGTCGTGGCGCTCGGCCATCTCGTCGAGGAGCGCCACGAGCGTCGGGTACGGCGAGAGCGCCCTCGCCGGCTTCGCGAGCTTCCTGTCCATTTCCGGGACGATGCGCTTCTCCATCGCCGGCATGTGGACGTTCATCATCCAGTCGGCCCAGTCGATGGCTTCGGGCGTCCAGGGGAGCTTCGCGCGGTCCGCGGGCGAGAGGCGCGCGAACGCGGCGCGGACGTTCGAGCAATCGAAGGGGCCGTTCATCTGCGCGGCGAACGGCTCGAACAGGAGCTGCACCTCGGCGATCTTGTCCTCGCGCTTGGCGACGCTCTCCATGGCCGACGCGAGCGAGTGGAGCGCGGGCACGCGCTGGCGGACGAAGGACGCGCCCGCGCGGGTGACGTTCGCGATGACGTGATCGCCGGTCGCGTCGAATCGCCGCCGGTCGACGAAGGACGGCTCGAAGCGGGCCTGCAGCGCGTTGAGCAGCGGGTGGCCCGAGCCTTTGCGGCGGAAGTGCTTGCGCTTGTAGAGCCCTACGAGCTCGCCGAAGCGCACGGCGGTGCACGGATTGATGTCGCTCGCCCCGAACTGGTAGACGGCCGGCGCGGTGCCTTCGAGGAGCTCGGCCAAAGAGAGGATCATGCCGGCGACGACGTAGTCCGTCGGTATGAGATCGAGCGGCACGTGCTGCGCGAGGATCTGGAGGTGCCCTTTCATCATCAGGTAGATGAGCGGAGCGCTGGTGTTCCCGCCTTCGTTGTAGGCGGGCACGGGGAACTCGATGCACGACTCGCAGCACGCCGGGCGCGCAATCGTGAACTCGAGGCCGCTCTTGGCGACGATCTGCTCGCCGATCGCTTTCGTGTAGAGGTAGATGTTCGACCATCCCCAGTGGGTGGCGCGGTCGAGGCCCGCCGCGATGAGCTCTTCGCGAACGAACTTGCGTTTGACGTGCGCGAGCTCGCGATCGAATGCCGGCCCGTGCGTCGGCTCGCCGCGCGCGAGCAGCTTTTCGCGCGCCTGCTCGGCGAAGCCACTCTGGCGGAACGCATCGCCCGCGCGGTGGTTGGCCTGCGCGACGAGCTGCAGACACTCGTCGATCTCGCGCGCCGGATCCCACAGCTCGGCGCCGAGCTCGGACGCGCGCGGGAACGGCACGGCGCACGGGTCCTCTTCGCGGATCGGGCCCGCGCGTTTGCCCGCGACGTAACAGGTACTCGTGTGCAGTAGGGGCACGTCTCCCAAGGCTCGCGCCAGGCCGACGACGTTGTGCGCGCCGAACGCATTCGACTCGAGGGCTTCGTCGAGCGGCGGATTGAAGTCGACGATGCCGGCGACGTTGACGACGGCGTCGATCGTCCCACGGAGCTCGCGCAAGAGCGCTTCGTCGAGGCCGCAGAGAGGGCGGCCGGTGTCGCCCTCGATCGGCACGACTTTGCTGCGCAGGAACGCTTCGAACGCGTCGCCGTGCGCGCCGCGGAGCGGCTCGAGGACTTCGCTCTTCAGAACTTCGGTCGCGAAACGCGCTTCCGCGGTTGCCTCTTCCTTGGGCCGGACGACGAGGTAAATGCGCCCGACGTCCGGATACCGGTCGAGCAGCATCGCCCAGAGGATCTTGCCGAGGAAGCCCGTGCCCCCGATGACGACGAGGCGCGCACCCGAAAGGACGCGGCCGACATCGAGGCCGCCAGGGGCGGCGAGGCTCTCGGCGCGGATCATGGGGCAGCCTGCACGTCGGCCATGACGAGGGGCGGCACGTGGAGCATCGTGATCTCCGGATCGCGCTTGTTGCCTTGCGCCATCAGGATCGCCTCGGTCGCGTTGCGCGCCGTCTCCCACCCGAGAAGCTTCGGGATGTAGTCGTTGTCGGCGCCGACGACGATGACGCGCCCGAGGTGCTGCCGCCCGGCCTCGCCCCAGTACCACATGAAGAACGGATGCGCGGGGTGGTACGCGTGGCCCTTGCGGTACATCTCGATGTACGCCGGGTTCGACGCGAATTTCGGCTCGAAGCGATGGTGCATCACGGCGGCGTCGCGCGTCTGCGCCAGGACGTCGTGCACGAATTCGATGTAGGGAGCGTGCTGCTCTTTGTCGAATACGTCCGAGCACGGATGGAACACGATCATCGCGCCGCCTTTGCGGACGAGCGGCATGCCCCGGTACATGTTGAAGAGGTATCCCTGCACCATCACCTGGACGAGCAGCGGATTGAGAAATGCGTTGACGTTGTACGGGCTGATGTACGGCACTCCGCACATCAGGATGTCGGCTTGTCCGCGAATGGGCACGAGGTATTGCGCGTTGCAGCGGTCGAGCGTCTGCTTGTGGACGCCCTCGCATTCGCCCGCGAAGACGCCGGTCATGCCGTAGGGCGACGGCACGCGCGAGAAGATCGCCTGGCGCGCGGGCTGCGGCAGCTTCGACAGAGTGAACCGCAGGCCCTTGAACGCCGCGCGATCAGCACTGCTCCAGTCGTCTTCGTTGCGATGCAAGAAGTCCAGCGGCCGATCGAACATGCGGTTGTTGACCGTGGTCTCGATGTGGAAGACGTTGAGCGCCTTCTCGGCGAGCCGGCCCATGCGATCGACGCTCGTCGCCAGCGCGCTCGCGCCAGGATCCATGTACGACCAGCAGTCGCGCATCGTCTTCGGATTGTGGTGCGCGCGAAGGCTCTTGTAGCCGCAGAGGCCCACCGCGACCGATTTGTGGCCGCCGTCCATCGGGACCAAGTTGAGATTCACGTAAATCAACAGCTCGGAGTCGACGGCTTTGCGATTCAGCTCGACGACCTCCCCTTGGTCGGTCGTGCCGACGAGCTTCATGCCGCGCGGATCTTCTCCGTCGTGGTTGTAGAGGCGATCGGGCCAGTACGCCTTGAAGATGCGGTCGCCCACGATGTGGCGCACTTCGGCGGCGGTCATCCGGCGGTGGACCGACGTGGCGATGATGATCTCGACGTCGTCAACGCCGTACTCGGCGAGCATCTGCAGCACCACGGTGAGCACGCGCTCGCGTACGTCCGGTCTGCGCATCGGCGGGAGCGGAAGCGACACGTCGTCGATGGCGATGACGACCTTCATCCCAGGGCGGAGGCGCGCATGAAGGGGGTCCGAGCCCGTGGGATGGTTCAGCGCGTAGCGAATCGCGGCGTCGGGATCCTTCAGGGGCTCGAGCGGCGGGCGCGGATAGATGACGCGCGTGCCCGCCGGCAGATCGACTTCGAGCACCTGATCGCCGCTGAACACCGCGCGCGGCGCGCTTCGCTTGTCGAGCGTGACGACGAGCGGATGATCGCCGCGCGCCGTGCGGCGCGCGAACGCTTCGAACAGCGGCGCCGAAGGACGCAGAGGCGCAAGGCGCTCGGAGGAATCCGGCGCGGGCGACGAAGAGGACGCCGCGTCGGACGGATCGGGAGACGCCGCGTCGGACGGATCGGGAGGCACCGCGTCGGACGGATCGGGAGTGAGCGGGGTCGTCATGGGAAGCGCTCCAGAAGCTCGGCGAGCGCAGGCCGTTTGCCAAGATAAATGACCGGCCAGCCGTACGTGCGCGCGAGCTTGGACAGCCGCAGATCCGGGTTGACGGCACACGGATGGCCCACGACCGAGAGCATCGGCACGTCGGAATAACTGTCCGAGTAGCCGTAACACTCGCCGAGATCGTGCCCGTGCAGGCGCGCCCATTCGCGCACGAGCCTCGCCTTCTCGGGCCCCGCGACGATGGGGCGGAGAAGCTTGCCCGTCGCGTATCCGTCTTTGAACTCCAAGTGGTTGGCCAACGATGCGCTGGCGCCCAAGTGCTTGGCAAGGCGGTCCATCAGAAAGTCGAGCGCGCCCGAGACGAGAACGACCTCGTGGCCCTCGTCGACGCAGCGTTGCACGAGATCGCGCGCCCCGGGGTAGATCGCCTGCCGCAGAATGCGATCGAACGCTTCGTCGGCCAAAAGGTACAGCCGATCCCGCGAGATGCCTTCGTACGTAGCAAAGAGAAGCTCGTTGAACCGCCGCCGGTCGACCGCCTCGGCGAAAGCCATGCGCGGCATCCCCACCGCGGCGCGCGCAAGCGAGCCGAGGGTCCGGAGGGGGTTCGGCTGGTTCGTGAGATAAAAAAGCGTGGGATGAAGGAGATTTGTGCGAACCAGGGTGCCGTCGACGTCGAAGAAGCTGGCGGGCACCGGCGGTGGCTAACCTCTGACGGACACCACTGTCAACGCCTCTGAAGCCAATCGGCCGGCGCGGGCGCGTGGGGACGGGCCCGGACGACTGACACGCGTGTCAGTCGAAGACGCGACGCAGCGCAACGGCAAACGCCACGCCGCGAATCCCGTCTTGCGCCGGTCCACCGGCCTGTGGTCTTTCATACGCTGGCTAAGTGCAAACGCCGACCGTTCCCGAGACCGCA
>DATHQY010000558.1:0-3414 GCA_035482215.1 Polyangiaceae bacterium | reverse complement strand
AACCACCGGTCGCGGAGGAACCCGATCCCCCGGTGAGAAGGCCGTTCAGGCCACCGTCCGGGGTGCCGCCTCCCGACGATCCACACGCCACGAGGACACACGAGAGGCAAACGACGCCGGTCGCGAATGTACGCATCCACTCACGCTACCCTCGAGCCGCCAGGCCGTCACCCCCGACGGTGACGCTGCCCCTTAGAACAGGTACTCGAGCCTCAGTCGGCCGCTCCACATCTCGTTGCTGTAGAGCGGCGGAGTCGGCGTCGCCGCAACGTCGCCCTTCGCGTAGCCCAAGACGCCTTTGATGAAGACCTGGCGCCAGAGGTAATACTGGACCGCGAAGAACGCTTGCTGCTGCCGGAATTTGCCGAATCGGTTCAGCACCGTGCTGAAAAGCTGATTTTGCTCGTACGTATAATTGTAACCGGCTCCCACCAGCAGATCCGGCACCACCTTCGGAAACGGCTGGGCGTTCGCGAAGGGCCCGAGACTGTACGTCGTCGTGCTCTGCGCGGCATCGTAACTGCCATTTTGCGACGAATAGACGTCCAGGAGGCCGTAAGACCCATTGACGCCGAATTCGACGTACGGGTCGCCCACGACCTGCACGGCCCCGCCGAACCCGCGTGACGTCCGCGAACCGTTTCCACTGTCGGTGACGTCGTGCGCCGTCTCGTAAATGCCGCCGGCTTTGACCTTCAGCCATCCCAGGTCGAAGACACCCACCGGACGGATCGCGAGAATGTTTTGGGCGGGCGGAGCTGGGCTACCGCTCATTTGCGCGGCCGTATTTTGGCCGAGCGCATTCTGCGGTTGATTGCCGAATTCACCCGCGAGTTCGAAGCGAAGATAGCGCGTCGGATACAGGTGAACCGCGGCCTGGCCGATGCCCGTGGGCCGCAGATCCGGGGAATCGGCGACGACGTAAATCTGCGGCGGCACATTCGCGGCGCCGTCGTTCTGGAGCACCGCTCCGTTGCGCTCCTGCGTGTAGAGATCGAGGCCCAGACCGACGTGATAGATCTCCCATTGTTGGAAGCGGCCGACTTGAATGTCCCACTGGTTCCAGGCCCCGATGCGAGCCCAAACGTCGTCCGTCGTCACGGCGACGGGAGTCTGCGACTGCGTATTGTTCGTGCCGACCAGCTCGACCTGTCCTTGCACGAAGTAACGCCCGTTCGTCCATGTCGGCGTCGCGCGCAGAACCGCGCGTGACTGCTGGACGAGATAGCCCGCGCTCGATTCGTTCGGCGCCCCGATCTGCACGTGCTCGTAACCCGCGTCGGCCCACACGTCGCCCGAAACGCCGATTCCCGTCTTCGGGGTATACGGCCATTGCAGGCCGTGAAACGTGCGCCACAACGACCCGCCGTAGATTCCGCGAATCGGATACGACGGATATGCGGTGTCGGGCAGCCGCTCGATGAATCCAAGCGGCGACGGCGCGGTCGTTGCTTCTTTCTCCTCGGGGGTGGCCTCGGGGCCGGCGATCTGCGAGACCGTCACGGGCGGCGGGGGCGCCGCGAGCGCGGGGGCCGGCCCCGCCGGCGGCGGCGTCGGCTGCGCGTGCGCGCCGGCCGAAGCGAGGGTGACAAGTACGAACGCGAGTCCGCCAAAGCGGCCGCGGATGGTCGTCGATGGGTCACGGTGCATCAGAGGGCGGCCACTCTATCGTAATCATGTCCATGAGCGTGAGATTGTCCGACCTCGGAGCGCCGGTCATCGAGAGGAGCGACGCAATAGGAATGCCACGCGCGCGGTCGCGCCTCGCACGTCCACTCGAGAGTGCATTAATCCATTCAGAGAAATCCATGAATGGCGAGTCGTGAACGCACGCCAGGGCATTCCGCACTTATCGCAAAGGGCTCGTGAGCATGATCGTCCGCGACGGCCGTCGAAGACGAGCCCGCGGCGGATCACGCAATCGGCAAATGAGCCGGTCGCGTGCCAACCGGTTCTCGCGCCGCCGAGGGTGCGGCCCTCCGCGAACGCCTGGTCCCTCGGCCGCGCGCTCGGCGCGGGCGCAGCGTCCGCGCGCCTCTGCCCTCGGCGCGGGTTCCACCCTGGACGCGCCCCTTACCCTCGACGCGGGCGGAGCGTTCGCGCGGCCCCTACCCTCGGCCCGCGACCGCGCGGGGCGTGAGCCGAGCCCGAGGCGAGGTCGTTTTCGACGAACGCGTGCGCGAGGCCAAGAGCCACGCGCGTGGGCCCCCAGGAGCGGCGCGGGCGCGCGCCGCGCGCGACGTCAGATGCTGCTGTTCAGCGGGTCGTACTTGTTGCCGCCCGTCGTGAACACGCCGTTCGACTTCGCCTTCGCGGACGAGCCATGCGACGCCGGCTGCGAGACGTGCACGCGCCCCTTCGACGCATGCTTCGGATCCGGCTTCGCCGGATCGTCCTTCGGCTGCGGCGAGGATCGATCCGTGAAACGCGGGCTCAGCGGCGACTCGCTGCCCGCCGCGGCATTCGACGCCGGGGCAACGGGCTGCGGTGGAGCGGGCGGCGGCGTCGGCTCCTGCATGGGCGGCGGCAACTCGGCGGCTGCCGGCGGAGGCGGCGCAGCCACGGCGACGACGGGCGCGGAGGGTCCGTGGAGGCCGATCTTGTTCAACAGCGGCCGCGCGAAAGGCGGCCGAACGGTGGCGATGCCCGCAGCCGCACCGACAAGGGCGAGCACGGCAACGACACTGGCCGCGCGCTTGCCGGCGCCACCGCGACGGGCGATCTTGAAGTCCAGATCGTCGTCGCCGAGATCGACGCTCACCGGACGAACGCTGTTCGGCACCATCGCGCGGGGCGCCATCGAGACCGTCTGCCCATAGGGCGTTCGCGGCGCTTGCGAATACGGCGCGGCCTGCGCGGCGCGTGGCATCGCCGAAGGCACGGGCGCTTGCCACGGCTGGGGCGCTTGCCACGGCTGCGGCGCAGGCGCCGGACGCGACACGGGCTGCGGCGCGTACGACTGCTGCGGGACATACGACTGCGAATGCGCATACGGCGCGGGAGCGGGCGCGTTCTGCGGGATCACCTGGACGGGAGCAACGGCTTCGCTCTCCTCCTCGTCATCCATGCCCGCGAGCGCGCCGAGAGTCGTCCATTTGTCCGACCCGTCCGCGAGCACCATGGTCGCGCCGTCGATATGTCCAGCCTGGAATGCATCATCGAGCTGATCGAGCGACACCCGGTGAACATCGCCATCCGCAAGCTTGACGTAGAAGAGATCGGCACTCATCGCGGCCCTCCGAACGAGCGCTAAGGATGGCAAACCGATTGGCAGCCCGCACGCAAAGACCGAAAGATTTCGCCGACAAAGCAGTGTCAGTAAAATAATACGTCATAACTGTGCGCAAAATCCGCCCCCAGCGATGGGGGGCAGGTCGAACCGCTCGAATGGGGACGCAACGGTGACGCCGGAGG
>DATHQY010000557.1:0-13801 GCA_035482215.1 Polyangiaceae bacterium | reverse complement strand
CGCCGGCCCTACGTCGCGACCGTCGACGAACACGGTGGCGCTCGGCGCTCCGCCCACCGTGACCATCACCAGCGCCGTCTTGTTGACCGGCTCCATCCGGAATTGCACGGGCGTCACCTGGCCCGAAGCGACATCGACGGGCTTGATCGCGTCGACGAAGCCGTCCTTGCTCAGCTTGACGACGTGCTTGCCGACGTCGATCCGCACCGGCCCGGCGAACGGCGTCTTGCCGAGCGCGTAGTCGTCCACGAAGAGCGTCGCGCCCTCTTCGTTGGCCGAGACCTCGATCGTCGTGACGAACTGCTGCACGATCGCCACGGCGTTCTTCAGTTCTTGCGACTCGGCGGGGCTCAGCTGCCCGGCGCCCTCGCGCAGTTCCTTGTCCCAGGCGTCGACCGCTCGCGCGTAGTGGGTGAGCAGCTTCTCCGTCACGCCCAGGTTGAACAGCACGCGCGGGTTGTGCGAGAGCTCGTACGCGCGCTGGAACTCGACGAGCGCGCCCTTGTAGTCGCTCGCGCCCGCGAGCTGCTTGGCCGCGTCCCACGCGCGCCGCGCTTGATCGGACAGGGAGGTGCGCAGGTCCGGCGCGGGGGTATCCGCGAAGGCGCTGGGCGCCACGAGGGCGGCAGCCAAAAGCAGGGGCCAGGCAAGCGTTCGGGAGCGAGACGGCGTGGGCATCGGCACGAGTCCTTGGCGCGTGGCAGGCGGGCACGGCCGCCACGCTCTCCCATTTATCCTAGTTTTCTTCGCGGGTCGCGGGCCAAAGCCAGTCAGTGCAGCTTCAGGTCTCCGAGCTGGGTGGGCAGGCCCGGAGGTGGCGGGGCGCCGGGGCCGCCGGGGCTGCCGGGGACCCATGCGCGCGCCGAGGACTTGGGCGCGGTTTCCGCGGTGCCGGCTCCGGCGGAGGGCGCTGCCGGGGGACGCGCAGCGGATGGCGCGGCCGACGGCGCAGGCACGAGAACGACAGCGGAGGCTTCGGAGGGAGCCGCAGGCGACGGGGATGCGGCCACGATCGGTTCTGCGGCGGGATTCACGGCGCTCGGGGGTCCGTTCGCCGCCGCGGTCGCCGGGGCGCGGGTCGCGGGAACTGCGAGAACGGTGGATGCCGCACCCGCCGTCCCTGCGCTCCCCGCCGTCCCGCCGGGCGGCGGGGCCGCGTGGTTGCGAAGCACGAAGACGCCGGCCGCGACGCAGATGGCGATCGTCGCGACCCCGGCGGCGATCCCGAGCGCCGCTGCGCTTCGCGACGTGGGACGCGGTCCGCCCGCGGCCGATCGACTGAGCCCGAGATCCGTGGGGACCTTCGGTGCCCGGAGAGCCTCCGGCGAAGCGGGCGGGAACGTCTGCGCCGGCGCCGCCGCGGCGTCCGACGATGGCGGCATCGGCGGCGTCGCCCGGGACATCGCGGCGGGTATCGCGCTCGGCACGATGCTCCGTCCGCGGACGCCGCGCATCCGGGCGATGAGATCGGAGCTCCGTTCGTCGGCGAACGGGGCCAGCGCCTCCGCCATGTCGAGCGCGCTCGAGAACCGCGCGTCCCGATCGCGCAAGAGCGCGCGGTGGACGACGTCCGCCAGCCCGTCGGCCACGTCGGGCTGAATCGACCGCAGCGGCTCCGGCTCCGTCGTGAAGATCTTGAAGAGGATCTCCGTGTACTCGCCGCTCTCGGACGTGTACGGCGTTCGCCCGCAGAGCATCTCGTAGAGAATCGCGCCGACCGAATAGAGATCGCTCCGCGCGTCGACGTCGCGGGGCGACCGGGCCTGCTCGGGCGACATGTAGAGCGGAGTTCCGAGCGCGCTGTTCGTCCGCGTCAGGTTGGAGGCGCGTTCGTCGTCGACGCGCACTTTGCTGATGCCGAAGTCGACGAGCTTCAAGAAGTCGGGCTCGCCGTCCTTCTCGATGACGAAGCAGTTGGACGGCTTCATGTCGCGGTGGACGATCCCCGCCGTGTGCGCCGTGTGGAGGGCGCGCAGCATCTGCAACGTGAAGTGCACGGACCGGGTGGACGCGATGCGCGGGCCTTCGTGCGTGATGACGTCGCTGAGGTCGCGCCCGTCGAGAAATTCCATCACGAGGTAGGGCGCGCCCGTCGAAAGGCGCCCCACGTCGAAGACTTTGACCACGTGGTCGCTGTCGATCTGCGACGCGGCGACGCCTTCGTTGACGAAACGCTCCACCGTCCCCGCCATCGACAGAATCGCGGGGCTCATGAACTTGAGCGCCACCGGCGCCCGCCGCAGGAGGTGCGTCGCCTTCGCGACCGCGCCCATTCCGCCCTCGCCGAGCATCCTTTCGATGCGGTACTTGCCGTCCAGCACTTCCCCCGGCTGCGGGTACGGGCTGAACAGACTGGGCGGGGGCTGCATGGCGGTTGCGGGGGCCTCAGAGCATGGACGGAGCGGGCGCCAAAGGGATGCACCGTCGACAATCGTCGACGAACACCAACGATAGCGGGGAAGTCGAGGCGAGCCTAGCCGGGTCTTCGCCTTCGCCCTTCAGATCCACGCCTTGTGGCGAAACCACAGCACCGCGCCGATCGCCGTCACGCCCATCAGGCACAGGGCGTAGGGGTACCCGTAGAGCCAGTGCAGCTCAGGTATCCGGTCGAAATTCATGCCGTATACGCCCGCGATGAACGTGAGCGGGAGCATGACGGTGGAGATGAGGGCGAGCGTTTTCATCACTTCATTCAAGCGGTTCGACTGAACGCTCAAATACGCCTCGAGCGCACTCGTGACGAGGTCGCGGTAGCTCTCGGCGAGGTCGCTCACGCGCACGAAATGATCGTGGACGTCGCGCATGTACGGGACGATTTCGGCCGGCAGGATCGCGAACTCCCCGCGCGCGAGGCGGAGCAAGACGTCCCGCTGGTGAATCGAAATCCGGCGCAACGCCTGGAGCGAGCGCTTCGTCTCGAGGATCCGCGCGAGGACCGCGTTGCCCTCGCGCGTTCCGGCTTTGGCGAGCACGTCGTCCTGCAGCGACTCGACCTCGTCGTCGAACGCGTCGATGACCGGGAGATACCCGTCCACCGCGTGATCCAGGACCGAGTGCGCGATCCACGCCGGGCCGCGCACCAGCGACTTCGGCGTCCGCGCGAGCTCTTCGTGGACCGCCAGCACCGTGGCGCGCCCCTCGTCGCGCGTGATGACGAACGTGCGACCCACGACGAGATCGAGCTCGAAGTGGGCCAGCGCGCGGGACCCGCCAGGCGGCCCAGATGGGTCAGGCGGGTCAGGTGGGGACGCACGCATGGTCTGCGCGCACACGTAGATATAGCCGGGGAACTCGTCGACCTTGGGGGCCGGCCGGTCCGACCAGATGTCTTCGAGCGTGAGGGCGTGGATCCCGAGGGCCTCGGTCAGGAACGCATCGATCGCCGGCTCGTGCTTGTCGAGGTCGATCCACGTCGTCGTACCGGCTGTTATCGCCGCGCGGATCTTCGCCATGTCGCGGGTGCGGTACGGGGCGTTGTTCTCGAGAATGCAGGCTTCCACGGCGCGCGGCTCAATTGGGCGCGTTGCGCTGGTAGGTCTGGAGGAGATTGCCGGGCCGAAACCCGTATTCGGGCGCGCGCTGCTCCACCGGCGCGAAGTCCTGCGCGCGCCGGCCGGTCTCGAGGGCCTTCAGGAAGTCCCGAAATCGCGGCGCGGTCACGAGCCACGCGCACATGGGCGCAAACCAGGGACGTCGCATGTCCCGAGGAGAGCAGAGGTGGACGGGCAAGTCGATCGACCTCGTGCGACGCGGCCGCGCGTTCCGGGTGCGGGGTCGGCGGGTAGCGCGCGGGCGCATGCGAGGCGCCGTTTGACCAGTGAACCTCGTATCGGCCAAAGGAGTGAGCCCCTGGCTTCCCGCACGGAGAATCTCTCGCATCGCGAGCGCCGCCGCAGATCCGCGGCCCCCGCCGTCAGCCGCCGCACTGGGTCGAGCAATTGGTCTGCACGCACTGGAGCAAGCCTGCGGCTGCTTCATCGCCTGACTGCTCCACGACCTGCGCGTCGCAAGAAAGGTTCATGTCCCCGCATTGCGTGGTCAGTTGGTTGCTGAGTGAGACGCACTCGGTGTCCGCGTTGCAGGCGACGAGCTCCGTACAGCAGCTCTCCTTCTGGCAGGTCGCGCACGCATTGTCCCCGGCCATCGCTGGGCACGCATTGGTCGCGGCGCCGCACTGCGCGCTGCACTTCGTGAATAGGCACGAGAAGAACCCGCTTGCGGTCGTGTCACTCCCCGAGCAAGTCGCGCAATCCTGCGAGTCGGTGCAGCTGTCCGCACACTCGACGCACGTCGTGTCGTCCTTGCACGACAGCGTTTGCGAGCAACAGGATTGCGCGGCGCACGTCTCGCAAGTCGTCGCGTCCGGCCCCGTCGAGCATTGCTGGGACGAGTTGGTGCAACTGGCCGTCATCCCGCCGAGAAGGCCGGTGCTCGTCGTCCCCGTCGTGGGCGAACAGTTGCTGCTGTTGTTGGAAGAACATCCGAAGAATGAAATGACCGCCGCGCAGGCCAGCGTTCGGAACACACGTGTGACAATCTGCATGTGACGACTCCCCATTTGCGCCAGTGCGCAATCGACTAGACGTAGCACGCGCCGCGCCACGCGAGTAGGGCGCCCCGCGAAAAGACGATTGCGGGATGCACGCGGTTTGGCCTAGTCCGGCGCTCCGTCCTGGCGCTCTGTCCTGGTGCTCTGTCTAGCGCTCTGTCCGCGCGCCGCTATCGCGCACGCCCCGAACGACGACCGCTGGTCGTCACATCGCGGACCTTGGTCACGCCGTTCTGTGAGGTTTCCCCCTGGTTATCGCCGCGCCCGAAGCCCTGTGGCGCGTATCGGGCCGTGGCCTCGGACTTGCTGAGTACCGCCTTCGCGTGGCTCGTCCGGCCATGGATCGATGGGTCAGGGCCAAACGCATCGACGACGTCGGCCACACGACCGGACGCGTCGCGTTTCGTTGCGTTTCGGAAACAAAAGAGGAGGCGAGAGTGAACGCGGTCACGGCATGGTTTCGTGAGTTGGGTGAGAGCGTGATGAGCGGAGCGTGTCCGATTCCGGATCGCGTGCGCGGCGAGCTCGCGGAGCGCGCGGAGATCGACATGGCATGCCAAGCGAGGCCTACGAAGCAAACGACTGAGGGGAACCGAGCGCGGCGAGGCAGTCCTTCCTCGCGACAAATTCCGTTGCGGTCCGGTGCCGGTCGTATAACGTCCGCGGCACTACCCGCGATTTCCCACGAGAGCCGAAACCAATGAAGTCGATTCATCGAGCCTCTTTGCCGGTCTTCGTTCTCGCCGCTGCGGCCCTCGTGCCCGTGGCGCGCGTCGCGCACGCCGACCCGAACAACCCGACGCCCGAGGACAAGGCCGCCGCGCGCCCGTTTGCCATCGAAGGGCTGCGCTTGGCGCAGGCGGGCGACTGCAAAGGCGCGGTCGACAAACTCGAGCGAGGCGAAGCTCTCGTCCACGCGCCGACGACCGCGGTGCCGCTCGCGCAGTGCGATATCCAGCTCGGTCACATCGTCGCGGGCACGGAGATCCTGAATCGCGTCATCAACGAGACGCTTCCGGCGAACGCGCCGGCGTCGTGGGCGGAGTCCAAGCAGCAGGCGAAGGGGATTCTCGACGCCGCGTCCCCGCGCATCGGCAAGCTCCGCATCCACGTCGACTTGCCGCCGGGAGTCACGCCGAATCCCGAAGTCACGGTCGACGGCCAGCTCGTTCCGAACGTGCTCCTCGACAACGACCGCCCGACCGACCCCGGCACGCATCGTGTGACCGCGCGCCAGCAGGGTTTCGGAAGCGCCGAGGCGGACGTCACGTTGCTCGACGGCCAGTCAAAGCCCGTGGCGCTTCAGCTGAGTGGCGGCGGCGGGGCTGCCGGCGCCGTCGCCGCGCCGCCGGGCCAGGCGGCCGCCGGGGGAGCGGATCCCTACGGCGGACAAGGCGCGGCAGTCGCCACCGCGCCGGGGGCCTCCCATACGGAGCCGAGCGCTTCGGGCAGCGAGAACGTTTCGATCGTCGCGCTGGACCTCGGCGCGCGCTTCGGGGCTGCCTTCCCGTTCGGAAACGCAATCGGCGGCAACGGGAATGACCTGGACAACGCGATAAGCAATCAGATCATTCCTCTCTGGCTCGATCTGGGCGTGCGCCTCGCGGACAATTGGTATGTCGGTAGTTACCTCTCGTTCGGAGTCGCGTCTCTGGGCACCAACTTCAACGCGGTCTGCAACACACAAGGTGTCGGTTGTTCGGGGAACGACGTTCGTTGGGGGATCGAGGGGACGTACCACTTCCTGCCGAACAACCGGGTCGATCCGTGGCTCGGCGTCGGGTTCGGCTACGAGTGGCTTTCGTTCTCGCAGAGCCAAGGCAACGCCAGCCAAAGCGAGGGTCTCTCGGGCTGGGAGCTCGGAAGCATCCAGACGGGTCTCGATATCCGCGCCCTCGACGGTTTCCCCCTCGGCATCGGGCCGTTTGCGCAGTTCTCCTTCAACGAGTACACGAACGAGAGCGGGTCCAACAGCGGCGGGGGCTCGACCGGGGCTTCGATCAACAATCAAGCGGTTCACTTCTGGCTCATGTTCGGCGTCCGCGGTGAATACGATTTGAAGTTCCACACGTCGCCGTAGTTCTCGGATCGCACAAATCGCTATTTCGGTTCCTCCGACCGCTTCGGCGCGCGAATCCCGAGCGCGTCGAGGCGGTGCGAGAGCGTCGTGCGCGCGATCCCGAGGTCGCGCGCGGCCTGCGCCACGACGCCGTTCGCCTCCGTGAGCGCCTTTCGCAAAAGCGCCTGCTCCCGCTCGTCGATACGCGTGCGTTCAGCCTGGAGTTTTTGCCAGGTGACGCTCGGCGCATCGCTGGCGACGGGCTCCGCCGACGCGAGGGCCGTGACCGGCACTTGCCCGAGGTCACGCGCTTCGAGGTGCTCCGGCGTGAGGAGCGTCGCATCCGCATCGCGATGCACCGCGCGATCCCGCGCGCGCTCGATCGCGCGTTCGAGCTGGCGGACGTTGCCCGACCAATCGAGTCCGGGCGAAACCAAGAGCCTCCGCAGCGGCACGGATAGCGACCACGCGCGGCCCGGATCCACGCGCCGCAGCGTGCTCTCGGCGAGCGACGGGATGTCTTCGCGACGCTCGCGCAGAGGCGGCATCTCGACGGTGACTGCGGCGAGCCGGTAAAACAGATCCTCGCGAAAGCGGCGCTCGCGAATCGCGGCTTGCAGGTCGCCGTTCGTCGCCGCCAGAATGCGAACGCGCGCGCGCTTCGGCTCCGCGCGGTCGTAGCCGAGGGGCCGGTAGGTGCCGAACTGCGTGAAGTCGAGCAGGAGCTGCTGCGCGCGAGGCGGTAGGTTGAGGAGCTCGTCGAGAATGAGCGTCCCGCCGTCGGCGAACTCGACGAGGCCGATTCGCTTCGACACGGCCCCCGAGAACGCGCCGCGTTCGTGGCCGAAGAGCTCCGAGGTGATCGTATTGAGGTCGTCGCTGCCGCCGAGCACCGCGCGCACGACGGGCCGGCGGCCGCTCGCTTCGGCGATGGCCTGCGCCACGAGCGTCTTCCCTGTGCCGGATTCGCCGAGAATGAGCATCGGCGCGTCGCTCTTCAGCCCGGACTCGATCTCGTGCGCGACCGCGCGAAGGCTGGGAGCTGCCAGCAAGTCCGAGAGCGGCGGCGTGTGGCGCACGTCCATGCAATGCGCGCGCGCCTCCTGCAAGAGCCGGTGCTCCGTCTGCGCGCGACCGTGCTGTTCGAGCACGGCGCCGAGGAGAACCGCCGCCGACATGAAGAACTCGACGTGCCTGTCGCCGATGAACTTTCGCTGATCGCGCACGTCGACATAGAGCACGCCGCGAATCGCGTTCTTGCCGCCGCCGGTGCGCGCAAGCGGCGCCGCGAGCGCCACCACGATCCCGAGCGCCATCACGCTCGAGGACGGCCGCGATGACGCGCGCGGCGCGCTCTTCGGATCCCAAACGACGCATTCGCCGGTATCGAGGGCGCGGCGGATCACCGTCTTGCTGATCTCTTCACGCTCGGCCGCCGCGAGCGACTTCCGGTGGCCGCGGCCGTTCACGACGTGGGTCGTGCCGTCCGACTCGGTGAGGAGAATGATCCCCCGGTCGGCGCCGAGGAGCTCGACCAGGATGTCGAGCGCGTCGTCCATGACGGCATCGCCGTCCAGAGCGCCGAAGAGCCGGTCCATGAGCCCGCGCATGGCGCGCCACATCGTCTCGGGATCGAGCGTCTGCCGTGCGCTGAGCGTTTCGACGGCCGCGGTCATGCTGCCCGCGAGTGTAGCCGCGTGCGGGCCTTGGCGGCCACGCCGACCGATCGTCGTCGTTCGCTCCGTCCGAGTGCGCGTCCCGCCCGCCGCGCGCAGACCGAAACGCGCGCAAATGCCCTAGAAAATGGGTGTTTCGCGGAGTGTCTCGCGGTTCCGTCGGAGCGGGCACTCCCAATGCAACGGGGAATCGACGCGGGGCGACCGTGCATCACGGCGGCCTAAGGAGGTTCTGGTGAAGACGATTTGGGGTTCTCACGTTTGGTTCGTGGCGACGGCGCTATTCGCGACCGGGGCGGCCGGGTGCACGATCAACGCAACGGTGCCGACCGACGGCGGCATCGACCTGGGCAAGCTCGGGGGCGGCGTCTCTGGCGCAGCGAGCGGCACGAACGGCGGCGCGTCTGCCGGCGGCGGAACCGGCGGATCCCTCGGATCGAGCGGCTCCATGGGGATGGGCGGCGCGCTTTTCGGCGGCAGCGGCGGCGCGGGCAGTGCACCCGGCGGCGTGGCGGAGGCCGGCGCTCCGAACCTCTGCGCCAGCGCGGCGAGCGACGATGCGTGCGATGCTTGTGTCAAGCAGAGCTGCTGTACCGCGCTATTGAACTGCGACGCCGACACGGCATGCGTCGCGTGCGCGAATAGCTCGTCGTCCGCGTGCGTCGCCGCGGAGGCCAACGCGGAGTCGCTCTACACGTGCGTCCTCACGAGCTGCAGCTCCTCCTGCAATACGGGCTCTGCGAGCGGTTCAAACGGCGGCGCGGCCGGTTCCACGGCAGTGAGGGCCACAAGCGGAACCGCGACCGGGGCAAGCGGAACCGCGACCGGGGCAACGGGGACCTCCATGACCGGCACCGCCCAACTGGGCGACCCTTGCTCGGAGGACGCGCAGTGCGCGTCGGGCACGTGCGCCAACAACTCCTGGTGCTCGAACTATTGCGTCACCGACCAAGACTGCGGCTCGAACTCCGCGGGCCTGCCGAACTACTGCGAGCAGGGCGCGGAGGCCGTGTTCTGCTTTCCGTCGTGCCCGAGCACCGGATGCACGTACGCGGGGACCTCGTGCCTCCAGGATCCGCTTCAACGCAACGTGTGTTCACCGCCGTGACCCCGGCGGCCGCCTCCCAGGATATGGCGCCCCAGGCGCATATCGGTCACGCTAGGCGGCGATGAATTCGGTCCCCTCCTCGGAGCTCGGGCGCGCCGGGCAGCTCGTCGCGGGCAAGTTCCGTCTCGACGCGATGATCGGCCGCGGAGGCATGGGGTCCGTGTGGTCCGCCACGCATACGGGGCTCGGGCATCGCCTCGCGATCAAGCTCATCGCGCGGGAGTTCGTGCGCTCGTCGGAGGCGCTCCGCCGGTTCGACGCCGAGGCGAAAGCGGCCGCGCGCCTCCAATCGCGGCACGTGGTGCAGGTGTTCGACAACGGCACGCTCGACGACGGGACGCCCTTCATCGCGATGGAGCTGCTCACCGGCGAGAACGTCTCCGACCGCATCGCGCACAAAGGCCCGTTCTCCCTCGCCCAGGCCGTGGAAGTCCTCGCCCAATCCTGCAAAGCGCTCGGGCGCGCACACGCGGCGGGCATCGTTCACCGCGACATCAAGCCGGACAATATCTTCCTCGCGCAGGAGCCCGACGCGGACGGCGACGTCGTCAAAATCCTCGATTTCGGCGTGGCCAAGATGACGATCGGGCTCGAGAACGCATCCCAGGTGACCGGCACGGGCGCCTTGCTCGGGACCCCGCTATTCATGAGTCCCGAGCAGATCCGTGGCTCGCGCGACTGCGATCACCGGAGCGATCTCTATTCCCTGGGCCTCGTCGCGTACACGATGCTCACCGGGCAGCTCGCGGTCGGCGGGGACTCGTTCGGGGACATTCTCGTCAAGATTTGCACCGAACCGCTTCCCAGCCTGCTCGCGGCGGCTCCGGCGCTTCCGTATTCGATGGAGGCCTGGTTTCAGCGGGCATGCGCGCGGGAGGCTGGGACTCGGTACCAGTCGGCGCAGGAGTTCATCGAGACGCTCCGCGCAGCCGCGGGAGCGCCGGCGGCGCCCGCTCGGGAGACGACGACACCGCCTCTGCCGACGCTGCATTCGGCCGCGACGTCCCCCGCGACCTACGGGGGAGCGCCCGCCGAGTCGCCTGCGTTCGCGCAAAGCGCGGCGGCCGTCTCGGTGACGGCCGCAGGGGTACCCAAACGGCCGGTGGGTCCCTGGATCGCCGGGGGGATTCTCGCGGTCCTCTTCGCGGTGGGAGGCGCGGTGCTCCTGGCGGTTGCGCCGGGGCATCGCGACGCGGCCCCCGATTCGACGGCGGCGGCCGTGGGCGCCGCACCGGCGGGGTCCTCGAGCGCAGCGGTTGCGCCGGCGTCCACGACGCGGCTCACGGGCGACACTCTGGACGCCGGGAGTCTCGCGACGCCCGGTCGCCCGCGGTCCGCCGAGGGCGCGCCCCCCGCGGCGGTTCCCGCCGCGGCACCCCCGTCGCCGCCCGTAGCTGCCGCCGCGTCTTCCTCCGTGGCCGCAGCACCGCCCCGACCCGTTGGGGCAGCGGCGCCACCGGGCGTGAGCGGTGCGACGCCGCCTGTCGGCGCCGTGGCGGCCCCGCCGGCGACCACCGCATGGCCGGCGCCTCCGCTCCGTCCGGTCCCCCTGCCGCGGCCTGCCGCGCCGATCAACGTGGGATACTAGCGCTCCAAGGGCGAATCTCGCTCAAGTCGCGCGTTCCGACGAGGGCCCGCGACTCCGCTACGGCTCGTCGAGCAAGAAGCGTTTCCGCTGGATCGCAGCGGCCACCGGCGCGACCCGGGGATGCCCATCGATGAACGCGAGCAGCGTCTCGGCGAGCTCGCGGTAGCGCGCGCGTCCGAACGACCCGCGGAGCAGCTCGACCCGCAGGAAAATCGCCGCGGTCTGCGCGACGTCGCACAGGCAGTACGCGTTCACTTCCTCGAGCCGGCCTGCGTGGACCATCGGCTGCACTTGCGATCCGTCCACCCCCACTTTGCCCGGAAAGCCGACGAGCTTCGCGTAGATGTCGAGGCGCGCGTTCTTGGCGGCGCCGAAATCCGCGAGGAAATCCATGAGGTCGAAGTGCCCGTCGACCGAGTACCGGTAGCGCGTGTTCCGATCGGAGAACCACCAGGGCATCGTGATGCCGTGTTTCAGCGCCCGGCTCGTGATGACCGGCATGTCGAAGCCACGACCGTTCCACGTGACCACGGTGGGCCGCTTCGCGTCGAGCCATTCGGCGAAATCGGTCAGCATCTCGCCTTCCGTCTTGCCTTCACCCACGACGCCGAGACGCTTCGGTACATGATCCTCGAGCAAGAGGCAGCCGAGCGTCACGATCTGGTTGAACGGCGGCGGCGGGACGCGCTCGCTGTCGTCCTGCCGCGGGAGCTCCGGATCGGGGATCGTTTCGATGTCGAGAACGAGATGTGCAGCCATGAAAACTTGGCCCTCCCCTCTCTGATTCTTTATCGCGAATGGAGAAGGACGGAGGAAGAGATGAGCACCGAGGAACGCCGAGCACTGGGAGCGACGCGAATCCCGTTCGACGCGCTGGTCGAGGTGGGGGGCGCGCTTGGGCCCACGTTCGAAGCCCAGGCCGTCAATGTGTCGGGCGACGGCATTCAGCTTCGAACCGCCTACCTGCCCGAGCCCGGGCAGCCACTCACCTGCCGCTTCGACGCCGGGCCCGACCAGAGCGTGCTCGCCGCCGGCGAAGTCGTGTGGGCGCAGGGTGCGGACCGGGGCGGCGAGTTCGGCGTACGGTTCACGGACGTCGACGCGGAGAGCGTCGAGGCGCTCAAGCGCGTATGTGGCCTCATGGCCAGCATGCCCGCGCCCGAGGTGCATGCCGGCTCGAAGGTGCGACTCCACATCGACGGCCTCGCCGCACCGATGCGCGCCAAGATCAAAGACGCCCACAGGGCGGCTGTGACCGTGGGCAGCGATCTCGGGTTCTTGCAGGTCGGCCGGCAGGTCGAGCTCGAAGACGCCGAGCACGGCGGAAAGCGCCCCGCGAACATCGATCGCGTCGACATCGCGCTCGACCCCACGTCCCACGTCCCGCAGCTCGTCGTGACGCTTCGCTACTCGGACGTGGACGTGGACGTCGACATGGGCGAAGCCGAAGGCCGACCGGCCGAGGCCCACGCGCAGAAAGCGCGCGTCGAAACCGCGGCTCCGAGCCCGTCGCGCGTGGACGACCTCGAGGCGATGGAGCAAGCCTCGGCGCAGATGAAAGGCTTCTTCGCGCGGAACGTGAGCCGCATCGCTCCGAAGATGAAAGAGCTCGCCGAACGCGCCCGCGAGACGGTAGCGATCCTGGGCAAGAAGCAGAGCGAGCGCCTCCACGAGGGCGCGTCGCCTCGCCGGACCACGGCCCCCGCTCCATCGGGCCTGCACGCGAGCCCCCGACGGGTGCTCCGCGGCCAGTCGAGCGCCGCGTCGATCGAGGCCCCGGTGCCGCCCATGGCATTCGCGGTGACGAAGCGGCGCGCGGCGGTCGCAGGCGGAGTGATGATCGCGGCGATCTTGGGGGCACTCGCCTTGAAAAAGGTGCACCATGAGGCGCCGCACGACGCGACGCTCGCCGCCGCGTCCGCGAGCGCGGCGGCCGCATCGCCCGCTTCTACGGGGGCAGCCGAAGCGGCCCCCGTGGCCCCGGCGCAGCCGGCCGCGCAGTCGGTCGCACCGCCGCCCGCGCCCGCAGCCCCGGTGGCCGAGAACGAAGACACGGAGGGCGCGCCGGCGCACAAGAAGCACGTGCACGTCGCCCCGTTCGCGAACGGACCGGTGCATCACGGAAACATTCTGCGCCTCAAGATGGACGGGGTCATCGAGAGCCTCGAAGGGGCGCAGCAGCCGACCGGGTTCACCGTGAAAGTGCCCGGCCACAAGTCGCTCGAAGCCGCCGCGCCACTCGCGTCGCGCGACTCGCGCATCCAGGCGATCAAAGTGTCCAATGACTCGGCTGGCGCGGAGCTCACGGTAGCGTTTAAAGACGGCGTTCCGAACTACCGCGTCACCGCCAAGGGCGACACCCTCGTCATCGCGCTCGCCCCGCCGGAGGCCACGACCGACGCAGTCGCGAAGAAAGACGAAACGGGCGCTTCGCGCGCCAAGCACAAACACACGCACGACGCGCACGAGAAGAAGAAGTCGGAAGAGGAGCTCTGAGCTCGGCGCCGTCCCAGGACACCGAGCGGCGCCTCGGCGCCGTCCCAGGACACCGAGCGGCGCCTCGGGGACGACCCCGCGGCCCGATGGCTCGGCTATAGGCACTTCATTGCCATGGCAATGGAAGGCTTATAGGACGGCCATTTTCGCGCGGGTTCGAGGGGTCGCCGGCGGTGGCCCCGGGGTTCGGGAGGCGTTTCGTCGCGTTGGCACGAGATGTGTTCTGGGGCTGGGCATGCACCCCGTGTTCTTCGGTTTGAAGCGCGCGTACTACGCGACGCTGGGCCTCACGCGACGGACGCTCCGAAAAATGGGCCTCACGGCG
>DATHQY010000556.1:0-5301 GCA_035482215.1 Polyangiaceae bacterium | reverse complement strand
CTCTACGGATGGCGCGGCGAACGCGACCACTTCTCGCCTCTCTTTCTCGCCTTCGCCGACGAGCAGCGTCTTCTCCACGGGCGAGAACCCCGCAGCCTCCCACCGAAAGACGTGCGGTCCCGGGTCGACTCTCCACGCGCGCCCGTCGAGCCGCGCGGTGAGCAGCGCCCCGTCGACGGTCACCTTGACCGCCGTGAGATCGTTGCCCAGGCCATCATGAGCGACGAATACGATGGTCGGCATAGCGGCCTCGAGCTCCGAGGCGCGCCTTTCGCAGACGGCGCGAACTTCCGTGGGGCAGGCGGAGTCGACGCAGGCGGCGATCAGGACGAGCGCCTCTTGCAGGTGCTGCTGCTTTCGCAACGTCAACGCCTCTTCGGCGGCGGCGATGCAGGCGTCGTCATCGGCGTCTGCCGGCCACGAAGCCGACGCCAACGCAACGAGAACGGCAGCGGCGAGCAGTCGTTTCATCGGCACACCTTGCGGAAGTGCACTTCCCCATCCGCCGGATTCACGTACGACTGCACCGAACACGAGGGCTCGCCGACCGGCGACGACGGGGCGCCCGAGGGCGCCGGTTCCGCGGACCCGTGCGTCGACGGGTGGGCAGGATTCGACGTCGGGGGCGTCGCCCGGAGGGGCGCCATGCCCGCACTTCCCGCGGGCCGCAAGTGCGGCGGCGCGACCGATGCTGACGCGGCGGCCGTCATCGTGAACGCGGTCGCCGGAGCGGACGGTGCGGGTGCGCTGGCCACGGCGTCGCTGGCGGATCCGGCAACACCGAACGCGGATGCATTCGAGCCGGGAGGAGCGCCCGCCGTGGCCGAAACGGCGGCCGAAGGTGCAGGCGCGGCGCGCAGACGTAGCCAGGCGGTGGCGCCGCCGCCTGCGCCGAGCGCCGCGAGCGCGATCAGTGGAAGAGCCCACGAGCCGGGACGCCGAGTCGCGTCCGGCGCCCGAACGGACCGACTCGCGCCGGCCACGGATTCCACGATCGACACGCGTCGTCCGGCGAGCTCCGTGGGGGCGCCCGCGGCGACGGGCTCCGTCGGAACGATCGCCTCGAGAGACGTGAGCGGATCCACCGCGCCAGCCGATGAAGGAGGAGCCTTCTCTTCGACAGTCGGGGACAACGGCTGCAATCCAAGCGTATGGACGATGCGCTCCAGGGAGCGCTCGCTGGCGGGCGGACCAAACGCCGCGAGCGCGGTCGCGAACTCCGCGACGTTGGCGAAACGCTTCGATGGCTCTTTCTCCAGGCATCGATGCACGACGGCCCCGAGGCCCGGCGGAAGGTCGGGGCGCGCGGTGTCCATCGAAAGCGCCGGGCGGTGAAGAATTGCGGCGACGAGCACCGGCATCCGCTCTCCCTGGAACGGCGTCACCCCACAAAGAAGCTCGAAGAGGACCACGCCCAGCGCCCAAATGTCCGAGCGCGCGTCGACGGTGCGCGCCGCCATCAGCTGTTCGGGCGACATGTATACGGGTGAGCCGAGCAGGGACGACGTGCTGGTCACATGATCGCTCCCTTCGGCGCTCGTGAATTTCGAAATTCCGAAATCGAGTACCTTGATGACCGATGCGCCATTGATGCGTTTCGCGAGAAACAGATTGCCGGGTTTGAGGTCCCGATGGACGATGCCGTGCGCGTGCGCCTCGGCAACGCCTTCGCATGCTTCGAGCACGTACTTCACCGCGAGCTCGTGGGGCAACGCCCCGTCGCGCGCGAGGACGCGCGCCAGATCGACGCCTTCGAGGTACTCCATGACGATGAAGCCCTCGCCCGTCGGCAGCGAGCCGACGTCGAGCACCCTCGTGATGTGCTCACCTTCGAGCTTGGCCGCCGCGCGCGCCTCCCGCGCGAAACGAGCCGCAATGTCCGGCCGCTCGAGGGCTTCGGGCAAGAGAAACTTGAGGGCTACGGGCCGATCGAGCTCGATCTGCGTCGCCGCCACGACGATGCCCATGCCTCCAGCCCCGATCGTTCGCGTGACTCGATACTTGCCGGCAACGAGTTCCCCCTCTTGAACCGGAGAAACGGCCCGCGTCACGGAGCGACCTCACGAAAGGGAGCCAAGCGATTTCCCATACCGCAAAGACCCACGATGCACGATAGTGACTGTCGCATGTCCGCGACAACTACTTTTGCGGGTCGGTCACCATACAGGCCACGCGTGCGAGGCCCGGCCGGGGGCTGAATCCAGCCTTTGCGGTACCTTCGGTTTGCCTCGGGGACCATTTGCGATGCGACGGCGAGCGAAAACGGCGGGGCTCCTTGGTTTCGGAATGGGGGTGGGTGCGGTCCTAGCCATGAACGCGTGTACCCTCCTCGTGGGGCTACGGTCGGTGCCCGCCGTGGACGAGGACGCGGACGCGGAGGACGGGCCCACGCCGGGGCCGGGCGATGCGTCGCGGGACGCAAGCGACGCCACCTCCTCAACGTCCGCGGAATCGAGCACGACTCCCGACGGCACACTCGGGGATTCCACGAATTCGCCGAGTACGGCCGCGGATTCCGCGGCGACGGACGCAACGCTTGCAAGCGATGCAAGTGCGAGCGACGCGACGACGGATGCCGCGGACGCGGCCAGCGCACCCGAGGCCGGCCCTCCCGTGAACGGAACGGACGCCGTTCTGGTCTTGGCGGGGACGAGTCTGAAAATCAAAGGGATGACGACGGACGGCTGGATTCTCTACAACGACAGCTCGGCGGTCACGACCCAGGATTACAAGGTCATTTCCTCGACGGTGTTCGGGGCCGACGCAGCCGCCCCCATCGAGGTCCAGCCGGTTCCCAATGGCGCCGACGCCAACGCGTCGGTCATTGGCCAACTCGCCTTCACCTGGGCCGCAGGGGAGCTCAACGTGTGGTCTTCGTCGATGACCGCCCCGGTCATCGTCTCGGATTCGGCCGTCATCAATCTGGCCTGGGCCAGCCCCGATTCCCGGCACTTCATCTACGTCGACGCGACGGAGTCATCGGGAGCCGGTCACATCTATGGGGTCGATATCTTGGAGGGCGGCAATATCCGCCCGACGGCCCTCGCGCCCATTTCGAACTCGTCGGACTGCGGCATCCAGGTCGTATTTGCGGGCGCGTACGCCGTCATCGGATCGTGCCCCACGGGAACGAGCGCGATGTTGTCGTCGTACGTCGTGACCAACGGTTGGCAGCCCGCGCTCGACGTCCCCGAAACCATCGCCACGGTTCTCGTCGACCCGGGGGCCACGCAAGCCGCCGTGCCCGCACCTTCTTTCCTGGGCGCATCGTATGTGCAAGTCTTCTCTCTCGACGGCACCGGATCGGCCTTCGTCCTCGACCCGAACAGCCCCTTTTTCGACGGACCTACCGCGCTGCAAAGTACGGCGGGAATGGGCGACAATCCCTGGTACGTTCTTTATGACGATCAGTCGGGCGTGCTCTGGCGTGCTTCCGCGTCGGGGTCCCCTCCGCCCGAGCTCTTGGCCGACGCCGGGGTGAATGGGTTCAACGCCCTATCTCCGAGCTCGCAGTGGCTCCAGGTTTCGAACACGTTCGACCAGGTCGGCCATCCCCGCGACTTGAGCTTGGCGTCGACGACCGAAGCCGGAACACCCCGTCTTCTGGCGGCTTCGGCCCCCACGGATGTAAACTGGGTAGAGCCGTTTTTCCAATCTGGAATCGGGTATACGCTGGACGAATCGTTCGCGACGTTTTACACGGAAGTCGTCAATCTCGTGTCCAGTACGAACCAGCGGGTGCAGGTGGGGCAATACAACGCCATGCAGACGTCCCCGCCTTACACGCTCATTTCACCGATCGCGACGAAGGTCTTCGACGACATCAGTCTCGCGACCAGCACCCAGCTCGTCCTCGCCAATACCCGCTTCGAGACGGTCGGGGCCAGCGACGGCGTGTTCGTGGACCTGGAGACGGTCGATCTCGCGGGCTCGGACGGAGGCCCAACGCTCGTTCCGATCGTCGGCGACATTCCTCGCGAGATTGCGGTCACGAGCGATCATACGCACGTCGCTTATGTCGTGACGCAAGGCCCCGCGCCCGGGATCTACCTCGCACCGATTCCCGGGACGACGCCGGCCGCGGTTTCGTCCTCCGACTGATTCGAGGGGCTGCGCGCCGGAGGCCGGGGAGGAAGCCCGTCGTTCGTCCGCTCGAGAGAAGTTGCAGCGAATTTCAGCGTGCCGTCGTGGCGGTAACGATTTATTTCCCGGTCCCGCCGAGGCGATTTGTGCCTTGAATCGCATCCCGGCGGATGCGATATCCCTTTCGGTTTTCGAGTCGACGTACCTGTCTGGAGGAGCGCCGTATGAAGCTCTCGTCCCCTATTCGCCTGTTCGCGATCGCCGGCGCGTTGGCCTGCGTCTCGAGCCTCTGGGCCTGCGGCTCGGGGGACGACAATCCGTCCAACCCGGGCTCGGGGGACGACGCGGCTCCAAGTTCGGATGGGTCGGTGCCGGAGGAAGGCGATGCGCCGTCGGACGTTGCCACCCCGACCAAGGACGCGGCCGCGGAGCCGGACGCCGTCGTGGCAGAAGCGTCGCTCGATGCTCTTGCGACGGACGCGCCGCCTGGCGTCACGCCGGACGCAGAGCCGTCGAACGCATCTCCGGACGGCACGTTGACCGACGCGGAGCCCTCGGGCGAATCCCCGGACGCGACGGTGACCGACGCGGAGCCGTCGGACGGTCCTTCCCAGGATGAAGCCGATGTCCAGGGGCTCCCCGGTCCGTACGACGCCGCCACGGCAGAAGGGGGCACCTCCGTCGCCGATGCGGGAGACGGCGGCGTCCCGAACCCGGTTCTCGTCCAGGCGGGCCCCAACCTCAAGATCCGCGGCCTCACGGCCGATGGGAACGTCGTGTACGTCAACCGTGTAACCGAAACCTACTTTTTTCAGTCGATCGCGCCAGGGTCCACACCCACCCAGCTTTTCGCGTTGTCCTCCAACCAGAGCGGCGCGGTGGCCGTCCTCGGGAATCTGGTATTCGTGGCGGCATCGCAGCATTTCTACGCCGTGGACCTCACCCTCTGGTCGTCGAGCCTCGGCCCGCCTGTACTCGTGACGAGCACGAACTTCAACGGAGAGGTCTGGGCAAGCGCGGATTCGAAGCACTTCATCTACCCGAATGTGACCGGGCTTTCGTCGACGATCATCGGGTCGCTCATCGGTGTCGATGTCACCGCTTCCGGTCTGACCACGAGGACTCTGGTGACGGGAGTCGACCTCTACAACTGCGCGGTCAACGTCCAATTCGCGGGCGACGAGGCCGTGGCCGAGTATTGCCTGCCGACCGACGCCG
>DATHQY010000555.1:0-4995 GCA_035482215.1 Polyangiaceae bacterium | reverse complement strand
AACCCCGCCCGGCTTTCGCGTGGCGACACCGCTCGCCGCCGCGACCCCCGGAGACGAGGCGCAGCACGCGTTCGAGGCCGCGACATTCGACGCGTTGGTCGACGCGCCCATCGAGATCGGTACGCACCGCGAAGAATCGTTCCAGGTCATGCAGCGGATCCACCGCCTCGCGGTCTGCCCGGCAAGCGCGATCGCCGATGCCGACGTGCAGCGGCTCGTGAGCGACACGAAGGTCATCGTCGAAGCGGAAGCCAAGCTCTTCGGGGGCACGTTGCCGTACGAGACCTATGACCTGCTCCTGCACCTCTCGATGCGAGGCCGCGGGGGACTCGAGCATCGATCGAGCGCAGCGCTCATCGCACCGAGGACGAGCTTCGCGACGCGCGAGGCGTACCTCGATCTCCTGTCGCTCGTCGCGCACGAGATGTTCCACGCGTGGAACGTCAAGCGCATTCGCCCCGCCGGCCTCTCGCCGTACCGCTACGGCCAAGAGTGCCTCACGCGCCTTCTCTGGTGGTTCGAGGGCGGCACGAGCTACTACGACTGGCGCACGCTGGTCCTCTCGCGGCTCTGCACCGTGGAGGAATATCTCGAACATCTCGCCGCTGAGATCAGCTACCTCGAACAGACGCCGGGGCGCTTTCACCATTCGCTCGAGGACGCGAGCTACGACGCCTGGATCAAGCTCTATCGGCCCGACGAGAATTCGGCCAACAGCAGCGTCAACTACTACCGAAAAGGCGAAGTCGTCTGCGCGATGCTCGACGTCGAAATCGCGGCGCGGACCGGCGGGAAGGCGTCGCTCGACCGCGTCTTGCTCCACCTCTGGCAGGAGTACGGGCGAAACGAACGGCCGGTGCCGGAGGACGCGATGCAGGCGATCTTCGAAGACGTGGCCGGCGTGCCTTTGCAAGACGTGTTCGACGCGTGGATTCGCGGAACCGACGACGTACCGTGCGATCGGGTGCTCGCGCGCGTGGGCCTGTCGATCGAGCGAGCCGCGCGGCCGGATGCGCCGCCGTGCTCGCTCGGCCTGCGCGTTCGCTCCGACGGCGGCCGCACCGTCGTGGCGAGCACGATCCGCGAGTCGTCGGCGTGGCGGGCGGGCTTCGAGCCGGGCGACGAGATCGTCGCGGTCGCCGGCATGCGCATCGAGGGAACTCAGCTCGATGCGGCGCTGCGAGGCCATGCGGCGGGCGAGGTCGTGGCTGTGACGTTCGTGCGCGAGGGGCGGCTCACCACCCGGTCGGTCGCGCTCGACCCCGCACGCCTCGATCGCGTGAAAGTCGTCGCCGAGCGGGATCCGTCGCCGGCGGCTCGCGCGGCCTTCACGGCGTGGGTCGGTCAATCGCACCCGGCGTGGGCCGGCCGCTCGTGAACGACGCGTTTTCGCCTCCGGCCAAGCCGGCAAAGGCGTCGCTCACGGAGATGACCGAGTTCGTCCTGCCGTCGCACGCCAACGCGCTCGGCACGGTCTTCGGCGGGCAAATCATGGCGTGGGTCGACCTCTGCGCGGCGATCTGCGCGCAGCGCCACACGGGCCGCACCTGCGTCACGCTGTTCATCGACGATTTCTTGTTCAAACGGCCCGTGCACGTCGGCCAGGTCGTACTCCTTCGCGCGCACGTCGTGGCCACGTTCCGCACCTCGCTCGAAATCGAAGTGGAGGTCTCGGGCGAAGACACCGTAACGGGCCACCGGTGGGCGACCGTCGAGTGCCTCATCACGATGGTCGCCCTCGGCGAGGACCGCCGCCCCACGGCCGTCGCACCTCTACTCTTCGAGTCGGACGCCGAACGCATCGCGCAGGCCGACGCCGAAGAACGCAAGCGCACCCGCCTCGCCAAACGCACCCGGTAGTGGAAAGAGACGCCAAGAATTAAGGCGTTGGGAGGATCAAACTTCGTCCCAACGTCTCTCTTGGCGGCTTGGCGGTTCCCCTTCTCCGGAGACACGCATAAACGGAGTATTCGTTACGAGGTTCGTAAGCCGTTGTAGAGGGCGAGGTAGCGCTCGGTCGGCTGGACCCAGGAGCTGTCGCGCGCCATGCCGCGCGCGACGAGCGAGGCCATCGCGATGGGGTCGCGCCAGAGGCTGAGGGCATCTTCGAGCGCGAGCAAGAGCGACGCCCGATCCGCCTTCGCGGCGACGATCCCGGTGCCGGTCGCGCGCGCCGCGTTCACAGGCTGCACGGTGTCGCGAAGACCGCCCACCGCCGTGACGATCGGCACGGCCCCGTAGCGCATCGCGTAGAGCTGCGTGAGGCCGCACGGTTCGTCGCGCGACGGCACCACGAGGAAATCCGATCCTGCGAAGATGCGCCGCGCGAGGGCCGGGTCGAACGCGACGCGCCCCGCGACCCGACCCGGGTAGCGCGCCGCGAGGGCGCGTACGCCCGCTTCGAGGGCCGCGTCGCCGGTGCCGACGAGGACGACGCGCGCGCCGCGCTCGACGAGCGCCGGGCAAGTCGAGAGGAGGAGGTCGATCCCCTTGAGCCACTGCAAACGCGAGACGAGGCCGAAGAGCGGGACCGCGGCCCCCTCGAGCCCGAGCTCCGCGAGGATGGCGCGCTTGCACGCGCGCTTGCCGTCGAAGGCGTCGGGGGCGCCGTAACGGCGCGCGATCGCCCCGTCCGTCTCGGGGTTGAAGGACTCGGCGTCGATGCCGTTGGTGATGCCCGTGAGCTTGGACGCGTGCCACCGGAGGTGCGCTTCGAGGCCGCACCCGTGCGGCGCGGTCTGAATCTCGCGCGCGTACGTTTCGCTCACGGTCGTGACGCGATCCGCGAGTTCGATGCCGCCCTTCATCAAGTTCACGTTGCCTTCGTGGCGCATCCAGCCCGCGCTCCACGCATCCGCGGGCACCCCGAGGTACGGGAGCTCGGAGGCCGAAAGAACGCCCTGGTACGCCAGGCTGTGGATCGTGAAGACGGTGGGCACGCGCTGCCACGCGGGCCCGCGCGTGCGCTTCGCGTAGACGATCGACAGCGCCGCATGCCAGTCGTGCGCGTGCACCACGTCCGGCAAATTTCCGTCCCACGCTCGCTCGGCGACGGCGAGGGCGCCGCTCGACATCGTCGCGAAGCGAAACGCGTTGTCGCCGAAGGTCCCCTGGCGGTCGCCGTAGATCCCGTCGCGGTCGAAGAGCTCCGCGTCGGTGAGCAAGCACACCCGCGGGCGTCCGGCGGCGTTCTGCGCGGGGACGGGCCGGCCCAAGTGCGGCGCGAGGCGCGCCTCGAGGACTCCGAGCTCGCGCGAATGCCCCAACCCGAGCGGCGCGGTGACCGGCGAGGACCACCATTGGGCATCGACCGGAATGCGGGTCGTCCCGTACTTCGGCGTGACGACGACCACGTCCGCCCCGCGCCCTGCGAGCGAGCGCGAAAGGGCCTCCACGACGTCGCCGAGCCCCCCCGTTCGGGCAAGGGACTCGACTTCGGACGACACCATCAGGATGCGCGCAGGGCGCGAAGGCATGGGGCCCCGCGCTTACCCGGTCTGGCCGCGGATTGCCAGCACCGGCGTCAATCGCGGGGACCCGCGGCGCGCGGTCAGACGGCCAAGTCCGTCAGCGCCGAGCGAAGCGCCTCGTAGGCGCGGTGGGCGCGGAGCTTCACGGCCATCGTGGTCGTCCCGAGAACTTGCGCCGCCTCGGCCACGCTGAGGCCCTCTTGCCGAATAAGCTCGAACGCCGTGCGCTGCGAGACAGGCAGCGCGGCCAGCGCTCGTTCGAGCCGCGCGGCGACTTCGCGCGCTCGCACGAGGTCGTCGGCGCTCGGTTGCCGCGACTCGCTCACGCCAGCCGCCCCGCTATCGTCCGTGAGGACTTCTCGTTTTCCACGGCGGACAACGTCCACGAGCAGGCGGCGGGCGATCGCGAACGCCCATGGGGTCACTTCTGCCCCCGGGATGAAGCTCTCGCGTGCACGATGCATGTGCAACATCGTCTGCTGAATCAGGTCTTCCGCGCGAGCACGGTCGTGCGTCTGCCGCAGGAGGTAGCCGAACAATCGCGGTGCGAGTGCGTCGTACACAAGGGTGAACGCTTCATCGTCCCCCGCAGCGTAGCGCTTCATGGCCTCGTCGGTCCGCGACTGCACGAATCCATACGTATCATGCGTGCTCCTCGTCGAGATCGCTTACGCACGGGGCCTGGACTCATTTCAGTCCTGATGAATCATTAGAGCAGGCTGTTCCAGGAAACGCTCCCGCGCGGCCTGGCGATGGCGCGCGTCGGAAATTCCCTCGTCAGTCGACTTGTTCAGCGGCAACTGTCGCGCCGCGCGCGACAATCTTCGCCGCGGCGTGGAGCCCGACGCCACACTTTGGTCATTCCTGCCCCGGAGTGAGGCCTATTGGACTCAGCAGCACGACCCGCCAGGCAAATCGGCCTACATGCGGGACGCAAAGCCGCCGCACGAAACAAGCGTGAAAACTCCGCGTCGCTCTGATGCACGGCGGGGCACGCTCGTTGCTCTGCCTTCGTGGATGCTCCTGCGCTTTCTCTTTTGCGTGGCGCTCGCCGCGGTGGCTGGAGCCATCGTGTGCCTGCCTGCGACCGCGCACGCGGAGACGGTGGGGCGCCTTCAGGTCGACTGGAGCAAATTGGTCGATGCGCTGCGCGAGGGCGCGCACGCGTTCGATCACGAGGGAGGTTTTCACCTCGGCGAAGAAGAACGACCCGTGCCCCCCCGCTCCTCTTCGGCGTCCAACGAGGACATGCCGTGGGTGGGTTCGTCGCCGCATCTCGCCCTCATCGCCCGCGACTGGGGCGGCGCGCACGGGCTTGTCGGCGGGCTATCTCTCATGGACCGACTGCGGCCGATCCGCTCGAGCCGCATGCTCGTCACGCGCGTGCGCATCGCGGACGGGCGCGTGATGCCGTTCGTTCAACTCGGCCTCGGCCAGTGGCGAATTGACACGGACCTCCTTCCGACGTTGCCCCACGATGTCGAAATGGCAGGGCAGCTGGGCGGTGGAGTGGAGATCGCTCTCG
>DATHQY010000554.1:0-7931 GCA_035482215.1 Polyangiaceae bacterium | reverse complement strand
CCTTTTGCCAACGAGCGGACCACCGAGAGATGGCTCCAGATCTATCGGAGCCTCGCGTCGCGCACGGGGTAGAGCCGCTCCATGACGCGGAGAGGCGCCGCGATCGGGTCAGAAGGCGCCAGGGTTCGCCGCCGATGGCGCCTCGACGCACGCGAAAAGCGACTCCCGGGCAAGAGCCGGGTGCGTCACGTTGGAGAATGGCGCCAATGGCGCATGAAATGACGCCTTCGCCGTGCATCGAGGCGCCTCCATGATTGAGAAAAGGCCCTGTCCTTCCGGTGATGGCGCTTTTGCGCTTCGAGATGGCGCCTCCTGGCGAGATGATCGCCACCGTGAGCGCGACGAGAGGCCATCGGCAACAGGCGATGGCGCCTGCCGAGGGGGGAATGGCGCCTCCCCACGCGCACGGGCGCGATCAGCTCGCGGACATGGCGCTCGCTGAGCGCAAGAAAGCGCCATCCGCGCGGGTACGAGGCGCCACAAAGCGCCACGGAGGCGCTTCTTTGGCCTCCCAAGCGCCATCTTGGCACCACCAGTGCGGTCCTCAAGAGGAGGCCTGGCGTCTCGGGCCTTCGCGGCTCGGTCCGTCCCGCCAAGAAAGCGACTTCTCGAGAAGGATGGAGCGCCATCCGCGTCGGAGGACCGCCATCCTCGCTGGCAGGGAGGCGCCACGTGGCGCTTCTGAGGCGCCAACACAGGACTCGGAGGCGCCAACACAGGACTCGGAGGCGCCAACGCAGCACTCGGAGGCGCCAACGCAGTACTCGGAGGCGCCAATGGACATCCACTATGAGCCGCGCCTGCCTCGACCCCGTCGCCGTCGGGCGGTCGCGCAGAGCAACGACCCGAGTGTGGTAGACCATGCGGATGGTGCCGTCGTCCGCGCGCGACACGCTTCCCGACGTTTCGGTCATCCTTCCGACGTTCAATCGGGTCGTTTATGTGCGCGAGGCGATTGAGTCGGTCATCGCGCAAACGTATCGTGGTTGGGAGCTCATCGTCGCCGACGACGGTTCAGGCGATGAAACTCGCGCTTTCTTGAGCCAATTGACTCACGAACGCATCATGGTGGTCTATCTGCCCCATTTTGGCAATCCTTCCGTCGCCCGGAATGCCGCGATTCGAAAGGCGCGTGGTCGATACCTCGCTTTTCTCGACTCCGATGACGTCTGGCTGCCACCGAAGTTGGAAAAGCAGCTGGCATTCATGCGCGCCCGTCCGGATCGGCGGTGGAGCTACGGCAGACCGACGCTGATCGACGAGCTCGGCGACCCCTTGTCGGACGATTGGAGCCGTAAGTGGATCCCGCATGAAGGCGCAATTCTCGAAGCGTTGCTGAGCATGCATGTCGCCATCGCCGTGCCGACGGTCGTGACCGAACGCAGCTTGGTGGAGGACGCAGGCGGATTCGACGAAGAACTCGCTTATCGCGAGGACTATGATTTATGGATTCGACTGGCCATGCTGAGCGACGTGAGCGTATTGCCGGAGCCGCTCGTTCGCGTGAGATTGAGCCGATCGAGCCATACGCGCAATCGGCCGGCCGCCGAGGCGGGGTGGATTCGGCTCTACGAAAAGCATGCTCGGTCGATGACCGATTCGCGGCTGCGATCCCTGTGTGTTCGCCAGCACGCGGAAATGGCGCTGGTGACCGCGAGAGCTTACCGCGACGAGGGACAGCGGGTCGCCGCGGTGCGGACGGTCGTCGCGGCATCGAGGGTCTCATCGTGGAGGCCTCTTTGGTGGCTCCGTGCGGCGAGGGCGGTGCTTGGCGCGAGGGTGCCGGTCCCTGCGTCCATCGGAGAGCGCTGATGCGACGGGCTCTGTGGAAACAGGCGATGAGCCTTCGCTTCTGGCTCTTCGATCGCCACCGGCACCGGAAGACGCAACTGGAGACCATCGCTGGAGCGCCGATTCTGGTGCTCTCGGAGGTCTTCAATCCGAAGATCTTCTGGTCGGGGGAATTTCTCGCCGACGCGATCGTGGCCGATCCGACGCTGGTTCCGACGGGAGCGACCGTCCTCGACATGGGAACCGGCTCCGGCGTCGGCGCGGTCTTCGCCGCACGGACAGCACGGCGGGTTCTCGGGGTCGACATCAATCCGGCGGCGGTACGGTCTGCCCGAATCAACGCACTCCTCCATGGCGTCGAAGATCGGGTGGAGGTGCGCCAAAGGGATCTCTTCGCGCCCGTGGGCAGCGAGCGCTTCGACCGCGTCATCTTCAATCCCCCGTACTTTCGGCGAGAGCCGCGAGATGCATTCGAGCGGGCGTTCTTCGCGATCGATGTCGTCGAGCGTTTCGCCGCGGGCCTCCGCGATCACCTGGCTCCCGGCGGCGTGGGCTTGCTCCTGCTTGCATCGAGCGGCGACGAGAACGCGCTGCTTGGGGCATTCTCGCCGGTTGCCTTCACGGTGGAGCTGGCCGCCCGGCGCGATGTTCGCGCCGAAATATTGTCGCTTTATCGGCTGATTCCACGCGGCCACACCTGAGCGGGCTCGCCGCGTGCGTTTGCGCGCCCGGTGCTGGACGGGTAGGTTCGTCTGAGGATGCGATTGCCGGTGGTTGGATCGAGCGCGCCATCGCGGTCCGTCACTGGGGCCGAGGCCGCAAAGACGCGCGTTTTGCTCGTGCATCCGCGCCCGACCCAAGGCGACTCGTGCACCGTGCCGTACTCTTGCCTCGCGATCGCCGCGCCGCTCGTGGCACAGGGGTACCCCGTCGAGATTCTCGACGAGTTTGCGACTCCGAACTTCGAAGCTGCCCTGTCCGCCGGGGTGCGCGACGCAGACGTCCTCGGCATCTCGTGCTTCACGGGGTACCAGGTGGACCGGGCGGTGGAGGTCGCGCGCCGCGTGCGCGCGCTGCGACCTTCTCTGCCCATCGTGTGGGGCGGGTACCACCCTTCGCTTTATCCCGAGGTCACGGCTTCCAGCCCTCTTTGCGACTACGTCGTGACGGGTCAGGGCGAATGGGTCTTCCTCGATCTCGTCGAACGGCTCGCGCGCGGCGGCGATCCGGCGGAGACGCCGGGCCTCTGGCGCAAGGTCGACGGGGCCCCCCACAAGAACCCCGGCGGCCCGCCATTCCAGGGCCTCGAAGAGTTTCCCTCGTTTCCCTTCGATCTCGTGCCGCTGAAGTCATTTCTCATCGACAGCCTGACCCCACGGAGCATTTCGTATCATTCGAGTCTGGGTTGCCCGTTTCGCTGCAACTTCTGTACGGTGACACAGATTTACGAACGGCGCTGGAGCGGCTTTCCCGCGTCGCGCGTGCTCCGCGACGTGCGCTTTCTCGTCGAGCAGACGGGCGCGCAAAGCGTCGAGTTCTACGACAACAACTTCTTCGTCAACGATCGGCGAACCGCTGAAATCGCGCAGGGCCTCCACGACGCGCGGCTCGGCATCGTCTGGAGCGGGGAGGCGAGGCCCGACAAACTCGCCGAGTACGACGACGGCATGATGGCTCTCCTCGCGAAGAGCGGCTTGCGCTGGGTCTTCGTCGGCGCCGAGAGTGGCCACGATACCGTGCTCCAGATGATGGAACGCGATCACACCGTCGCTCACATCGTCGAGGCCGCACGCAAGCTCGCGCGCCATCGCATCAAGGTGACTTTTTCGTTCAATCTGGGTTATCCGCAAGAGCCCGACGACAACTTCGCGCGGACGGATGCTCTCTGCCGCGAGCTCTGCGCGATCAATCCAGAGACCGAAATCATGGTCTACATCACGACGGCCTACGAGGCGACGCCGTCCTTCCACCGTGCACAGGAGATCACGCGGAACGCACCCGGTGGAACGTCGCTCGCGCCGGTCCCGAGCGGCGACGCCCGCACGCTCGAAACGTGGAAAGACCTCGATCAGCGCCTGGGGGAGGACAAGCCCTGGCTCGATCAACGGTATAGCAAGAAACTCCACAATTTTTCGTTGGCCACCTTCTACGCCACGAGCTTCTTGCACCGCCGGTGGCGCGTGCGGCACAAGCGCAATCCGTTCGTGGGGCTTCTGGGCGCCCTCGCGGATTTGCACATGCGCACCGGCTACTACGATTCGATCGTCGACTTGCGCCTTTTGAATCGGCTCTTCATGGAGACCTCACGACCCGCGCGGAAAGCAAAGGTCGAAATGTGGACCGGCCGGTGAATCTGCGAGCGCATGGCGTTTGACGGCGTTCATGCGCGGCGCTCGGCGAGGATCCGCGCGTAGATCTCTTCGAGCCTTCGTGCCACCGCGCCGAAGCTGAGATGCGCCTCGAAATGGGCACGGACGGCCTTGCGGCGAGCGGGAAGGCTCGCGAGGTCGATGGCAAGGACGCCCTGCGCGAGTGCCTCGGCATCGCCGACGGGGAACAGCACGCCGTGTCGCCCGTGCTCGGTAATCACGTCGAAGGCCTCGATTCGGGTCACCACGGGGATTGCGCCAGCCGCCATTCCTTCGATGACCGCGTAACCCGCAACTTCGCGCACGCTGCCTTGCACGAGAAAGTCGGCGCTGGCGAGAATGGCCGCCATCTCTTCGTGAGGCACGCGCCCGAGAAATTCCACGCGCGCGGCCAATGCCGGACGCTCGCCCACATAGCGGCGCAGCGCGGGAAGAAGCTCGGCGGTGAGATAACAGAGGTAAAGGCGCGCACCAGGCCAACTGCGCGCGATGATCTCGAATCCGCGAAGGACCGTGAAGGGATCCTTGTCCGGGTGCAATCGACCCGGCGAAACGAAGATGGGGTTACCGACCCATCCCGTGCGCCGGCGGGCCTCGTCGCGCGGCGGGGGTTTCATCGGAGTCGAGACCTCGAGCACGGTGTCGACCCGCGCGGCGCCGTCGAGCAGACCGGCCGCAATGAAAGGCCTCGCGTGTTCGGCAGAGGTAAAGAGAACGCGATCCGCGCGTGCGAACCCGCGCCTTTGCAGCGCGAAAGTCAGCGGATTTCGTGCTGGCCCTCCCCCATGATGCTGCACCACCAAAGCCGCACTACCGACGCGTCTCGCGAGCAAGGCCAGGTTTAGGTGCAGGACCGTGCAGTGAAAGTGCACGACGTCGGCTCCCGCGCGCGTGATGGCGTCGATCGCGCGCAGAGCAGGCTCGTAGTACGCGGCCGTCCGGCCGAGCCGCCGTGCTAGGGCGCCAACCGCGCGTGCGCCGACACCCGGTGCGATGAAGCGGAGGCGGAGCGCTCCATCGTCGACGATCGCGTCGACCGGAAATTGGGTCACCACCTCCACCTCGTGCCCCGCGCGAACGAGGGCCCGCCCGAGCTCGCGGTCGAGCGGCTTCGATTCCAAATAGCGCTCCGGACCTGCCGCAGCTTGCGCCTGATCGCAACAGAGCATTGCAAGCACGATTCGCATCTCAGAGAGCTCCGCTCGCTTTCCGGCGCCGCCGCCCGACCACGAGCTTGAAGCGCGCGGGTTCGCGCCCTCCCCGGACCCTCGCGATCCAAGGCTTGATCCACCACCTCACGCCGTACCAAGGCTCGAAGATTTCCCAGTGCAGGCCGAGCTCGACGGCCAGCGCGGCAAGTCGGTCGTCCGTCAGGAACCCCTCGGTCCACGTTCCACGGAACCCGTAGCGCCGTTCGAACGCGTTCTCGCGCTCTTGCACCATGCGTTGTCCGCTCGTTCCATCGCGGTAGATAGGCGTGTCCATGATGACGATGCGCCCGTCCGGAGCAAGGACCCGCAACGCCTCACGGAGAGTCGCTGCGTAGTCCGCCGCGTAATGAAACGAGGCGTTGTTGATGACGAGATCGACGCTCCCGTCCTGAAACGGGAGGCGATCGAATTCCGCTTGGAGACTCGTAAACGCACGGTCGTAGTGCTTGTGCAGGCCCATCCCGTCGAAGTCGTTGGTCACGAGATCGATCGCGGCGACGTCGTGCCCCCGAAGCGCGAGGCGATAGGCGAGCCAGCCCACGCCGCTTCCCATGTCGAGAATTTTCCGGGGACCGTGCGAAGCCGCCTCGAGCGGGCCGACGACCCGGGTCAGCAACGCCCTGTAGCTCCGCGCGCGAATGCGCCACTCGTACGAGCGCCTCCGCGACCGATCCCGGAAGGGAAGCGCGCGCAGATGCTCCGGGTCTTGCACGCGGCGCGCTTCGGCCGTGCGCACGGTCTCGTACTGCGTGACGAACTCGCGGAAGGCTTGCTGCCGTCCTTCGCCGAGCATGCGCCAGATCCCGTCCTCGCGGCGATAGACGACCCCGCACGGCGCGCACGATTGCGCGTCCTCATCCAGAGCCAGCAAAGGCGCGCGGCATTGCGGACACGCCAGCGCCCCGGGGGCTCGTGGTAGAGTGCACGGGCGATGGACGTGCTTCTGGCCCACGGCTACTTCCTCGCGGAGGACGAGCACGAACGCCGTGTGATGAAGCCGTATCCCACGCTGGGCCTCCTCTACATCTCATCGTACCTGAAGGCGCAGGGCCACGCGGTGGGCGTCTTCGACGCGACGTTTCAGACGCTGGCGGACTTCGAGGCGCGCCTTCGGGTCGAGAGACCTCGCGCGGTCGGCCTCTACACGAACTTGATGACGAAGTTCAACGTCCTCAAGATGATGGCCGCCTCCCACGCCGCAGGCGCGAAGGTCATCCTCGGCGGGCCCGAACCGGCGATGTACGCCGAGGAATACCTCGCGCGCGACGCCGACGTCATCGTGGTCGGCGAAGGCGAGCACACGATGGCGGAGCTCCTGTCCAAGGGCTTCGAAGAATTGCCCTCGATCGCCGGGATCATCTTTCGCCAGCCCGACGGCACGGTCGTGCGCAATCCGCCGCGACCGTACGTCAAAGATCTCGATGCGCTGCCGTTCCCCGACCGCGAGGCGATCGACATGGATCGGTACGTGGCCGTTTGGCGGGAAAACCATGGAATGGGCTCGGTCTCGCTGATCTGCGCGCGGGGGTGCCCGTTTCACTGCCAGTGGTGCAGCCACGCCGTCTACGGAAATAGCCACCGGCGGCGCTCCCCCGCGAACGTCCTTGCGGAGCTCGAAATGCTCCTCGAGCGATACCGGCCGGACCAGATCTGGTACGCGGACGACGTTTTCACGATTCATCGGAAGTGGTTTTTTCAATACGCGGAGCTTCTGATCCAGCGCGGGATCAAAGTTCCGTTCGAGTGCATCTCCCGGTCGGACTGCCTCAATGAAGAAGTCGTCCAGAAGCTCGCGCAGATCGGCTGTTACCGCCTCTGGCTGGGCTCCGAGTCGGGCAGCCAGCGCGTGCTCGATGCGATGCGCCGCGACGTCAAGGTCGAGGACGTACAGGCCAAGGCGAAGCTCCTGCAACGCCACGGGATCCAGGTCGGCATGTTCATCATGCTGGGCTACGAGGGCGAGACGCTGCCGGACATCGAGGCGACGACGCGGCATCTCAAGGTCTCGAATCCGGACGTGTTCCTGACGACCGTCGCTTACCCGATCAAAGGAACGGGGTACTACAAGACCGTGGAGCGCCGGGTCCTCGCGCGCGTCCGCTGGGACGGGAGCACCGATCGCGACCTTTCCGTGGAAGGCCGCTATTCGCCGCGCTTTTACTCGTTCGCGACCCGCTGGATGGTCAATGCCGTCGAGCTGCATCGCGAGTGGCGAGGGCCCCGCAGGCCCGTCCCTCTCGCGAAGACCCTCGCCAACACGCTCATCGGCCGGGCGGGCATGCTGGTCACCCAGCACGAGCGCGAGCGTTCGACGGGTTCTCGTCCGTGACGTGACCCGTGACGGGAGCGAATCCACTCCGTAGGCACGTGTCGGCTTACCTCGACCGTGGCGAGCGTGTCGCTGCGTTTGTAAAATTATTAGTGACCTCCTGGCCTGCCGGGCACTGAGCATTTTCGCGCGGCGAGTGCTCTAATGAATGTTCGTCGCCCGGGCCGTGGCGATCGAACACCAAGTCGAACCGCTGGGCCACGCGTCGCGGCGGAGGAGCTTTCCACGCGT
>DATHQY010000553.1:0-13331 GCA_035482215.1 Polyangiaceae bacterium | reverse complement strand
TACCCCGCCCTCTACCTCTCGAAGCCGGAGATCTACGAATCGGAGGGCCAGCTCGTCTTGAAGCTCCACATCGGCGGCCCGGTGCACGCGCTCGGCATCGACTCGGATCTCGACGGCGATCTGTACCTCGTCGGGCACGCGGCCGTCGTCGACAACGAGCTTCGCATTCCGGACCTCGAACCGACAATCGAGACGAAGAGCTTTCTTCTCTCGCTCAAGGCGCTGTCGGACGGCGACCGGATTCGCGATCAGGCGCGCACGGCCCTGCGCCTCGACATCGGACCGCGCATGCGCGAGGCGCAGGCCAAGCTCGGCGACGGCCTCACCTTCGAGGCGGGAGGCGGCTGCTTCCGCGGCGAAGTGGACCACATCGAAGTGACCGGCGTGCACCCCCACGCGGCGTATCTGCGGATCTACGTGGCCGTGACGGCGCACGCGCGTCTCAGCATGCCATGCGCGTCGCCATGAGAGCGCCGCCCGTGAAGCGCGCATTCCGAGGCGAAGCGCGAGGCCCCCGCACGCTCCGTAAAGGCCGCCGCCACCCTAAGATGCCCCGTTCATTCAACGCGTTGCGCACGGTTTGGCCGCTGGTTCCGTAGTTATCTGCGTGCTACCGTCAGCGCGAAGGTGAATGGCGCTTCATGTTGTGAAGCAGCCGGCCGTTATCAAGGAAGGGTCTCCTGACCGACCCGGTGCGGGCGCGTTCGATTCGACGGCGCTCGTGGAGTGATGGATGTCGATGGCAAGCTCGCAAAGTGTTTCCGAAGCGACCCCGCAAGTGGCGGTCGTGGAGCCGAAGGCCTCCGAAGCGAAGGCAGCGGTCGACGCGCAGGCGCCGGCCAAGCGCAATCGCACGAGACCGTATGTGATCCTGGGCGCGGTCTTCGCCGTGGCTCTCGCCGGGTACGGCGTCGTCAAATGGATGACCGCCGGCAAAGAGAACACGGATGACGCGCAGGTCGAAGCCGACGCGGTTGCGGTCTCGGCGCGCGTGGGCGGCGCCGTGTTGCGCACGCTGGTGGTCGACAACCAGGAGGTCAAGAAGGGCGACCTCCTCTTGGAGATTGATCCGGCTGATCTGAGCGCGCACGAAAAGCAGGCGGAAGCCGAGCTGGCCGCGGCGCGGGCACAGGCCGACGCCGCGGATGCGCAAGTGCGGATCGTCGAAGCGACGTCGAAGGGCGGTCTCTCGGCGGCCCGTGCGCAGCTCTCGGGGACGTCGTCGTCGGTCGCGAACGCGACCGCGCAGATCGAGGCGGCGAAGGCTGCCGTGGCTCGCAGCCAGGCCGAGGCGAGCCGCGCGGACACCGATCTCGCGCGTGCCATCTCGCTCCGAAAAGACGAGGCGGTGCCGCAAGCGCAGGTCGACACAGCGCAAGCGAACGCGCTCGCCGCCCGCGCCGCGGTGGCGCAGGCGCAGGCCCAGCTCGCGGCGGCGGGCGATCAGCGCGCTGCGGCGCAAACGCAGATCGCCGAGGCGCAGGGCCGCGTCGAGCAGAGCGCGCCCGTCGAGGCGCAGCTCGCGGCGGCGCGCGCGAACGCGGCGCTCGCGCACGCCAACGCGGACGCGGCGGAGTCGGCGCTCACGCTCGCGAAGCTGCAGCTCTCCTACACGCGCATCGAAGCGCCGACGGACGGGCATCTGTCACGCATGGCGGTGCACCCGGGCCAGCTGCTCCAGGCGGGCCAGATGGTGGTCACGATCGTTCCGAGCGAGACCTACGTACTTGCCAACTTCAAAGAGACGCAGGTCGGCGAGATGCGACCCGGCCAGCACGTCGACATCTCGGTCGACGCGTATCCCGGACGCACGTTCGACGGAACCGTGCAGAGCACGTCGCCAGGAACGGGCGCGCGCTTCTCGCTTTTGCCCGCGGACAACGCGTCGGGCAACTTCGTCAAAGTCGTGCAGCGCCTGCCGGTGAAGATCGCGTGGGCGTCCGTCCCGGCGGACGTCAAGCTCGCCGCCGGTCTGTCCGCGGACGTGACCGTCCATACTCGCTGAAAGCGCGGAGAGAAGAGATCGCCATGAGTCGTTCGCACGTGGCGCGGGCCGCGATGCCCGCGCTGGGAACTTGGGCGGTGACCGCCGTCCTCGGGGGCCTTTTTCCGTCCGTCGCGCTGGCCCAAACCGCGGCCCCTGGGACGTCCGCGGCAGCGCCGGGGGCGCCCGGGCCCGTGCCTGTCGCGCCGGCGACGACCGCCGCCTCCGGGGCGGACTCGACGAGGCGGATCGGCGTCGCCGATGCGGTCGGCATTGCGCTGGCGCACAACCCCGACGCGCTCTCCAGCGCGGTCGACCTGCAGAGCGCCGAAGCCTCGCGCGGCAACATCGGCGGACAGTTGGGCCCAAAGCTCCACGTAGACGGGGCGCTCACCGCATGGAACTCGGCCTTCTACCTGTCGTTTGGAGGAGAAAACTTCGAAGTCCGCAAGCGGAACACCGTGTCGGCGAGCTTCACGTTGAGCCAACCGATCACGGGGTTGCTCCCGATCTACGAAGAATACAAGGTCGCGAAGCTCGGGGTCGATGTCGCGGCAATCCAGCGGGAAGCCGCGCGGCGGAACGTCGCGCTCGCCGTTATCCAGGCATACTACGGGCTCCTCGCGCGAGCGCGCTTGTCGGCGGTCGCCGACGCATCCGTGACGCAGCTCGAAGCGCAGCAGAAACAGGCGCAGTCGCAGTTCGACAACGGCGTCATCGGAAAGAACGACCTTCTGCGCGCGGGGTTGGCGCTCGCCACGGCCAAGCAGCGCGCGATCGAGACGCGCGGGCAGATCGTGATCGCAAGGTCGCAGCTGACGCAGGCAATGGGGGTCTCGCCGGACGAGCCGCTTGAAGTGGAACCCTTCTCGGGCTCCGAGCCGTCGTCGCCAGAGCGCGACCTCGCCTCGGCGGAGGCGCACGCGCTCTCGCAACGGGTCGAAGTGCGCGCGCTCGATCTGCGGATCGAGCAAGGCGAAGCGAGCGTCTCGGCGGCGAAGGCGAAGCTCGCTCCACAGATCAGCGCTGTCGCCAACTACACGCATTTCGGCGGCTCCGCGTTCCAACAGGCGGACGCGAGCTATGTCGGGCTCGTCGGCTCCTGGGACATCTGGGACTGGGGCACGACCTGGAGCGGCGTCACCGCGGCGGATGCCCAGCTTTCGAACGCGCGTATCGCCCGCACGAAGCTCGAGGACCAGATCCGTGTCGAGGCGCGGCAGGCGTTCGTCAACGCGCAGACATCGCGCGATGCACTTGGCGTCGCGCGCGCCGCGGTCACGCAAGGCGAAGAGAACTACCGCATCGTGACGAAGAAGTTCGAGGCGAATGCGGCGACGTCCTTCGACATGGTCGATGCGGAGTCGCTACTCACGCAAGCGCGCGCGCAGGTCGAGAGCGCGCTCTACGACTATCTACTCGCGCGTGCCGCGCTCGAGAGCGCCACGGGCGCTCCTCTTCCAGGGATGTGACGGTCGCGTTTCTCCGTGCATGGACGGCACCCGCCCCTCGACGGGGCATGTTCGTTCGACGACTCGTAGAGACGGCCCTAATTTACCCATCGGAGAACCAAGCTCGTGGCGCGAGGCGGGTCCTTCTCGCGCACTCCGTCCGGATAGAGCACGAGCGTGGCGCGGTCGCCGAAGCCAACGCGGATCAAACGGAGGAACTCGATGCCCTTCAACACAGCAACATGCGTGTGCCATTCGCTGTGCCAGCGGTGCGGCTCGAGCGCCGAATGAAGTGCCAATTGCGCATAGCCCCATCCGATGAATTGCCGTATCGCACGTAGAATTCGTGCCCGCCCTCGGGTCGTGAGGGTGACCGTCCGTTTGCGCGTATCGTTGGTAACGACGTTGCGCTCGACGTAGCCCATTTCCTCGAGCCGCTTGAGCATGCGACTGACGACCGATGGGCAGACACCGAGCGTGCGCCAAAGTGCGCCTTGTTCCGTGGAATATCGCCCCCGCTTGTGAATCACGTAAAGCATATCCATACGAGCCGCGGTGAGGCCCATCTTGCGGAGCGTCCGTCGCGTGAGGCCGAGCGTGGCGTAGTAGGCGCGCTTCAAACCAAAAAATACGGGGTGCATTCCCACCCGTAAACACGTCGTGTGCCAACGCTCCGGCGGCCCTCGCGGTCGCCACCGGGCCTCCCCAAATCCGCGCGAAGTGGGCCCGACTATGGGCTTTCATTGCCAAGGCAACGGAAGGCGTATAGCCGGGCTATCCGGCCCGGGGTGCCTCAGGGCGGCCGTTGGGTGTCGCGGGCCGGCGCGGGGTGTCCTCCGGACAGGCGGTGACCGGCACAACGCCGGGGTGCCATTTCGCAATCCACGTTACGGAAAGCTGGGCTTACGAAGGTTGCGTCGTAGGCTCAGGACCGCGCTCGGCCGGCGACGGCGGCTCCGGATGCTCGGAATACGGCTCATCGTCCTCGCGGCGCGTGAGCTTCTCGAGCGCAAGGTAGACGACGGGCGTCGTGAACAGCGTCAGGAGTTGCGACGCCAGGAGGCCGCCGACGATCGTGATGCCGAGCGGCTGGCGCAACTCCGATCCGAGGCCGCGCCCGAAGGCGAGTGGCAGCGCCCCGAAGAGCGCGGCGAACGTCGTCATGAGGATCGGACGGAAGCGGAGCGAGCACGCGCGTACGATCGCGTCCTCCGACGACGCACCCTCGTTGCGCTCGGCTTCCAGCGCGAAGTCAATGAGCAAAATCGCGTTCTTCTTGACGATGCCGATGAGGAGCAAGAGGCCGACGATCGCGATGATACTGAGGTCGACCTTGAAGAGGAGAAGCGCGAGCAGCGCGCCGATCCCCGCCGACGGCAGCGTCGAAAGGATCGTCACCGGGTGGATGTAGCTCTCGTAGAGCATGCCGAGCACGATGTAGACGGCCATCAGCGCTGCCGCGACGAGGATCGGCTCGTTCTGGAGCGAAGCGGTGAAGGCCTGGGCGGTTCCCTGGAAGTCGGCGTGCACAGCGGGCGGCAGGTGGATGTCGAGCTCCGCGTCGTTGATCGCGTCGACCGCCTGGCCGAGCGACGACCCGGCCGACAGATTGAACGACACCGTCACCGCGGGGAACTGCCCGTGGTGGTTCACCGCGAGCGGCGCCATCGAGGAGCTGGCCTTCGCGATCGCGAGGAGCGGCACTTGCGCGCCGGTGGTGCTCTTCACGTAGATCCCGTCGAGCGAGTCGGGGAACAGCCGGAACTCTTCGCCGGCTTCCATAACCACATGGTACTCGTTGAGCTGCGTGAACGTGGTCGCGACGAAACGCTGCCCGTACGCGTCGTAGAGCGCGTCGTCGATCGCCTGGGCCGTCACCCCGAGGCGTGAGGCCGTGTCGCGATCGATGTTCACGTCGAGCTGCAAGCCCGAGTTTTGCTGGTCGCTCACGACGTCCTTGAGCTGCGGAAGCTTCTTCATGGCGTCGAGGACTTTGGGCGCCCACTCGCGGAGTTCGTCGAGGTTCGCGTCCTGCACGGTGTACTGGTACTGCGTGCGTGCCATGCGCCCGCCGACGCTCACGTCCTGGCGCGACTGCAAATACGTCGCAATGCCCTCGACCTTCGCGAGCTTACCGCGTAGCCGCCCGAGCACCTGGTCGGCCGTGAGCTTGCGCGGCGGTAGCGGCTTGAGCGAAATGAACGCGCTGCCCGTGTTGCCGGTGCCGAAACCGCCCGACCCGATGAACGACACGTAGTGGTCGATGTCCGGATCCTCGCTGAGGATCTTGTTCACGCGCGTCTGCAGCCGGAACATCGCCGGGAACGACACGTCCTGCGCGGCTTCGGTGGTCGCCATCAAGAGGCCGGTATCCTGCTGCGGGAAGAGCCCCTTCGGCACGTACGCGAAGAGCGCGACGCTCCCGGCGATCGTGAGGAACGTCACGAAGAGCATCGTGACGCGGTGGTGGAGCGCCCACTTGAGTCCGCGTTCGTAGACCGCGAGCAGCCAGTCGAACGCATGCTCGAACGCGAGGAACACTTTGCCGTGGCGCCTCGTGCCCTCGGACCGGAGCATGAGCGAGCACATCATCGGCGTCAGCGTCAGCGACACGAGCGCGGACATCGCCACCGCCACGCTCAACGTGACCGCGAACTCCCGGAACAGGCGGCCAACGATCCCGCCCATGAGCAGGATGGGGACGAACACGGCGAGGAGCGACGCGGTGATCGAGACGATCGTGAAGCCGATTTGCTGCGCGCCGATGAACGCGGCCTGGAGGGGCGTCTTGCCGTCCTCGATCGAGCGCGTGATGTTCTCGGTCACGACGATCGCGTCGTCGACGACGAAGCCCGTCGAGATCGTGAGCGACATCAAGGACAGGTTGTCGATGCTGTAGCCGAGGAGCCACATGACGCCGAACGTGCCTGCCAGGGAGAGAGGAATCGCCACGGCGGGTACGACGGTCGCGCGGGCCGAGCGAAGGAACGCGAAGACCACCAGCACGACGAGGAAGACGCTGACCGCCAGCGTGAGCTCCACGTCCTCGACCGACGCTTTGATCGTCTGGGTGCGGTCGCTGCTGATCTGCATGTCGATCGCGGGCGAGATCGACTTGGCGAGCTCCGGCAAGAGGCTCAAGACGCGTTGGTTCGTCTCGATGATGTTCGCGTCGGGCTGTTTGCGGATGATGATGAGCACTGCACGCTTCGCGTCCGCCCAGCCCGCGACGCGGTCGTTCTCGACGTCGTCGAACACGTGCGCGACGTCGCCGAGCTGCGCGGCGCCGGTCGTCGTCTGCGCGACGACGAGGGGCTGGTAGCCGCGCGCCTCGAGCAGCTGGTCGTTCGCACCGATCGTCGCCGTCTGCGTCTTTCCGACGACGGTGCCTTTCGCTTCGTCGACCGTGGTCGCCGCGAGCGTATTGCGGACGTCGGCCGCGTTCACGTTCATCCCCGCGAGGGCCGCCGGGTCGACCTGCACGCGTACCGCGGGCTGCTGCCCACCCCCGACGAAGACCTGCCCCACGCCGTGCACTTGCGAGATCTTCTGGGCGAGGATCGTGTTCGCGGCGTCGAAGACCTGCGACAGGGGGAGGGTCTCGCTCGTCAGCGCCACGATGAGGATCGGCGCGTCGGCGGGGTTCACTTTGCGGTACGTCGGCTTGAGCGGTAGGTCCGGCGGCAGCTCGCCCCCCGCCGCGGCGATGGCCGCCTGCACGTCGCGCGCGGCCGCGTCCACGTTTCGATCGAGGTCGAATTGAAGCGTGATCGAAGTCGACCCGAGCGTGCTCGCGGACGTCATTTCCGTCAGCCCGGCGATGCGCCCGAAACGGCGCTCGAGGGGCGTCGCCACCGACGACGCCATCGTTTCCGGGCTCGCCCCCGGGAGCGTCGCGCTCACCTGGATCGTGGGGAAGTCGACGCGCGGAAGCGGCGCGACCGGCAAGCGGAAGTACGCGAGCGTACCGGCGAGCAGCACCGCCGCGGCGAGGAGCGACGTCGCGACCGGCCGCTGGATGAACGGCGACGAGATGCTCATTGCGCTGCGGGGGCCGCGGTGGGCTCGAGGCGCTCGGACCTCGCCCTGGGCTTGAGCCAGTGGCCGAGCCTATCCATGTAGAGGTAGACGATCGGCGTCGTATAGAGCGTGAGCACCTGCGAGATCAGCAGGCCGCCGACGATCGTGATGCCCAGCGGCCGCCGGAGCTCGGCGCCGGTCCCCGTTCCGAGCGCGAGCGGCAGACCGCCGAGGAGCGCCGCCATCGTCGTCATCATGATGGGGCGGAAGCGCAGGAGGCACGCCTCGTGGATCGCCTCCTGCGGAGTCTTGCCCTGGTCACGCTCGGCTTCGAGCGCGAAGTCGATCATCATGATCGCGTTCTTCTTCACGATGCCGATGAGAAGAATGATCCCGATGAGCGCGATGACGCTGAAGTCCGTGCGGCACACCATCAGCGCGAGGAACGCACCGACCCCGGCGGACGGCAACGTCGACAGGATCGTGATCGGGTGGATGTAGCTCTCGTAGAGGATGCCGAGCACGATGTAGACCGTGATGAGCGCCGCGAGGATCAGCACCGGCTCGCTCGCGAGCGACGCGTTGAAGGCCTGGGCCGTCCCGGCGAAGTCTGAATGGACGCTCGACGGCACCCCGATGCGCGCCTGGGCCGCGTCGATCACGTCGACCGCGGTGCCGAGCGACTCGCCGGCCGCGAGGTTGAACGAGATCGTCACCGCCGGGAATTGCCCCTGGTGATTGACCGCGAGGGGCGACAGCGTCGTCGTCTCGTGGACCATTGTGCTGAGGGGCACCGGCGTCCCGTTCGGGGTGCGCACGAAGAGCTTCTGGAGCGCCTTCGCGGTCTCGGCCATCTCGGGCTTCACCTCGAGGATGACGCGGTAGAGGTTCAACTGCGTGAAGATGATCGAGACCTGGCGCTGCCCGAACGCGTCGTAGAGCGTGTCGTCGATGACCTGCGGCGAAATCCCGAGGCGAGAAGCCGTATCCCGGTCGATCGTCAGCGACACTTGCAGGCCCGCGGTCTCCTGGTCGCTCGCGACGTCGCGCAGCGAGCGCTCCTTGCGCAGCTCCTCGACGAGCTTCGGCGCCCACGTTGCGAGCTCGTTCGGGTCCGCATCCTCGAGCGTGTACTGGTACTGCGTGCGGCTGACGCGGCTGTCGATCGTCAGGTCCTGCACGGGCTGCATGAAGAGCTGGATCCCCTCGACCTTCGCGACTTGCGGCTGAAGCCGCGCGATGATCGCGTCCGCGTTCGCGTCGCGGTTCTCGCGCGGCTTGAGCGTGATCGTCATGCTGCCGCTGTTGGTCGTCGGGTTGGTCCCGTCCGACCCGATCGACGACGAGATGCTCTGCACGTCGGGATCTTTCAGGATCACCGCCGCAAGCGACTCCTGCAGCTCCATCATCTTCGGGAACGACGTGTCCGCCGACGCCTCCGATACCGCGAGGATGACGCCGGTGTCCTGCTGGGGGAAGAACCCCTTCGGCACCACCATCGCGAGGTACGCCGTGAAAGCCACGGTCGCGATCGTGACGACGAGCGTCATCAGGGGGTGGCGGAAGACGAGCTTCAGTCCCTGGTCGTAAAAATGAATCGCCCCCTCGAAGCCGCGCTCCGACCATCGGTAAAGAGCGCTTCGATCCTCTTCTTTCGGCTCGGGCCGCAACAGGTGCGCGCACATCATCGGCGTCAGCGTGAGCGACAAGATCGCCGACACGCCGATCGAAGCGGCGAGCGTCACCGCGAACTCCCGGAAGAGGCGCCCGATGAGGCCCCCCATGAAGAGGAGCGGAATGAGAACCGCCACGAGCGACACCGTGAGCGACACGATCGTGAAGCCGATTTGCCCCGCGCCTTTGAGGGCGGCGTCGAACGGGTCGTCGCCTGCTTCGATGTAGCGGGCGATGTTCTCGATCATGACGATCGCGTCGTCGACGACGAAGCCCGTCGCGATCGTGAGCGCCATCAGCGACAGGTTGTTCAGGCTGTAGCCGACGAGGTACATGATCCCGAACGTGCCGATGAGCGACAGCGGCACCGCGATGCTCGGGATGATCGTCGCGCGGATGTTGCGCAGGAACAGGAAGATGACGGCGACGACGAGGCCGACCGTGATGACGAGCGTGCGCTCGACGTCTTCGACCGACGCGCGGACCGTCTCGGTACGGTCCGTGAGGACCTTCACGTCGACGCTCTGCGGGAGCGACGCCTTGAGCTGCGGCAGGAGGGCCTTCACCCGGTCGGCGACCTGGATGACGTTCGCCCCCGGCTGGCGCTGCACGTTCAGAATGATCGCGCGCTTGTCGTTCGCCCAACCGGCGAGCTGCGCGTTCTCGACGCCGTCGACGACCCGCGCGATGTCGCGCAGGCGGACCGGCGACCCGTTGACGTACGCGATGACGAGCGGCTTGAACCCCTCGGCCTTGTAGAGCTGATCGTTCGTGGCGAGCGTGTAGTCCTGGCGCGGCCCGTCGATGTTTCCCTTGGGCTGGTTGACGTTCGCGGCGACGAGCGCGGCGCGCACGTCCTCCATCGTGAGGCCCGTGCCGCCCAGCGCTTCGGGGTCGACCTGCACGCGCACCGCCGGCTTCTGCCCGCCGTTGATCGTCACGAGGCCCACGCCCGAGACCTGCGAGATCTTCTGCGCGAGGATCGAGTCCGCGTAGTCGTCGACCTGGTCGAGCGGCAGCACGTCCGAGCTGATCGCCAGCGTGAGGATGGGCTGGTCCGCCGGGTTGCTCTTCGAATAGGTCGGCGGCGTCGGCAGCTGGCTCGGCAGGAGGCTCGACGCCGCGTTGATCGCCGCCTGCACGTCCTGCTGGGCCGCGTCGATGTTGCGGTCCAAGTCGAACTGCAGGGTGATCTCCGAGTAATCGAAGCTCGAGACGCTCGTCATCTGCGTCAGCGACGGCATCTGGCCGAACTGGCGCTCGAGCGGCGTCGTCACCGCCGACGCCATCGTCTCGGCGCTGCCTCCCGGCAGGTACGTGGAGACGACGATCGTGGGATAGTCGACCTGCGGCAGCGCGGAGACCGGAAGGACCGTGAAGGCGAGGAGGCCGACGAGCAGCACTCCCACCATCAGCAGCGTCGTCGCGACCGGCCGCCGAATGAACGGCTCGGACACGCCCGCGCTCACGGCTTCGCCTCGCTCGCCCCGCTCCCCGGCGCCCCCGCGTTCGCCTTGGATCGGTGCGTGCCGGCGTCCGCCGACGCCGACGACGTGGACGATGCCGCGCCCGCAGGCAGGGCCTTCGTCGACACTTTGGCCCCCGGCCGAAGCTGCGCTTGCCCTTCGGCGACCACTTCTTCGCCGACCTGCAAGCCGCTTGCGATCACGGCGTTGTCGCCCTGGAGCGTATCGACCGTGACGGGCCGCATCTCGGCGGTCTGGTTCGGCGCCACGACGTACGCGAACGTGCCTTGCGGGCCGTGCTGCACGACCGCCGCAGGAACGATCAGCGCCTTCGGGATCGTTCTCAGCTTGAGCCGCGCTTTCACGAATTGGTTCGGCCAGAGGACGTTGTCGGGGTTCGCGAAGATCGCCTTGAGACGGAGCGTGGCCGTCGCCTGGTTGATCTCGTTGTCGATGACGGCGAGCGTGCCCTGCCCGAGGAGCTTGTCGCCGTCGCGGCTTCGCGCCTCGACGGAGAGCTTGTCTTTGGCCATCGCTTGCTCGATCTGAACGAGGTCGTCTTCCGGGAGGGTGAAGAACACCGCGATCGGATCGAGCTGCGTCACGACGACGAGGCCCGTCGAATCGGTTGCGTGCACGACGTTGCCGGGGTCGACCTGGCGCAGCCCCGCGATGCCGTCGATCGGCGAGGTGATGTGGGCGTAGTCGAGGTTCAGCTTCGCCGAGTCGATGCCCGCTTGGTCGGCCAGGATCTGGCCCTGCGCCTGATCGACCGTCGACTTCTGGTCGGTGTACTGCTGCACCGCGATCAGATTCTGATCGCTCAACGTCTTGTAGCGATCGAGATTGAGCTGGCCGTTCTTCAACAGCGCCTGGTCGCGCACGAGCGCGGCCTGCGCTGACTCGAGTTGAATCGCGAACGGGCGCGGATCGATCTGAACGAGGAGCTCCCCCTTCTTGACCTTCTGGCCTTCGGTGAAGAACACCCGGTCGATACGGCCGTCGACCTGCGTCTTGACGGTGACCGTGTAGAACGCGGCCACGTTGCCCAGGCCGTCGAGCCAGACCGGCACATCGCGCTGCTCGACGTGCGACGTGAGCACCGGCGTCACGCGATCCGCGGCGGCCTTGGCGGAGGCCGCGGCCTGCGCCTTGTCGGCCTTGTCGCGCGTATGCAGGAGCCACCACGTGCCGCCCACGACGAGCGCGAGCAGCACGACGAGCACGATGCGAGCGGTGGGGTTCCTGTGGGTGTCCGGCGCGATCGACGCTCTCGGCGCGTGAGGACCGCGCGAAACGGATGGTTCCCCGGCACGGATCGACGGCTCTTGCATCATGTTCGTCCCAACGCGGCGAGCAACTGCGCGCGCGCAGATGCCAGCTGATAGCGCGCCTGCACGAGCTGTGCAGCCGCAGTTGTGTAAGCGACCTGGGCGTCGTTCAGCTCGATGATGCTACCGACGCCCGTCGCGTAGCGCTGCTCGGCGAGCCTCAGCTGCTCGTGCGAGCTCCTCGCCGCATCTTCGGCGGCGCCGATCGATGCTTTCGATGCGCGCACGGCGAGCCGCGCAGAGTCGACTTGCAGCTGAATCTGGAGGACCTCGTTGGCTTGCTGCGCATCGAGGCCGGAAAGAACCGCCTCGGCTTGACGCACTTGCCCCTGTGTGAGCCCTCCTTGAAAGAGAGGCCACGACAAGAGGCCACCAATCTGCCAGACCGGATCGGGCCACGTCTTGCTGACGTCGGCCGTGACTTCATTGACGTTGCCGCTCGCCGAAATCGTGGGTCCGTATCCGCCTTTTGCGGCGGCGATCGTCTCGCTTTGCGCCATGCGCTGCTTGATGTAACTCGCGATCTCCGGGCGCTCCGCGATCGCACGCGTCATCAGCGTCTCGAGTGGAGCGTCCTCGTCCGCGATCTCGGCGAGTTGCTCGTCGCCCACGTCGTATTCCGTGTCTCCGCGAACGCCCGCGGCCTGGTTGAGTTGCGCTTTCGCCGTCTCGTAGGTGTTCTGGGCCTGGATGAGCGACACGCGCGCACTCGCGACGGCAGCTTCTTGCTGCGCCAGCGCGATCTGCGGCTGCGTGCCCACCGCAACGAATCCTTTGACCTGCGCGAGGTGGCGCTCCTGGTCGGTCAGCGTCTCCTGGGCGACCCCGACGAGATCCTTGTCCGCGCGAGCGGTGAAGTACGCGCTCCGCACGTTCACGAGGATCTGGAACACGGTGGCCTTCTCCGTGGCCCGATCCGCCTCTACCGTGTCCTTCGCGGCGTTGTATTTCCCGATGGTCTGGCCGAAGTCGTAAAGGAGCTGCGTGGCGCCGAGGCTGAAGACCCAGAGGCTGCCGGGGATCGCGCTGGTGGTCGCGAGGCCACTACCGCTGTGCAACGTCCCGTACGAGTACTGCCCGGTCGCCGTGACCTGCGGCAAGTACGGAGAACGCGCCTGCTCGACGACGCCTTCTTCGGCGAGCGTCTGCGACCGCGCGATGAGCACCTGCGGTTGCCGCGCGATGGCGTCTCGTTCGAGCGATGCGAGGCTCACGATCGGCAGGACCGGGGAAGGCGGTTCGGGCGTCAGCACCATGGTCGCCGGCGCCGCGGACGAAGCCGTGGTGGCGGGCGGCGAAGGCAAGGACGAGGTCGCGCCCGAGCGCGAGGGGCCTTGCGAGGGTGCGGCGGAGGGCGTGGCGGCCGTTGCCGTCGAGGAAGGTGGGATGGTGGCCGGCGCCTGCG
>DATHQY010000552.1:0-4923 GCA_035482215.1 Polyangiaceae bacterium | reverse complement strand
GGAGCTCTGGATCAACTGCGCGACGCCCGTCGCGACGGACGGATCGTCCGCGTGCCCGGACGACGCGAGCGCTTGGACGACGCGCTACCAGAGCGTCTTCGATCACTGGGTCGCGCTGAACGGCTCGCTCCAGCTGGAGATGATCACGTTCGCGATGCAAGCGCTCTCTTCGTCCGCTTCGCAAGGAGCCGTGACCGCGGCCGCCAATCTCCAGGCCGCGCTCGCCCAGCAAGCGCCGCCGATGGACTTCACGATCGCGTTCTACATGGCGGCGTTCGGCCTCGATTCCTACGCGGGAACGACCTTGCTCGACTATCTCGAGAAGTACAAATCCGTCCCGGACTACGCGCTCCAGGCCGACGCCATCGCGGCCACCGCGCTCGAGCTGAACCACCCGCAAATCCAGAACCCCGACACCGGGCTTCTCAGCGCCGACGCCACCCTCCAGATCCTGACCGCGCTCTATGGCGACCCCGCGATCGACCTGGGCACGAGACTCTACATCGAAGAAGGCCTCTACGAGGCGGGTGTGCTCCAGTAGGCGAACCGGACGGCAGAGCCGCTTGGGACTTGCAGAGTCGCCCCTCTTCGGGCACTGAAAGACGCCGCCGGAGCCCGAGTTGCCCGTGGGGGATGCCGTTACCCGAGGTTGATCGCGTTGGAGCCGCTTCAAAAAACAGTGTCCGCAGAGACGGCGCACGAGGCCGTAGCATCCCACCCACGCATGGCCGATCGCGCCCCCCACGGCGAACGCCGAGCGGGGAGCCCGCCCGCGGGCGCATCGATCCCCGACCGCGCGTCCCTTGCCCTGGCCGAAGCCATCCTCCCCGGCTCCGCGGAGATCCCGGCCGCCGACGAGCAGACGGTCGAGGCGGTCGAAGCGGTCGTCCGTGAGCTGCACCCCCAACTCGTTCACGCCTGGCGCTTCGCCCATCGCGCGCTCGACGCCGCGGCGATCGCGCGCACCGGCCGTCGTTTCCACCGCAACTCGGCCGCCGTGCAAGACGCGCTCTTGAACCGGTGGGAGCGCGACGTCGTTCTCGGCCGGCCGCTGGGCTTCTTGGCTCTCGTCTACAAGATGGTGCATTTCGATCGCGTAGCGACGCGCGCGACGGCGACGTCGCTCGACGTGATCCGCACGCTCGAGCAGCCGCGCTGGCTCGCCCAGGTCCAAAGCGCGGACGGATGGAGCGACGGCGACATCGAGTGCGATGCCGTCGTGGTGGGGTCGGGCGCCGGCGGCGCGGTCGTCGGGCGCGAGCTCGTGGACCGGGGCCACGCCGTCGTCTTTCTCGAAGAGGGCGACTTCCACAGGCGAGACGCGTTCGACGGCAGCTCGGTGCGCGCACACCAGCGCTTCTACCGAGCTGCCTTCTCCGTAGGCAACGTGATGATGCCCATCTTCGTGGGGCGTCTCGTGGGGGGATCGACGGCGATCAACGGAGGCACGTGCTTTCGCCCGCCTTCCTGGGTGCACGATCGCTGGTGCGAGGACCTCGCGACCGACGAGCTCGGGGCCGACGCGATGAACCGGCACTTCGAGCGCGTCGAGAACGTCCTCGACGTGCAGACCGCGCGAAGAGAAACCATAGGCCCCATCGGAGACGTGATGGCCCGCGGTTGCGACGTGCTCGGCTGGAGCCATTTCGCCGTCCGCCGCAATGCTCCCGACTGCGACGGGTCCGGGTTCTGCGACTTCGGCTGTCGCCGCGAAGCGCGGCGCGGAACGCAAATCGCCTATCTTCCCCCTGCGCTCGATCGCGGCGCGCTCTTGCTCACGGGCGCGAAGGCCCAGCGGGTGATCCTGGAGAACGGGCGGGCCGTCGGCATCGAAGCGGTCTCGAAAACGGGCCGCCGCGTGGTCGTGCGTGCGCGCGCGGTCGTCCTCGCGGGCGGCTCGATCCCGACGCCGCTCTTGATGATGAAGCAAGGGCTCGGGAACACCAGCGGCCAGCTCGGACGCAACCTCACGCTACACCCGAGCTGCGGCTTCTCGGCGCTCTTCGACGAAAAGATTGAGGGCCACAGCCACATCCCGCAGGGCTACACCTGCGATCACTTCTTGCGCGAGGGCATGCTGATCACGGCGGCACAGCCCGCGCGCAACATCGCGCCCCTCGTCTTCCCGTTCACCGGCCACAGGCTGATGGAGACGCTGCGCCAGGTCGACAACGTCGCGTCGTTCGGGCTCATGATCCGCGACTCGAAGCCGAACGGCCGCGTCGTGCGCGACGCCTTGGGCTTCCCGCTCATCACCTACAACGTGTCCCCCGAAGACGTCGCGCGGATGCACGAAGCGATGATCCACACCGCGGAGCTCTGCATCGCCGCGGGCGCGAGCACGCTGTACCCGGTGACGCCGCAGATGCCCGTCATGGACGGCGCGCGCGATCTCGACGCGTTTCGCAAGCTCCGCCTCCGCCCGCAGGACTTCGTCTGGCTCAGTTACCACCCGCTCGGCACCTGCAAGATGGGCCGCGATCCGAAGACGAGCGTCGTCGGTCTCGACCACCAGGTGCACGACACGCCCGGCCTCTACGTCGTCGACGGGAGCACGGTCCCCGGCCCGCTCGGCGTCAACCCGCAGCTCACGATCATGGCGATGGCCACGCGCGCCGGCGAGATTCTCAGCGAGCGGCTCTGACCCCAAGAAGGCCCCGCTCAGCGCGAGAAGAAGCTCCGAATCGCGCGCAGGCGGCGCCTCAGGAGAAGCGGGATCTTCCATGCGTTCTCCAGCTTGAAGAGCTGCGCGTCGGCCACCGCTTCGCCGAACTCCACCAGATTGTCGTCGTAAGGCATCCAATACGGATCGGGGTCTTTCGACGTGTCGATCGCGAGAACGCGCGGGCGCACGAACGTCGACAGCGCGTACGCGCTGCTGGCGACGCCGAAGCCCGTCTCGCGGGTACCGCTCCACGGGAGCGCCGGGATCGCGCCCGTGAACGAGTGGTTGTTGACGCTCGTCACACCGACTTCGAGCCGCGCGGCGAGGCGCTCGCCGCGCGCGAGGTCTTCCGTCCAGACCGAGGCGCCGAGGCCGTACCGGCCGCGGTTGACGGCGCGAATCGCGTCCGTCGCGCCCGCGACGCGCACGATCGCCAGGACCGGGCCGAACGTCTCGTCGGTCACGACGGACATGGACTCGTGGCAACGGTCGATCAAGGTCGGCGGGTACCACAGGTCGTCGCCGCCCGGCGCTCCACCGCACACCACGGTCGCACCCTTGGCGCGGGCGTCCTCCACGTGCGACCGCACAATGTCGAACTGCGCGCGGTGCGCGAGGGGCGCGACCGAGGCGCGGTCGAGCCGCGTCCACGCGCGACGCATCGCGTCCACGAACGCGTCGGCGATACGCTCGTCGACGTAGGCCACTTCGATCGCCCCGCAGGCCTGGCCGGCGTTGCTCAGCGACCAATGCGTGATCCCGGCGACGGTTCGCGCGAGGTCGCAGTCGCCGAGGACGATCGCGGCGTCCTTCCCGCCCATTTCGATGCTGGAAGGGATCCCGCGCTCCGCGCAGCGAAGCGCGACCGATCGGCCCGTCCGCGGCGAGCCCGTGAAGACGCACGCGTCGATCCCTGCGTCGATCAACTGCGCTCCCACGCGCCCGTCGCCCGGGAGCACCGCCACGAGGCCCGCGGGCAGCTCCTCGGCGAGGCGGTCGACGAACCATGCCGCGCTGCGCGGCGCATACTCGGACGGCTTGAGCACGACGCCGTTGCCCGTCAGGAGCGCGGGGAGCACGGACCGATAGAGCCCGGCAACGGGGAAATTCCAAGGCGCGATGATCCCGACCACGCCGCGCGGAACGAAGTCCACGAAGGCCTTCTTGCCGCCAAAGCTCAGCGGGTTGAGACGAACGTGGCGCCGCCGCGTGGCCCCGGTGACCACCGAGCCCCACGCGCGCACCTGGTCGAGCGGCCCGAGCGCCTCGTTCATGAGCGCTTCGGCACGAACTTTTCCGATCTCCTCGTGGGCAATCGCCATCACTTCGGCGCGCCGCCGCAGCATCGTCTTGGCCGCGCGCATCGCCGCCGCAATCCGCGCGTCGAGCGGCTGCAATTGCCAATATTCGTGTGCCGCCCGGGCGCGCTCGACGGCTCGTTCGGCCTCGGTCCGCTGGTATTGAATTCGGATGTCGCCGTTGGACCCGTGTCCGTTGGTCGCGAGCTCACTCATGTGGACGATCCGCGTTGGCCGACCCGCGTGGGGAGGCAGGAAGGGCAGCCCTGCTTGCGACCCCGCGCCGCCTCGCCTGGCCGATTCGCTCTCAAAGAAACTCGCACAGATAGGCCGCCGGCTGGGCCGCGCGGACGTCGAACCCACTCTTGCCCGGCACTTCGAACGCCGTGCCTGCAGCGTACATCCGCCAGCCGTCGCCGAGGCGCGCCTCGAGCTCCCCGCTAATCACGGTCATCCGCTCGGGAGACTGGGTATCGAATCGGTACTCGCCAGGGCTGATGACGCCCGCGGTCATGCGCCGCCCGAACCGCTCGAACGCGATGCTCTGGACCTTCCCATCGAAATACGCATTGTGTTTCAGCATGGCGCGGGAGCATTAGAGCAGGAGTCGTTTGAACGAAAGGTTCAAACGACGTATGCCACCCAAGAACGGGCGCTTTGGTTCTTCCTTCGAAACGAGTTCCACCGGCACGAGCCTTCTCATCGCGCTACTATGCGGGGGTGCATGGCGGGACCGGCACGTCGGAGGCGATCGCATGAGCCGCAGAGACTCGGACAGCGGAGCGGCAATCGACATTGAGGTGGACTACGCGGCTGACCTCGGCCGAGTCGCGGAGCGTTCGCAAATGGACCCGAATTTGGCGCGTATTTCGGTGGTGCGGAGGCGCGCCCCGCGCCCACCCACCTGGCCCCCGCCCTTGCCCGCCGATCGCGTTCCGGTGCCTCCGCCGAAGGGCGCGA
>DATHQY010000551.1:0-6626 GCA_035482215.1 Polyangiaceae bacterium | reverse complement strand
GAAGGCGGCGGGTCCGTCACATGGGCTGCCGCCCGGAGGAAGTCGTCCGAACTGACGGGCGAATCCGCCGCGCGCTTCGTGCCGTCTCCAGAGTCCTCTTTGTCCGGAGCATCGTCGGCCGGGCGCACAGCCCAGGAGGATATCGCGAAGTCACTGCACAGCCTACCCAGCCAAAGGCAAGAGCACGTCATCGGCACCGCCCTCGATCGCGGGGCCCCCTTGGTCTCGCCGCCCTATGACGGTCCGCCGCTTTCCAGTAGAAACCCCGGCGAGCCCGTGACTGACGTTACTTCGCCGCAGCCGCCTGATCCGAGTGACGTGCCCGCCTCGAGCGCCGGCGGTGCGCCCGATCCCCGCGACGCGCCCGCCTCGAGCGCCGGGTCCGCGCCGGGTCCGGGTCCGGCGGGCCAAGAGACGCCGGAAGCCCACGAGCTCCGGCATGCCCCGCACGTCGACGGCAATCGCCTCGGCGTGCCCGAAGGCACGGCGCGGTACGTTGCGGACTACGGGCGGGCCAACCCGTCCTATGTGTTTCTGTTCGTCGTCGCCGGCCTCTCGCTTCTCGCGGACATCGGCAGCAAGACGTGGGCTGAAAAGCACCTCGAGGCCTACCCCGGGATGGTCGACATCTGGCGCGACCACCTGACGCTCATCCTCGCGAAAAACCGAGGCGGCGCGTGGGGTCTCTTGCAGACGACCAGCGAAAGCATCCGGCGGCCGTTCTTCCTCCTCGTCTCGGTCGCCGCGATCCTCTTCATCATGACGTTGTACCGCCGGCTGCAGCCGCGCCAGATGGCGCTCCGCTGGGGTCTGCCGTTCGTGCTCGGCGGCGCGCTGGGGAATGTCTTCGATCGTGTGCGGTACGGGCAGGTCATCGACTTCATCGATGCGCACGCGCGCTGGGGCGGCCAGGAACACCACTGGCCCACGTTCAACATCGCCGACGTGTGCATTTGCGTCGGGGTGGGCCTCATGGCGATCGACATGTTCTCGAACAAGCGCGGCACCGCGCCGCTGCGGGCGCCGCGCGTGCCCCCCGCGCAATCCGGCGAGCCGGTTCCGGCGTGGCAAGACCCCGAAGGGGACGCCCCGCCGGGACACGCGGATGGCTCGTCCGTCACGCCCAGCGCGACGAACGACGAGGGCGCGAAGGCCTGACGCTCGGGCTCTCCTCGGCGGCGTTTCGGATGCGAGGGCCTTGCACGAAGCGTGGGGCTACACTCCGCGCGTGCACCCGATTCTCTTCCACTTCTTCGGGATCGCCGTCCCCTCGTATTTCGTTCTTCTTCTGACGGGATTTCTTTTCGCGACCGCGATCGGCACCCTCTGGGCGCAGCGCATCGGCTTGAACGGCGACGTCGTCGTCGACCTCGGCATCGCGATGCTCCTCGCGGGCGTCGCCGGCGCGCGCATCCTGCACGTCTTCGCGGACGGCTATTTCTGGGACTACGTGCACATGTGCACCGACCCCGCGGCGGTGACCTGGCCGCTCTCGCAGGCCGAGTGCGTCTCCCCGGCGTACGGCGGCGTCTGGGATGCCGCGAAGAGCGCCTGCCACCCCGCGCAGGCGAACTGCTTCGCGTGGGCGGAGTTCTGGGCCGGCGGCCTCGCGTACTACGGAGGCCTCATCGGCGCGTCGGGGGCCGCATGGTTTCTCCTCCGGCGGGACCGCTTCCCATTCTGGAAGGCGGCCGACATGGCGGGATTCGCGATTCCCGTCGGGCTTTGCTTCGGGCGGATGGGGTGCCTGCTCGCAGGGTGCTGCTTCGGCGAGACGTGCTCGCTTCCGTGGGCGATCTCGTTTCCCGGGCGGAGCGCCGCCAGCGAGGAGCAGTTTCGCGATCACCTGCTCGGCAGCGCGCGCCTGTGGAGCTTGCCCGTGCACCCGACGCAGATCTACGAATCCGCCGCCTCGCTGCTGATCGCCGCGGCGTGCCTGGTCTGGTTTCACCCGCGCAAGCGCTACGACGGCGAAGTGTTCGCCGTCTTTCTGGCGCTCTACGCGGTGGTTCGTTTCTGCCTCGAGTTCGTGCGCATGGACGACCGCGGCGGCGCCCTCGGTCTGACCACGTCGCAGCTGATCGGCATCGCGATGCTCGCGGTCGCCGCCGGCATTCATCTGGTTCGCGGGAGGCAACCGCTTGCTGTAATCTCTGCGCCCACATGACAGCCCGCATCCTCGACGGAAAAGCCCTCGCCGAAACGGTTCGCGCCGAAGTTCGCGCGGGGGTCGATGCGTTTCGATCCGCGCACGGACGGGTTCCCGGGCTCGACGTCGTGCTCGTCGGCGAAGACGCCGGGAGCGTCGTCTACACACGCAACAAAGAGAAGGCGTCGCTCGAAGTCGGCATGCGAGGCCGGCTGCACCGCTTGCCGGCGGAGACGCCCGAGGCGGACATCGTCGCGCTCGTGCAGTCGCTCAACGCCGACCCCGCGGTGGACGGGATTCTGGTGCAGCTGCCGCTTCCGAGCGGGGTCGACGCGGTGCGCGTCCTCGACTTGATCGACGCCTCGAAAGACGTCGACGGCTTTCATCCAATGAACGTCGGGCTGTTGTCGCTCGGGCGCTCGAACGCGATCGTCTCGTGCACGCCGGCCGGATGCATGCGCCTCATCGGTCTCACGGGAGTGAAGCTCGAAGGGCTGAACGCGGTCGTCGTCGGGAGGAGCAACATCGTCGGCAAGCCGATGGCGCAGTTGCTCATCGCCGCGAACGCGACCGTGACCGTCGCGCACTCGCGGACGCGCGATCTGCCGAGCGTCTGCCGCCAGGCCGACCTGCTCGTGGCCGCCGTCGGCCGGCCGCACATGGTGCGCGGCGATTGGATCAAGCCGGGCGCGACCGTCATCGACGTGGGAACGAGCCGCCTCGCGCTGCCGGACGGCAAGACCAAGCTCGCGGGCGACGTCGCGTTCGATGAAGCGAAGGAGGTCGCCGGCTTCATCACGCCCGTGCCCGGCGGGGTCGGGCCGATGACCATCGCGATGCTGCTGGCGAACACGCTCGAAGCCGCGAAGCGCCGCGAAGCCACCGGCGCGAAGACTCGCTGAGCCGAGCGGTTCAGCCCCGCGCGAAGACTCGCTGCGCCGGGCGTTCAGCCCCGCGCGAGGAGCTTGTCGATGAGCCGGTCGAGCGCGTCGAGATCCGCATACGGAATGGCGACCTCGCCCTTGTTGCCGCGGTCGCGCACTTCCACCTTGGTCCCGAGCGCGCGCGCGAGGCGCTGCTCCAAGTCGCGCACGCTCGGGCTCTTGCCCGCGGCGCCGTCGCTCCCGCCTTTGGCGCCGGGCTTCTCGTCGCTTTTCGGACGCCCGCGGACGAGCGACTCGGTCTCGCGCACGCTGAGGTGCCCGCGCGCGACCCGATCGGCGAGCCGCTCCATCGCGGCGCTGTCGCTCGCGCCGAGCAAGGCGCGCGCGTGCCCCTCCGTGAGCTCGCCGGCGATCACTTTCGCGCGCACCCGCTGCGGTAGCTTCAAGAGCCGCAGCGAATTCGTGATCGTCGTCCGATCTTTGCCGAGGCGCGTCGCCAGCGCCTCCTGCGTGTATTCGTGCTCGCGCAGCAGGCGGTCGTATGCCTCGGCCAGTTCGATCGCGTTCAGGTCCTCGCGCTGGACGTTCTCGATGAGCGCGAGCTCGAAAGCGCTTTTCGCGCTGACGTCTTTGACCACGACGAGCGCTTCGTGCGCTCCGGCGCGCTGCAGCGCCCGCCAGCGGCGCTCGCCCGCCACGAGCTCGAACTTCTCGCTCCCCGGCACGCGCCGCACGACCAGCGGCTCGAGCAAGCCGTGCTCGCGAATGCTCTGCGCGAGCTCTTCGAGCTTGTTCGTATCGAAGTGCTGCCTCGGTTGTCCCGGCTGCGGAGCGATCTTCTCGAGCGGGCAGGTGAACACGTTGCGCTCGCCGTACCCCGCGGCCGGCGGCGTGGCCGGGAGCAGCGCGTCGAGTCCCCGTCCGAGTGCCCGCCGTTTCGGCTCGGGGCTCATTTCGCGGCTTTCCGCGCCGTCTTCGACTCGGCGTTCGCCGCGCTCTCGCCGGCGTGTCCTGCGAGGAGCTCGCGCGCGAGCGACAGGTACCCCTGGGCACCCTTCGACTGCACGTCGTAAAGCAGCACCGGTTTGCCGTGCGAAGGCGCTTCGCTCAGGCGGACGTTGCGCGGGATGATCGACTCGAACACGTGAAAGTGCCCTCTCACCTCGTCGGCCACCTGCCGCGCGAGGTTGTTTCGAGGGTCGAACATCGTCAGCACGAGCCCTTCGATCTGGAGGCCCGGATTGAGCCCGCCGCGCACGCGGTCGATCGTCGCCATGAGCGACGTCAGTCCTTCGAGCGCATAGTACTCGCACTGCAGCGGAACGAGCACCGTACCCGCGGCCGCCAGCGCGTTGATCGTGAGGATCCCGAGCGAGGGCGGGCAATCGATGAACACGTACTCGAAGGCCTCGCGCTCGAGCAGGCGCGCAAGAAGCATCCGCAGCTTGGTCGTGCGGTGCGGATCGTCGACGAGCTCCACTTCGACCGCGACGAGATCCTGCTTGCTCGGGATCAGCGAAAGGGCAGGGAGCTCCGTCGGCTGCATCACGTCCGCGAGGGTCGCGCTGCCGATGAGCGCTTCGTAGATGCTTTGCTCGACCGTGCGGGGCGACACGCCGACGCCGCTGCTCGCGTTGCCCTGCGGATCCAGGTCGACGAGCAACGTGCGCCGCTCCGCCGCCGCCATGCTGGCGGCGAGGTTGACGGCGGTCGTCGTCTTCCCGACGCCACCCTTCTGGTTCACGACCGCGATGATTCGCGCCGCGCGCGTCGGGCCGCCGCCTTCGGGAGCCCCGAGCTTGCTCATCTCGGCCCCTCTTAGCCCGCGCGCGCGCGCGCCGGCAACAAGTGCCGTGGTCGCGAGAAATCGCCGCCGTTTTTTTAGCTATGGCAGGACCGCGTAGTACGGTGTCTGCAGATGTAGGACGGCTGGTCCAGCCGGCCAGCGGCGAAAGGCCGCGGCGGAATGGGCAAGCGGGGCGAGCGAGGCCAGCGAGCCAACCCGCCGACCGCCGATCAGGAGAGGGACCTCAGGCGAATGATGCGGCAACGACTCGTGCAGGTGCTTCGAAGCGCGGATGACGGGCCGAAGCCGGACATGGACACCGTCGTTCGTCGCTTCTGGTCATCGGCCGAGGCGCCGCGCCCGAACGGATGCCCCGGACGCGTTCTCGATCTCGTTCCCCGGCTGCAGACGCGCGAAGCGCAGAAGCCGCGCGGCTAGCGCGGAGCGGTCCGTCTTCGATCGCTTCTCGATTACCGCCGCCGCCATCGCATTTCGTATCCGTCGTCGCACGTGCACGGGCACGTGGGCACCGATCCGCCCATCGATTTTCGCAAATCGCAACGACCGCACACGAGCCCCACCGAGCCCACCGAAGGAACGACGACCATGCCGCTGCCCAAGAGCTACCGAAGCATCGAAGAGTTCGAGCGCGAAGAGCTTCGCACGAACAACAAGGCCGGTTTCTCGCTCGACGACTTGATGCAGGAGACCATGCTGCACCAGAGCGATCTGCTCTTCGACGATCAGGTCGACGAGCTCGAGCCCGAAGACGAAGACTGAGCGATGCGCGCGGGACGGTGCAGGCACCGGTCCCGCGGTCCCTCGATCAGCCCGTCGAAACGCGCTCGCGGCGCATTTCGGTGCGCGCGCCTCCACTTGCGTTCCGCGGGAGCAAGATTACCCTCCGCGTCCCCATGCAAGTTCAGGTCGCGCGCATTTCCCCGATCATGATGGAGCTGGCCGTGGAGATTCCGGCCGTCACCGTCGCTGCGCAAGTCGAGAAAGCCTATTCGACGTTGCAACGGAGCGCGCGCGTGCGTGGCTTCCGGCCCGGCAAGGCGCCGCGTCAGGTGCTCGCGCGTCTGTACGGTCCGCAAGTCACGAACGACGTCGTGAAGGCGATTGTCGACGAGACGTTGCCCAAGGCCATTTCCGAGAAGCAGATCCAGCCGGTCAACCAGCCGCAAGTCGAACCCGGCAAGTTCGAGCAGGGCGCCGCCTTCAGCTACAAGGCGCGCTTCGAAGTGCAGCCCGAGATTGCGGAAGTGGTCTACGAGGGCATGGAGCTCGTGCGCCCGCCGGAAGAGGCGACGTCCGAGGCGGTCGACGAGCAGATCGAGCTGCTCCGCCGCCAGCACGCGCGCCTCGAAGCGCCGGACCCGGCGCGGCCCGCCGAGAAGGGCGACGTCATCACGATCGACTTCACCCTCGCGGTCGACGGCCAGGCGATCGCCGACGGCGGCGCGCAAGGCGTGCAGATCGAGCTCGGTTCGAGCCAGGCGCTTCCGGAGCTCGAAGCGGGCCTCGTCGGCGCGGCGCTCGAGAGCGAGCACGACGTCGACGCGAAACTGCCCGACGGCCATCCGCGCAAGGATCTGGCGGGCAAAGTCGCGCGCTTCCACGTCCTCGTGAAGGACATCAAGAAGCGCGTGCTCCCCACGCTGGACGACGAGTTCGCGAAGGACGTGGGCAATTTCCAGACGCTCATCGAGCTCCGCGCGAACGTGCACACGCGCCTCGAGAGGGCGCTGAAGGAGCGGGCCGAATCGGCGCTGGCCGATCAGGTCGTGGAGAAGCTCAACGAGAA
>DATHQY010000550.1:0-6311 GCA_035482215.1 Polyangiaceae bacterium | reverse complement strand
TCTTTCCGAAGACGAAGTTCGCCCGAAAGCGCGGCGAGACGACGAGCGCGGAGTTGTTCGGGTAGTGATCGCGCCCCATGCCGAGATTGATCTGCGGTGTGCGGCAAAAGTCGCTGACGACGAGGATGTGCGTGTGCTCGGAGAGCTTGTGGCCGTCGAGGAGCGGGTGGGGCGTTGCGTCGAGCGCGCGCAGCATGTCGGCGACGAGACCGAACGTCTCCTGCTGCAGCAGCGCGTGCCCTCGGTAGTTGTTCGCGTGCGTGTCGAATCCACCGACGGCGAACGCGACGCTCCGCACGAGGTTTCGCTTCATGGCCTCGATGGCGAACGCCGCATTGACCGCCGGTGCCCCGGCGAAGCGCGCCTTGTAGTCGAACTCGGGCCGCGCTTTGCGCAGACCGGCGGCGCTGAAGACGTCCTGCAGGTGCGCGCCGAGCATGCGGCGGAGCGCGTCGTACTGCAGCCCGAGGTCGTCCGCGGCACCGGTGTAGAGCGAATGCTTCGCGAGATCGCGGGCCTCTTCGGAAAGAAGAGCGGTCACGCGATCGCGCTCGGCGTCGCTGTCGTAGAGCTGCGAGCGGGCGAGCGTCCTTCCGATCGAGCCGATGTCGTCGATGGCGAGCGGCACGACGCGCGGATCGAACCTTTCGCCGACGCACGACGACGGAAAGCGCACGCTCACCGTCGGGAGCAGCTGCTCGCGGCCGAACTCGTTCGAGAGCATCGTGTCGATGCTGGAGCTCGCGACCCGCGTTCCGCCCTCCGGGTGGCGGCCGGTCGTCGAGAACACCTGGCCGTCCGGGTGGGCGACGGTGTTCATCTCGAGGCCGTTGATGACGGTGAGCCGATCGGCAACATCCACGAGATCGCCGATGCCCGGACCGAATACGAGATTCGAGCCGCGCGGTCGCACGATCTCGAACGCCTTGAATGCGCCGTCGGCGAGCGGCGCGTCGACCCAATGCTTGAGCGGTGCCGTGTCCGTGTTCTCCGTCGATGCCGGGTGAATGAGCCCGCGCGCCTCGTTCCGCGGATCGGCCCAGAGCGTGACGTCCCACCCGCCGAGAGCGATGAGAAAGACGAAGTATTCGGTCTCGTTCTCCGCGCCCGTCGCCGCGATGGCTTCGAACGCAGGCGCTCCGACGAGCGCGGCCGAAGCGCCCATCGAGAGGAAGCGGAGGAACTCGCGGCGTGTGGCTCTCGCGTGCATGACGTCCCTGCTCAGTAGAGATGAAATTCCGGGTGGCGCACGAGCCCGTAACAAACCGCCGCCCATCCCGCGTGCGGGGGCGAGAAGCGCGAACGGGGATCGGCCTTCGCGTGGTTCAGGACGATCTCCTGGTAGAGGCGATAGAAGCGACGCACCCGATCCGGCGGGGCCAACGCCGACGGATAGCCGAGAAACGTCCGATGCAAGACGTCGAATCGGGCGGCAAACCCGGCGGCATCGAGCTCGCCCTCCTTCGGAAGGTCGAACGCGAAAATCAACCGCTCGTTCGCGGGCGTGGGCGTCCCGAAGGCGTCGGCCTCGAGGTCGTGCTCCACGGCGCGATCGCACAACGCGACGCCGAGCCGCTCGAACGTGGCGATCATCAAGGCCTGCGTCCGGGTCTGGCGCGGAATGTCGAAGCGGTAGTCCGGCAGCCCGAGCGCGGATACGTAGTCGTCCCACGCGTCGAAGATCTGAGCGCGATCCGCGCCGCGCGCCTTCGCTTGCACGTCGAGAGGCGCGAGGCCGCCGAAGAGCGCGAGGTACGTGCGCAGATAGACTTCGGGCGGCACCAGACGAAGGTCGTGTTTGGGCGCGGTGTCGGCGAGCGCTTCGCTCTCGGCAACGAGGGGCGGCGACGCTTGCGCAGGCACCCGCGCCGGGGGAGGCGACGCGCACGCCGCAGCCATGGGACCGAAGGCGAGAAGCCAGGTGGCGCGCATCACGGCGCTCGCTCGTCGTTGGTGCGTGCGTAGGCATCCGACTGCAACAGCGCGCGCACGAGCGCCTTCATGCGGTATCCGGATCGCACGAATCGTTGCGTGAGCGACGCGAGGAGCGGATCGTCATCAGGCGTCGTGGGCCGCCCGAGGAACGATGCGACCACGCGCTGGACGGCGCATTGCGCGAACTCGGGCGTCGCCACGAGATCGTGCGCGGCGCCCGCGGGCGTCGCGTCCGCGTGCTCCGGCGAACCGTAGGCGCTCCGCAACGTGGCGGAATGGGAATCGGCGAACGCGGCGTCGTAGAGGGCGTTGCACGCGCCGTTGAGGCGTCCGTTCGCGTCGAGCTTGCACGCCGTGCTCCGAACGGGGAATTGCGCGCTCGGCAAAAAGACGAAACTCGCGGCTTCCACCCGCGCGAAGTACGCCGCCATCGGCTCGAGCTCGGCGTGGCATGCGCGGCAGCCAGGCCGGATCATCAGATTGGGTTCGGTCGACGGCGCGAGGGGCTGCGCGCCGGGCGCGAAGGACTTGCACAAGAAGTCGTTGTAAAGCGCGGCCCCCCGCGCGCGCGCGGAGGCGTACTTCTCGAGGAAGATCGGCATCGTCAGCAGCCCTGCCGCGTGCGGTCCGCGATCGCCCACGGACTTCCAGGTGCTCACGTCCTGCGGCGCGAGGTCCTGCGGCACGCGCGAGGGCTCGAAGAGGGGCTCGCTTTCCTCGAGCATGCCGAACGTCACTTCCGGGCCGCAACAGTTGGATCGCTGGATCGTCCCGTAAAACTGGGCGAGCGGGCCGTTCACGAACGTCTGCTTGCCGGTGAGAACCTCGCGAAAGTCGCGGTCGCCGGCGAACAGATCCTCCAGAAAGTGCACCGCCTCGCGGGACCACCAGTACGGAAACCACCGCTGCTGCGATTGTTTGGCTTCGTCGAGCGAAACGCCTTCCCCCAAGAGCGAATGGTTGGGAAAGGTGAACGCGCTTCCGCCGTTGTTCGCGTCACCGGGCAGGCAGCGTTCGAGCCCGGGCCCGCAGCCGCAGTCGGGCGCATATTCGAGCGCCATCTTCGTCGCGCACGAGACCTCATCCCCCTGATGCTTCGTCGCGTACGGCTTGTCCACGGGCAGGGGCCGAATCCGCCCCCCCGCGGGCTCGTCCCGGTTGTCCCCCGGCGGCGCCGCAGCCTTCGTGCGCACACGGGTCATGCGCCGCGCGAAGACGTGCCCCATGGCGAGCGACGACGCCTCTTCCCGGCAGACCCGCACTGCGAGCACGGGCTTTCCGTCATCGGCGAGGAGAGACTCGACCGGCTTGTATCCCGGGTCGGGGTCTCCCCACCCGGAGCTGCCAAAGCGCGCTTGCGGATTGGCGCCGAGGTAATCGCGATACAGCCACCACGGCTTGACCAGGACGGTATAGGCGTCCAAAAGCTTCTGCGAAATGGGCTTCGGCTTTCGCGTTTCGCTCTGGACATCCTGCTGGCGCGGGCGCACGCCCATCCCGGTCTCGTCCGGGTCGAGGCAGAACTCCCCGTCCGTCTCGGGGCGCATTCTCCTCTGGTTCTCGCGGTAATAGACCCATACCGGTTTGCCGTCCGGCCCGACGACTTCGTGCCGGAGGAGGTCCGACGGCGCGCTCGCGAAGTTGAGATTCGGTTCGAGGCGCAGAAGGTCCATGTAGATACGAGTCATCCGGTCGGCATAGGCGGGTTCGCCGAGGGCTCGATCGACCCATTCGTCCCAATCGAAGTCCGGCCGCTCGAACGCCGCGACTTCTTGCCTCGTCGGCATTCGACCGAGGAGGTCGATCGCGGCGATTCGGAAGTGCCGATATTCCTCGAGCGTGCGCGCCCCACCGGCGGAGCTTGGGGGCGCCTCCGGCTGCGCGTCCGCGGCAGAGACACATAAGACGGCGGCGAAAAGCGCTATTCCGATGAGTGCGCGCCCGGCCGAGACGAGCCGCCGGAGCGACGAGCGCGGCGAGGGCGACGAAGAAAGAGAGACGCGCTGCACGGCCGCACCCCATGCTACCGCGCGCTTGCCGCGCGTATTCCGGCTTTACACTGCGGGATTCGACGCGCGTCCGCCCGCTTGAACGCGGCTGTAGATCTCCGCGACGTCGAGGACCTCCGCGCGCTCGCCTGCGAAGACGACGGCGTCGGACCCCTCGCCGGCCCTGTCGAACGATCCGGAGCGCACGACGCGCGCGCCGACGAGCCCGACGAGCTCGCCCGCGTGCTGGCACACGAGCATCTCTTCGCGATCCGGCCCAATGGCAATGACCGGCAGGATCACGCCTCCCTGGAGGGCAATCCCGAGCAAATCGCTCGGCGCGCCGGGGACGGCCGTCACGCGCGGCGAGTGCGCGACGCGAAGCGCGACGCTCGCGGGGACGAAGTGCAAAGACGCGCCCGCGCGAAGGAGAATGCCCGCGCGCTGCGTGGCCATCTCAGGCGCTACGGCGCCGGACGAGGCGCGCTTCGAGAAGCTGGAACAGGATTTTGCACGCGTCGAAGCTCGACATGTGGCTGTGCTCGATGATCTCGCGGATCGTGCGCTCGCCATCGACCATTTCGAGGAGTCGCTGCTCCGACTTCGCGAGTCGCTCCGTGCCGACTGCCTGCACCGCGGCCGTGTCGGTCAGCAAGACGGAGTCGAAATTGCCGAGGCCCGCTTCGACCAAACGCCATTCGTCGACGCGGCGGAACCCCTCCATGACCACGGACGCGACGGGCAAGCCGAGACGCGTGCTCTCGGCGACCGGCGGCCCGAAGCTGGGCTCGCGGCGAAAGTCGAAGCGCCCTCGCGGCCAGCGAAGGACGTCGTAAACGAGCTCGCTCGACTGGCGCGCGAGCGCCTCGCGCAGCTGGTCGGGCGTGACGCGCCCGGAATCGACGAGCATGTCGCCGAGGAGCTTGTGGCCCTGCGCCGACTCTCGCCTGGGCTGATCGCGCAGGACCGCTTCGATGTCGTCCGTGCTCAAGAGGCCGTGCTCGACGAAGTAGCGCCCGAGGCGAAACTCGTTGCCCGCGCCCCGCGCGACCACGAGATCGATGAGCCCCTGGCGCATCGTGATCGCCACTTCGATCTTGCCGTCGCTGACGGAGAGAACTCCGCTCTGGTTTTCGATCTGGAGGAGCTGCAGGGCCGCGCCGACGGGAATGATCGCGAGATCGCCCGAGAGCGCCGCGTGGGCCGCGCTCGTCGGCTCGGTCGCGGAGACCGGCTCGACGACTTCGATCTCTTCGAGGACTTCTGCGAAGTCGGCGTCACCGCGGGCTCGCCATTGCTCGGTTCTGCGAATCGCATTTTCGATGACGGCGACGAGCGCGCGCGCGTCGAACGGCTTGCTGATCGCGTCGATGGCGCCGGTCTGCTGCACGAAGTGATCGCGTATCCGATCGGACTTTGCGCTCATGAGGACGACCGGCGTGGTCCGCAACGCCTCGTTTTGCCGGATCGCACGACAGAGCTGGAATCCGTTCATTCGCGGCATCACGAAGTCCACCAGGACGACATCGATGCGCACGGGCGGCGGCTCGCCCGCTTCTGGCGGGCGTGTCGACTTCAGCAGCTCGTCGAGCGCCGCCTGTCCATCGCCAGCGGAAATAGCTTCGAAGCCATGTCGTTGCAGTACCGCTCCTACGACTTTTCGAATGGTCGGACTGTCGTCGACGACGAGGACGCGGATTGGCATTCGCTGCGCCGCCGACGATAGCACTCAACCTTCAGCTCGGGCTCTCGACTTCGGTCTCTTCGATCTGTGCGAGAGCCATGGCCAGCGCGTCTTTCGCGCGCTCGAGCGACTGTCGGTCCGCGTCCGACTTCGCACGTGCGCGGCCCGAGCTCGCGGTCAGAAGTGCGAGCCTCTCCGCGCGGGAGTCGAGCTCCCGGCGGCTTTCGTCCAGCTCGGTCACGAGCGTCGCGATGCGCAGCGTCGCGGCGTCGTGCTTTTGCTGCAGGTCTTGCCGTGCCGCGTCGAGCGCGACGATGCGCTGATCGAGCTCGCTGATGTGCGCCTCGTACGCCTCGTCGTCCTTGCGCTTCGCATCGGCGAGCGATTGGTGCTCGGTCCGCATGGCCGTGAGCTCCGCTTCGAGCTGGGCGATCCGGTCGAGCGCTTCGCTCCGCTCGCGGCCCGATTGCGCTTCGAGCGAAACGATCCGCGCGTCGCGTTCCTCGGCGAGCGCGCGCACCGCCTCTTCGTGGACCGCGCGCAAGCCGTCGAGCGCGTTCTGCTCGTGGACGAGCGCCTCGCCGCGCAGCCGCTCCACCTCCTGCAACTGCCCGCGGCGCATCGCTCCGACGGCCGATTCGTGCTCCTGCCGCAGCTGCGAGAATTGCCCGGCGAGCGCGTCCTGCTTCTCGCGCTCCGCCTGC
>DATHQY010000549.1:0-6373 GCA_035482215.1 Polyangiaceae bacterium | reverse complement strand
TCGGTATGCTGAGTGCAGTGGAGCCGCTCGCCTTCGTCGACTCGCTCTCGCCGATCGCCCGCAAAATTCTCGATCGCTCGTCGCCCGGGCCCCTTCGCACCATGGCCGCGAAGGGCATCGCGCCTGGTGTGCGTCCTCCGGAACTGCTCACGGTCGTCGTCCTTCTGTCGCAGCTGACGGATCCCGAGGACGCCGCGCTCCAGGCGACGGCGCTCGCGACGCTCGACAAACTTCCCGCGCCGCTCCTCCACGGTGCGCTCGCCGGCGATCTCGCCCCCACCGTGCTCGATGCCGTGGCCCCTCGCTATGCGCGCGACGCGGCGATGATGGAGAAGATCCTCGCCCACCCGGCGCTCGCCTCCGAGACCGTGGTCGCGATCGCCGCCGCCGGGAGCGAAGCGGTCTGCGAGCTCGTGGCGACGAACGAGCAGCGGCTGCTCGGTTTTCCAGAGATCATCGAGAAGCTCTACATGAACAAGTCGGCGCGCATGTCGACCGCCGACCGCATTCTGGAGCTCGCGGTGCGCAACAAGATCGAGCTCAAGGGCATCCCCGCGTACAAGGAGGCAGCGCTCGCGATCGGGCAGGAGCTCATCGCCGAGCCTTCCCCCGAACCGACGCCGGACGACGTGCACTTCGTCGAGACCGAGATCATCGCGCAGAACACGAACATCGACCCGTCGCTCGAAGACACCCACCACATCGACGAAGAGACCGGCGACGAAGTCGTGAACGACCGCTTCTTGCCGCTGGACCAGAAGCTCGCGCAGATGACCGTGTCGCAGAAGATCCGGCGCGCGATGATCGGCACCGCGAGCGATCGCCTACTCCTCGTGCGCGACAAGAACCGCCTCGTCGCGCAAGCCGCGGTGAAGAGCCCCGCGATTCAAGAGAACGAGATCGTACGCATCAGCTCGAGCCGGAACGTGACCGAAGACGTCCTGCGGACGATCGCGCTCGACCGCCAATGGGTGCGCTCCTACCAGGTGAAGCTCAATCTGGTGCAGAACCCGCGGACACCGTTCGCGTTCGCGGCGAAGCTCATCGTGCACGTCCGCGAGCACGAGCTCAAAGCGATCTCGCGCAGCAAGAACGTGACCGGCGCGGTCGCCCAGGCCGCTCGCCAGCAGCTCCAGAAGCGCAGCCCGTCGAAGTGAGGCTCGAAGGGACGCGCGAAGTGACCCGCACTTCCGCCTGGCCTGCGCTGCTCGCGTACCTCGTGGCGTTCGTCGGCTCGCTCCTGGCAAGTACGATCGTCGTCGTCGTGCCGACCTGGCGCTACCGGAGCTTCGGAGCGAGCCGCTTCGCGGACGAAGTTGCGCGCTTCGCGACGTCGGCGCCGGGTCTCATCGCGGTCGCCGCGACGAACGCCGCCGTTCTTCTCGCCGTCGCGGCGCTCTGCGTTCGGCTCTCGGGCCGGCCCCTCGTGCCGTCGATCCGGCTCGGGCCTTCGCGCATGGGCGCGCGCTCGCGGGCCGCCGCGCCCGCGGGCATGCTCGGGCTGAGTTTCGCGTGCGCATCGGCGGTCGATCTCGCGGGTGCACGGAGCGGCAGCGTCATGCAGGTCCTCGCCGACGGCCTCCGCGCGCTTCCCTGGGGCCTCTTCGCACTCGCGCTCCTCGGGGTCGCGATCGCACCCGGCGTGGCGGAGGAGACGTTCTTTCGTGGTTTCTTCCAGACGCGCGTGGCGGCGGCGTGGGGCCGCCGCGCGGCGCTCTTCGTTTCGGCGGCGGCCTTCGCGATCCTGCACATCGATCCGGCGCAGGTCGCCGTCGCTTTCGCCGCCGGCGTTTATCTCGGATGGCTCGCGGACCGCTACGGCAGCATTCGCCCGACGATGTTCGCGCACGCGCTGAATAACGGCGTGTTCGTCGTGCTCGCCCGGTTCGCGAACGATGAGAACGTCGCGCGAACGACCAGCGTCGTCGCGTTCGGCGCGGGCGCCGTCGTCTTCGCCGCCGCGACGGCCATCATCGTTCGAGAAGCGCCTTCAGGCGCGGCGCAATGAAGCCGACCGCGCCGTCGCCTTTGATGCCGCCCGAGAGCATCTGGTCCGATGCGGCGCCGCTCGTCTCGGGCAACACGAAGAGGGGTATGTATTTCGCCTTGTAGCCGGCCCGGAACAGGCGATCGCGATCGCGATCCAGGTCGAATTCGAGCAGCGTCAACGAAGGAAAATCCGGATCGAGCTCGCCGTGCAACGCCGCCTCGTGAAAGCGCTGGCACGGCTCGCACCACGTCGCGCCCACGTACACGACCAGCGTGCGCCGCTCGCGCGCCGCCTGGGCCAGCGCGTCCACGACGAGGGGGGCGACTTCTCCGTCGGGCGGCGCGGCGACGAACATCACGCCCGCGTGCGGGGTCGCGCCTGCATCCTGAACCGCCGTCGCGGCTGCCGGCTCGGACGCCGCGCGATCGCAAGACACGGGCGCTCCGGAAACGAGAACCGCGCCAAGACAGGCGCGGACGGCGGCCAAGCTCACACGCGTGCCCAACATGCTCTACGCCATACCAGGGCGATTTTCGCTTGACGAGTGTGCTTAAGGCATTCGCGGATTGCCCGTTCCCCATGAGCGTGAAGCCCCACTCCGCACTGCTGCTCTCGCCTCCGGTGATCTCGCGCTGCGCAGTTCTCGCCGCGCTCTCCGTAACCCTGTCGGCGGGCATCGCAGCGGATGCGCAAGCGCGCCCGCGAACCGACGGCGCGTCGATCGTGCGAGGCCACGGGCGGCTGAAGTCCGAGGGCTCCAAGGAATGGCGAGAGACGACCGGCGCGGACATCGTCACGTCGGGGACGACGATCCAGGCGTCGGACGCGGAGCCGCTCGACATGATGTTGCCCGATGGAGTGGCCGTGACGCTCGAAGCGGGCGCCGTCGCCGAGTGGATGCCGGGCGCGAAGCTCCCGAGCGAGACCAACCATTGGACGCACGGCGCCCACCTGGTGCTGAACGACGGTGAGCTCGAGGTGAAGATGCCGCCCGCGCCCAAGGGCGCGCACGCGTTTCTCGTTTCGACGAAAGCGGGGACGCTGACGGAGTGGAGGGGGCAACTGCACGTCAAAGTGCAGCAGGACGCCACTGCGGCCACGGTCTACGAGGGAGCGCTGGTCGTCGGTTCGAACGGCCAGGGGTTTCCCGTCTACGACGGCGCGGGCATCCTCATGCGGCGCAACGTCAACCCGGACAAGACCCAGGGCATCCCGGCGCCGCCGCAGTGGCGCGGAGCCGAGAACGGGCTCGCGATCACGATGTCCCAGCCGTCCCAAGGCCAAGCCGACCAGGGCGGACAAGGCGGACAAGGGCGTGGCCTCGACCTCGCGTGGCAGCCCGTACCGCGCGCGGACGGCTATCGCATCGAGATCGCGACGGACGCCGCGATGACCCACATCGTGGAGCGTGCCTACGTGCCCGGCGCTCCCGAGCCGCACCACGCGTCGAAGCTGCCCGCCACCCAGCGGTACTTCGCGCACGTACGCGCGGTCACGAACGCGGGCATCGTCGGCGCGTGGTCCGCGTCGCGCGCAGTGCGCGCGCTCCACTTCGATCTCCCGCCGGACGGCCTCGTCGCGAACGACGGGACGATCGTGCTCGCCGCGGGAACGAGCTTGCGCCTCGAGGGCGCCGAGGGCCTGCAGGTCGCGTACGAGAACGTCGACTCGCTCGCCCGTCGCGTCGAGGTGCCGCTCTATTGGTCGCACTTCACGGGCCCGCTTCGCGCGGGTGACGAGATGCCCATCCGCATCGTGCACCTCCGCGATCCGGAAGCGCCGGCCGCCGGCGAAGCGGCGCTCGTTCTGTCGCGCCGCGAGCTCAAGGCCCGCGTTTCGCTCTCTCCCACGCGCGCACGCTGGCCGCTCGATCCGGTCGATGCACGCATCGACGTCGTCGATCCCTCGGGCCACGTCGACGTGGATCGCGCCGGAGTCGTCATCGAAGCCATGCTCGACCTGACGCCGCTGCCCGTCCGCTGGCAACACGCGGGAGGCCGCTGGACGGGGCACATCAACCCGCGCCTCATCGCGGATCCTTCGGTGCTCCGTGTGATCGTAAAAGACGGCCTCGGCACCGAAATTGGCCGGGGCTTCCTCGAGCTCGAGCCGGCCGACGCGACCGCCAGGACCGACCGGGACGACGAGACCGCCCGGTTCACGTTTCGCGGGTCCAACTGAGACCGAACGAGACACCCGCCTCGCGGTCGCCGTTCCAGGGGAAACCAACGCCGGGGGATACGCAGGCTTCTCTTTTCCGGCTTGGTGAAAATGCGGACGCCGGAGTACCGTAGGAAGTTATGGTCCGCTGCTTAAACTGTGCCGCTCTCTGCGCGGAGACCCACAGCTTTTGCTTCGCGTGCGGGACCGAGCTGGGACCAGCCTCGAGCAAGACCCGCGAAGACCCGCTTCTCGGACAGACGCTGCCGGGCGGCTACCGCGTGACTCACCTCGTTGGCGTCGGCGGCATGGGGCGCGTGTATTGCGCCGAGCAAGTCGCGCTGGGGCGAACTGTCGCGGTCAAAGTGGTGCACCCGCATCTTGCGGACGACGAGCGGACGGGGGCGCGCTTCCTCAATGAGGCCCGCGCCGCGAGCCGCCTCTCGCATCCCAACTCCGTCGCGATTTTCGACTTCGGACGTACGGCCGACGGCCACCCGTACATCGTCATGGAGTACCTCCGCGGGCGGGACCTCGGGCGCGTCGCGCAAGGCGAGGGGCCGCTGCCGCTCCGCCGCGTCGTCGACATACTCCGGCAGACGCTCGTGGCGCTCGACGAGGCCCACGCGCTCGGGATTCTGCACCGCGACCTCAAGCCGGACAACATCGTGCTCGAACCGCTTCGTTCGGGGCTCGATTTCGTCAAAGTCGTCGACTTCGGCCTCGCCAAGCTGCTGAAGGGCGACGCCCTGAACAGTCCGACCTTGAGCAGCCCGGGGCTCGTCTGCGGGACGCCTGAGTACATGAGCCCCGAGCAAGCGCGGGGCGATGCGCTGGACGGCCGCAGCGACCTCTATTCGGTGGGCGTCGTCCTCTTCGAGCTTCTTGCCGGGCGCGTGCCGTTCGTGGCCGACACCGTGCCGAAGACGCTCCTTTTGCATCTCACCGAGCCCGCTCCCGATCCGCGCGACGTGGTCCCCGAGCGGGCCATCCCGGCGCCGTTCGCCAAGCTCGCCATTCGCGCGCTCGCCAAGTCGCGCGAAGATCGCATGCAAACCGCGCGGGGCTTCGCCGACGCGCTCGACGCGGCGCTGCTCGAGAGCGAAGGCCGGCCGCCGCTCGCCGAAGCGCCGCCTTCCACCGGCATGCGTTGCGCCGTGTGCAGCACCTCGAGCCCCCTCGGGCAGAAGTTCTGCGGCAACTGCGGGGCGGCAATCGCGCCCCGCCCGCTCAGCGTGATCCCGCCGCCACGGGAGCCGGCGCGCGAATCGTCGGCCCCGTCGCTGGCCCCCGCGTCGCCCCGCCCCAGGCGATCGAGCGCGCCGCCTTCGTCAGGCCCCCGGCTCCAGGGCGACGAGCGGCCCAGCCGGCCGCTCGCCAATCCGCTGCTCGATCGGGACGACGCCATGGGCTGGCTCGAGGCCCGCTTCGCAGAAGCGAGCACCATGCCCGCCGCCGCGCACGTCGTCGGCGAGACAGGCATGGGCAAGACACGCCTCGTGACCGAAGCGCTCGCGCGCTGGGCACGCAGGGGCGACTCGATCGTGACCGTCGGGCCCGACCCGGCGTGGGCCAAGATCGGTGATTGGACCGTGCGGCGCGCCATCCTCGAGCTCACCGGCCTTCGCGCCGAGGAGCTCGCGCAGGCCGGCGACGCGGGCCCGGCGGCGCTCGCGGGAAGCGTGGGGCGCGACGCCAAGAAGGGCCTGACCGCGCTGTTCGGAAGGGATCCTGCGAGCCCCCACCTGGGCGCGGACGAGCGCCGCGCGGGTGTGGCCGAGGCCTTGCGCTGGGCGCTCGAACGCGCCTCGTCGCGCTCGCGAGCCGCGAGCGCGGCCCGCGTGGTCCTCTTCGTGGACGATCTCGACTTCATCGACGGCACGAGCCGCAATGCATTCGCCGACGTGCTTGCCGCGCCGCCGCCCGTGCCCGTACTCCTCATCGTCGCGTACATGCCCGGCACGCGGCCCGTGAGCGACCCCATGGCAGGCGAGGTCTGGCGCCTCGCGGCCCTGCCCTACGACTCCGTCGTCACTCGAATCCCGCTTCGCTATCTCGCGCACGGCACGGCGATATCGCCCTTGCACATGCAGGAGCTCGTGGCCTGGTTCGACGAGACCACCGAGACCCCGCCGGAGCGGCTCGCCGATGTCGTCTCGCGACGCATCGAGCGGCTCCCACCGAGCGCCCGCCACGCGCTGCAGGCGCTCGCCGTCTGGGGAG
>DATHQY010000548.1:0-21132 GCA_035482215.1 Polyangiaceae bacterium | reverse complement strand
TGCGCGCTGGCTTCTTCCTCGGGAGACGGACCGCTCATCGCGAGCCGATCCAGGATCGGTCCTCGGTCATCGGTGCTGGCGTCCAGGCTTGCCTCGCGCGCCGCGAGCAGCGGCAGGAGCATCTCCGCTTTCTCGCAGGTCATCCCGCTAGCCTCCGCGAGAGCGCGCGGGTCGCTCTCGCGCGTCTTGCGGTACGCGCGAAGCGCGCGGCGTTCTGCCTTGGTCGTTCCGAGCCGAACGACGCGGTAGCCGCGAACGACGTGTTCGCGAATCTCCGCCCGGATCCAGTACGCCGCATACGTCGCGAGCCGGCATTCCTTGTCGAGGTCGAACTTCGCCGCCGCGCGGAGGAGCCCGACGTTGCCTTGCTGGATGACGTCCTCCAGGGGCAAGCCCCATCGCCGGTACTCCATGGCAATGGCGATGACGAACGGCAGGCATGCGGTCACGAGCCGCGTGCCCGCGCGCTTGTCGCCCTCGCGCCAGCGGCGGGCCAGCTCACGCTCCGCCTCGCGCTCGAGCGGCGTGACTTTCGCCAAGTTCGACCGATACGCACGAAGGGCACCGCCCTCATGAAGCAGCATGATTTCTTCTCTCCGCTCCGCGGACTCCGCGAGGTTGCTCGCCCCTCGCAAGCAACGCACCCCGAGCTTGCACGCGGGGTGCCACACGTCGTGCGACACCTCATTGCAGCAATTGCACGGGCGCGTTTCTGCAACCGCGCAAGGTCGCCGGTCGCGGCGGCGCGAGACGCATCCTTTGCGCGATCCCGTACAACCACACCCTCTGGTGACCGCCCTTCGTCACGTCGTGAGCACGGGCTCGCGCAGCGTCCCCCTGTCGCGATCGCGTCAGAAGCACCCGACCTGTCGCAATGGCGTCAGCCCTTCGACCCGGTCCGACAGTTCTGTCGGGCCGCACGCGGACCCGCGAGGGCGAGGATCGGAGGGGCGAAGGCGAGCCCGCTCGGGCCGAACTTTGACCTCAGAGGTCGATCACGAGCCCTTCGTGCGCGGCGATCACGTTCGGAAAGAGCTCCTTGGCGCGACGCTCTTTTTCGCGGACGGCGGTGTCGCTCTGAATCGGGTCGTGATGAAAGAGCACGAGCCTTTCGACTCCCGCGGCCTCCGCGAGCTTCACGCCCTCTTCGAACGTGCTGTGACCCCAGCCCTTCTTCGTCACGCCCGTCCCCGCCGTCCCCGCGTACTCCTCGGGTGTGTATTGCGAGTCGTACACGAACGCATTGGCATTGCGCGCGAGGCGGACGAGCTTCTCGTCGAGGCGCCCTTCGTAGTGCTCCGTATCGGTCGCGTAGACGAACACTTTGCCGTCGTGGTCGACGCGAAACGCGTAGACGCCCTGCGGATGGTGCCCGGCCGCCGTCGTCACCCGCACCGTCTTGCCCTGGCCGTCGTCGATCGTGACCGTCTCGCCCTCTTTGAGGTCGCGGAAGGTCATCTTCGCGCCCATCGCCGACAGGTGCACGGGGAAGTTCGGGTGATCCATCTGCCCTTCGAGCGTCTCCTCGAGCGTGCGCGACACGTTGTTGCCGCCATACAAGTAGAACGCATTGCCGGGTATGAATGCCGGCTCGAAGAAGGGAAACCCTTGGATGTGATCCCAGTGGACGTGGCTGAAGAACATGTGCGCGGTGATCGGCGCGAGCGGCAGGAGCTTCTTGCCGAGCAACCGCAGGCCGGTACCGCCGTCGAAGATGAGAATCGCCTTTCCGGCGCGCACTTCGACGCAGCTCGTATTGCCGCCGATCTGAACCGTCTGTGGTCCCGGCGTGGGGATGCTGCCGCGAACTCCCCAAAAAGTGATTTGCATCCTTCGTCCGTCGTTCGGGTTGTGCCGCGGCGTTTCCGCCACGGAGCGTACCTCGTCGGCCAAAAGAAGGGTATTCCTTGTCCATGACGCTTCTGGCCGGCGCCTCCGCCGGTACGCCGGGGCACCCGACGCCCGGCGCGCACGCGGGCGCGGCGCCCCCCGAAGCCGCCCGCAATGCCATCGACGCCGGTCGAGGCGGCGCCGCATCATCGGTAGACGGCGGGGCCCGGCCGTCGGCGATTGTCGTCCTCGGCTGCGCAGTGGTTCTCGGCGAACGCGGGCGTCTCGCGCCCGGTGCCCTCCTGCGGCGTGTCGAGACCGCCGCTCGGGCGTATGCGGAGCTACGGCTCTCGGGCGCCGAGGTCTTCGTCATTGCGAGCGGCGGGCGGCGATGGGGTCGCGCCGTCGAGGCAGATGCCATGGCGGCGGAGCTCGTGCGCTGCGGCGTTCCTCCGCGGTCCATCGTTCGGGAGCGGGCTTCGCTTTCGACGCGCGACAATGCGCGCTTCGCGGCGGCGGCGCTCGGCCGTCGCGGCCTGGGCTCGGCCCTTCTGGTGACCTGCTCCTGGCACATGCCGCGGGCGCTCGCGCTCTTCACGCGCGCGGGCGTCGAAGCCACGCCCGTCCCGGCGGTGGGCCCACGGCCGACGCGCTCGCAGCAGATCTGGCGCCGCGTGCGCGAGGGGTGGCTCGTATCGTTCATGGTCATCTCGTCATGCTCCCCCGCGCCGACACGCGCGGGCGGCAACGCAGGCGTCGACGGCGCAGCGGGGCTTCCGGTGCCGGCGCCGGGCGGCCTCGGGGAGAGCCTCCTCGAACGCATCGAGCAGGCCCAAGACCGGCGGCGCCCTATGGACCTACCGGCCGAAGCCGCGACGAGCCGCGATGCGGCCGCGCGCCGGGCGTACGCGAAGGCGCTCGCCGAGATCGGCGGTCCCGACGACGCCGCGCTCCTCCGCGCCGTGAACGACGAGGACCCCGAGACGGTCGTGTGGGCGGCTTACGGCATCGGCCAGGGATGCGCGGGGGACGAACGCGCCCGGATCTCCGCGCTCGCGGCGCGGCTCGCGGCGTTCGGCACCTCGCCCGCGGCCCCCTACGCGCCCGCCGGTTCAGGACCGCGCGCGCCCGCCGGCGCAGCCGGGGCCCTTCTTTGGGCCCTCGGTCATTGCGGCGGCGACCTGGCGGCCGAGGCCATTGCCCCGTGGCTCCGCGGACCGCCCTCGATCGCCGAAGCCGCGGCGTACGCCCTTGGCGAAGTGGCCGCTCGCACGGGGGTGCTCGCGCCGGCGCAAGCGGGAGCCCTCCTGGATGCGGCCGAGGCATCGCCTCCCATCGACGCAGCGTTCTACGCCTTCTCGCATGTCGATGGTTCGCTGCCTCCCGCCCTGTCCGCGCGCTTGGCCGCCGCGAGCCAAAAGGCGATCGCGCGCCCGGGCGAGCTGCGCACGCTCGCGATTCGCGCACGACCCCTCGCGGGTGACGAGGCCGCGGCGAGCGATCTGCTCCACCTCCTGACGAGCACGGATGCCCTCGCGCCCGAGCGCGTCGAAGCCGCGCATGCGCTCGGGCGCCTCGGCAAACCGGGCCAAGCCGCGCTGGCCGATGCCGCGGCGGCGCTGCCCCGCTCCGCCGACGCGCTTCTCGATCCGGCGTCTCCCGCTCCCTTCGTGTCGGCCGTGGCGATCCTCGGTGCGTTCGCGGGCGCCGTGCCGCCCCGAGCGGAGCCCGCGCTCTGGGCGCTCGCCCGCCTCGACGGGAGTGCGCCGGGCCCGGACCTCCGCCGCCGCGCTTCTCTCCTCCGTTGTGCGGCGGCGCTGGCGCTCGCGCGCGGCTCTTGGGAGTCGGACGTTCTCGCCCAGTGCGACGTCGGTGACGGCGAGGCCGGCGATCGCTCGCGCCTCGAGGCTCTCGATCGGCGCACCCTGGGCCCTGCGGGGCGGGCGGCGTGGACGGCGCTCCTCGCGAGCCCGCACATTCGCGTGCGCGAGGCGGCGCTCGATCTCGCGGCGCGCCACCCGGAGCTGGGGGACACGGCGCGCGCAGCGATCGTCACGGCGCTCGGCGCGTCCGAGCCCGGCGTGGTGGCGACGGCCGCGCGCGTGCTCCGGGCGCATCCGGACACGGACGCCGCCACCGTCGGCGCGCTGCGGGGCGCCCTCGCGCGCGCCTGGCCGCCCGACGCGGTGCAAACCACTCTTGCCCTCCTGGACGCCGCGGGCTCCGAAGCGGCGGCGACCGTGCTTCCGGAAGCGCGTGCCTTCGCCGAACGGGCATGCGAGGAGGCCAATGGCGCGGTTCGCGCGCGCGCGGCGCGTGTTCTGGCCGCGCTCGGCGCGAGTGAGACCGACGCGAGCAACGCGCTCTGCGCGGCGCCCGAGCCGCCGCCGCTTGCGCCGGAGATCGGGCACGAAGCTTCGCGGTCATTCCGGGTCACGCTCGATACCGATCATGGATCGCTCGTCTTCCAGCTCGACCCGCGGTTCGCCCCCGTCGCAGTGACCCGCATCGTGGCGCTCGCGCGCTCCGGCTTCTACGATGGCACCGTCGTTCATCGCGTCGTGCCCGGCTTCGTCGTGCAGTTCGGCGACAAGGGCGGCGACGGCTACGGCGGGGCAGGGCGTCTCTTGCGTTGCGAGACGGCGCCCGTCGCGTTCGACCGGTTCGACATCGGCGTCGCACTTGCGGGGCGGGACACCGGGTCGAGCCAGATCTTCGTCACACTCGCGCGCTCGCCGCACCTCGACGGCGAGTACGCCTGGATCGGCACCGCCGAAGCGAGTGAAGGGGCCGGCTGGGACGGCGTCGTCGAGGGGGACGTCATCCGCGCGGTGCACGTCGAGCCCTGACGCGAGCGAGGTGGTACGCTCGGCCGCGCCATGCTCCTGGCGATCGACGTCGGCAATACGAACATCGTTTATGGTCTCTTCGACGGGCCGACGCTGGCCCACACGTTCCGGGTCGAGAGCGCCCGCGGCCGAACCGCCGACGAGTACGGCGTTACATTGCTGTCGCTTCTCGCGAGCCGCGGCGTCGCGCCCGAGCGCGTCGAGGCGGCCATCCTCGCGTGCGTCGTACCCTCGCTGACCGACCCGATGGTGCGCCTCGTCCAGCGCCTCTTCGGGCGGCAGGCCATGATCGTCGGGCCCGGCGTGCGCACCGGGATGGCGATCCTCATCGAGAATCCGCGCGAGGTCGGTGCCGACCGCATCGCCGACGCCGTCGCCGGCTACGAGAAGGTCAAAGGGGGCGTCGTCGTCGTCGATTTCGGCACCTCGACGAACTTCGACGTGGTGACCCCCAAAGGCGAGTATCTCGGCGGCGTTCTCGCCCCTGGCCTGCAGATCAGCGCCGACGCGCTCTTCGCCCGCGCCGCGAAGCTGCCGCGGGTCGAGATTGCCAAGCCGCCCAGAGTGGTGGGCCGCAATACGGTGTCGGCGATGCAGTCCGGCATCGTCTACGGCTACGTGGGCCTCGTCGACGGGATCGTCGAGCGGATCCTCGCCGAGCTCGGCTACCCGTGCTCGGTCATCGCGACGGGCGGCCTCGCGTCGCTCATCGCGCCGCTCTCCAAGACGATTCATGAAATCGACGCGGAGCTCACCCTCGCTGGCCTTCGCATTCTCTATGAACGCAATCGCGAGTAGAGCCGGCCACGGCGGAACGCCGCGCCTCGCGAGGCACGCCCGCGCGACGCGCCCGTGAGAAAGTCACTCGTCTTCGGCCTCTGCGGGGTCGGCCTCGTGCTCGCCACGGCGGCCGGCCTCTCCCTCGGCAGCGGATCCGCGCGCGGCGTGGATCTGTTCCTCCCCGGGTCGCGCGCTCATGCCATCGTGGTCGACTACCGCCTGCCGCGCGTCCTCCTTGCGGAGCTCGCCGGGGCGGGCCTCGCCGCGGTCGGCGCCGCCTTCCAGAGTCTGTTGCGCAATCCGCTCGCGGAGCCTTACGTGCTCGGCGTCTCGGGGGGCGCCGCGCTGGGCGCCACGCTCGCGATCGCGTTCGGCCTCGGCGGCGGTCTCTTCGCCGCGGCCGCGAGCGTCCCGGCGGCCGCCTTCGTCGGGGGGCTCGCCGCCACCGCCCTCGTCTGGCTCTTGGCTCGCTCCGGACGGGCGGGAAGTGCGTCGATTCTCCTCGCCGGCGTCGTCGTCAATTCGATCGCCGGCGCGTGCATGCTCTTCGTCGAGGCGCTTGCCGAGCCCGACAAGCTCCAGTCGCTCCTCTGGTGGCTCATGGGTTACCTCGATGCGCCCGCGTGGCCGCGCCTCGGCTTCGTAGCCGCGTACGTCGCTGCGGGCCTCGGGGTGCTCCTGGCCGACGCGGCGCGCATCAACGTGCTTTCGCTCGGCGACGAAACGGCGGCGAGCGTCGGCATCGACGTGCGCGCGCTCGAACGGCGGACGCTGCTCGCCTGCGCGGCCGTCGTCGGCGCGATCGTCAGCGTCACGGGCCTCGTGGGCTTCGTGGGCCTCGTCGTCCCGCAAGGCATGCGGCGCGTCGTCGGGCCGGATTTGCGGATCCTGCTTCCCGTCTCGGCGTTTGCCGGCGCGTCCGTTCTCGTCGTGTGCGACACGCTCGTGCGCATGCTGGCGCCCGTGCTGCACACGGAGGTGCCCGTCGGGGCCATCACCTCGCTGGTCGGTGGTCCCGTGTTCCTGGTGCTGCTCGCCCGGGCGAGGGCGAATTGATTCGGTGGGTCGACGCTATGCGCGCGTCTGCGCCGCACCCGCGAGCTGCTGCTGCTGCTGCGCGAGCATCTGCGAAATCGCGCGCGACCGCTCGATCGCGAACTGCTTGACGTCCCGCACCTGGCTCGTCGCCAGCTTGTTGAGCAGCGCCGTGACCTTCTGCATGTCGCGGCGGGCCATGAGCGCCTCGAAGTAGTTGTGCGCGATGCGCACGTCGCGAAGCATGAGCGCTTCGTGCGGCGCGAGGACCTTGATCACCTCGTCGATCTTGCCGCCCTGCCCGTAGAGCGCGGAGAGGCACACGAGGGCAAGCGGATCGCCTGGCGCGCGCTCGACGGCCTTCTTCGCGAATCCGATGGCACGCTCGCGCGAGGCGTCGTCCTTCGCGTCCGCTGCGAAGAAGCCCTGCAGAGCGACGTACGGCGCTCCGCTCTTCGCGTTGACGGGTGCGTTCGCCAGCTCTTCGATCTCGCGCACCATCGCGTCGTCGTTCGACGTCTCGCGGATCGAATTCGCGAAGTAGGCCCACGCGTCGACCGAGTTGTTGTCGATCTGGATCGCCCGGACCGCGCTCTCTCGCTCCGCCTTCCGATCGCCCTTCTCTTTCATCGTGCGGGCGAGCTGGATGCTCGGAATCGGCGAGTCCTTGAGCAAGTTCTGCGCGCCTTTGAGCGTCGCCTCCGCCTTGTCGAGCTTCTTCTGGGCGAGCTGCGACACGCCGAGCGCGAGCCAGTCTTCCCCGTCTCCGCCGAGCGCGACGATCTTCGAGTAGACCTTCTCGGCCTTTTCGGCGCGGCCGTACTTCATGAGCTCCTGGCCATAGACGCGCCCGCGCTGCAGGTCGTCCTTCCCGTCGGTCCAGTGCTTCTCGAGCCCGCCGAGCAGGTCTTCGAGGCCGATCGCGATGGGGCGGCCCTGCTCGTCCTGCACTTGTACGGCCGGCCCGTTGAAGCCGAGGAGCTTCCACACTTCGTCCATCGTGAGCGCGACCGGTCCGTCGACGACCTTCTTCTCGAAGGGCGTACCGTTCGGATTGATGGGCATCAAAACGAGGGCGTTGCCGGGCACCCCGTTCGGAAAGGCTGTGACCGGCGCGAGAATGGCGGCCCCGCCTTTGAGCTGAATCGCCGCACCGCCCGCGGCGTTGCCGGGGGAGCCAGGGCCGTTGTTGGGCGCGCCGGGTGCAGCGCCACGCGCATTCGGATCGGTCGGCAGGTTCGACATAGTGGGCGCCTCTCGTAGCACGAAATTGCGGTGCGAACCTCCGTCCTTGAGCTTGCCGCGGCTTCCGGTTCGCCGCTCGGTCATCGCGATCCGGGACGCGACTCGGGCGCGATTCGTGCGAGCCGCGATCGTGCCCTTGCGGTTGGGTCCCGGCGGCGCCAGCAGCACCCGGGAGACGGGATGCTCGGACGTCGCCGCGAGGAAATCTGGTTGCACGAGGCGAGGACCTCCGGCAGGGTGGCCCGCTGGCGGGCTATGAGAGGCAAAATGAAGCGTAACGAGAACCGAACTTGGATTCGTGCCTGCACCGCGGCGGCGGTGCTTCTTCTGGCACTTCTTGCCTCGGCCGGGGCTCGGGCGGATGACACCATCAAGCGCCCCGGTGACCACCCGACCTATGGGGTGGAGATCGAACCGCACGCGCTGCTCGATTGGTATGTGCCGTACGCCAATAGCGACGTCGGCTTCGGCCTCGGCGGTCGCTTCTCGATTCCGATCGTGCAGAACGGCTTCGTGCCGACGATCAACAACAGCGTCGCCATCTCCTTCGGCGTCGACTGGGTGCACTACGGCAACTGCTACGTCGGCGGCAATTGCAACGTGGACTACCTGCACTTCCCCGTCGTCATGCAATGGAACTTCTTCGTCGCCCGCCATTGGAGCGTGTTCGGCGAGCCGGGGATCGCGATCTACCACGGCTTTTTCCCGTGCGCCGTGAGCGTGAACGGCTCTTGCGTTGGAACGCCGCAGGAAACGGGCGTCGAGCCGGCCCTGTTCGCGGGCGCGCGGTACCACTTCAACGACGGCGTCTCGCTGACGATGCGGATCGGCTACCCGACGTTCTCGATCGGCGTGAGCTTTTTCCCCTAGTCATGCGCCCGCCGTCCGCCGCGACGGTCCGCCGTCTGCGGCGGGCTACGCGCGCGATGGCGCGGCGGCTTCCGGCGTCTTACAGTCAAGCGACAGATGACGATGGCCCCCTATTTGGTCGCCATTCTCGGTCTCGGCGTCCTCATGGTCGTTCACGAGTCCGGGCACTACTTCGCGGCGCGCCATTTCGGCATGCGCGTCGTTCGTTTCAGCATCGGCTTCGGGCCGACGATCTGGAAGCACAAGCCGAAGGACAGCCCGACTGTCTACCAGGTCGCGCTCATCCCGTTCCTCGCGTACGTCCAAATCGCGGGGATGAACCCGTACGAGGAGAGCGACCCGAAAGACCCGCAAAGCTACGCCAACGCGTCGCTGTGGGCGAGGATCGTCACCATCGCGGCGGGGCCGCTGACGAACTACTTCTTCGCGTCCGTGCTCATTTTCGTGGGGCTTCTCATCGGCGGAAAGCCGGTGCCCGACGACACGAGCATGCGCATCACGGTCGATCCGGGGCCGGCGCAGACCGCCGGCATGCGCGACGGCGACCGCGTGCTCGAGGTCAACGGCGAGGCCGTGCACAACTGGGATCAGCTCAAAAAGCTCGTGAGCGCGCATCCCGGCGAGGCGATCGACATCACCCTGGAGCGGGATGGGCAGACGCTGCACCAGGCAGTGACGCCCACCCCGAAGGGCGGCGATGGCGAGGGCCTGATCCACATTCGAACACCGACGCACAACGAACCGGTCGGGCTGTGGGAGGCCGCGAAGACGAGCGTCATCGCTCCGCCGCTCTTCGTGTACGGCAACGTGCGTGAAATTGGGGACGCGATCGCGGGCAAGGTGAAGTTGCAGCTGAACGGTCCGGTCGGGATCGTCAAGGAGACGGCGAACCAGGCGAAGACGGGCCCAAGCGGCCTCCTCTGGTTCCTCGGGATGCTCAGCGCTTACCTCGGTGCGTTCAACCTGCTGCCGTTCCCTGCGCTCGACGGCGGGCGGCTCCTCTTCCTGGTCGCGGAGGCCGTGTCCCGGCGCAAGCCCGACGCGAAGCTCGAAGCGCAGGTGCACGCGGTGGGGCTCTTGATGCTCCTCACGCTCATCGCGGTCGTGACGTTCGCCGACGTCCGTCGCTGAGCGCGGTCATCACGTTCGCCGACGTCCGTCGCTGAAGCGCGGTCATCACGTTCGCCGACGTCCGTCGCCGATCGCGCTGCGTTGGCGTGGGCGCCCGCGTCCGCTTAGCCGCGGTGGGCCGCGTCGCGCCCGAGCTCGGCCGCGCGCTTCGTCGCGGCTTCCACCGCGTCCATGAGCACGCCCCGCAGCCCTCCGCGCTCGAGGGCGTGCAGCCCCGCGATGGTCGTGCCGCCGGGGCTCGTCACCTTGTCCTTGAGGCGTGCCGGATGCTCGCCGCTTTGGAGCACGAGTGACGCGGAGCCGAGCACCGTCTGCACGGCGAGAAGATGCGCTGCGGCGCGCGGCAGGCCCATCTTCACCCCGCCGTCGGCGAGCGCTTCGATGACGAGCATCACGTACGCCGGCCCGCTCCCGCTGAGGCCCGTGACCGCGTCGAGCTGGTGCTCGTCGAGGATGACGACCTTCCCGACCGCATCGAATAGCTCGCGTGCGATCCGCATGTCGTCCTCCCGCGCGTGGCTGCCCCCCGCGATCGCCGTCGCCCCCGCCTGCACCATCGCCGGCGCATTCGGCATCGCACGCACGACGCGTGATTTCGCCGGAAGGCGCGCCTCGATCGCCGCGATCGGGATCCCCGCTGCGATGGAGACCACGAGCTGATCGGCGCGCACCTCGCCGGCGATCTCGCCCAGCACGTTGCCGAGAATCTGGGGCTTTACGGCGAGGACGACGACGTCGCACCCGCGAACGAGCGCTCCGTTGTCCGCCGTCGCGGCGACGCCGTACCACTCATGGAGCTCCTGCCGCCGATCCTCGCTGACGTCGCTGACGCTCACGCGCTCCGGCGTGACGCCCGCTTGGATCAGGCCTTTGACGAGCCCGCCGCTCATGTTGCCGGCACCGAGAAACCCCAGTCGTTTCGTTTTCATCCGCGGTTTCCGCACGGTAGCGCATCGAGGCCGGCGCGCATCGCAAAGACCGCGGTCGAAATCTTGGCCCGGGCGCGCTTTCGCGCGAAAGGTGCCGCATGGTCCGAATCGCTAGACCCCTTGTTGCCGCTGGCGCGGTCCTTCTTATGAGCGTGGCGAGCGGCTGTTTGCAGATCAGCACCGGCGCCGACGCCGGGACCGAGAGCTCCGGCGCGACGGGCACGACCGGAGCCTCCGCGACGCTGACGGGCGAGAATTGTGCGACCGACTCGACGGGCACGGTGACTCTCTGCCAGGGCATTTCGACGTGCCCCGGGGTGACCGTGGATCCGAACGCGTTTCCCAACTGCGGGTTCCTCGTCGACGGCACTTCGGTGCTCGACGTCGAATGCGTGTGCAGCGACTCGCTGTGCCCGATCGGCGTGCCGCAAACGTGCGCCGACGTCACGGCGCTCCTGAACGCGCAGACCGAGTTGGGGATCTGCAGCCAGGTCTCGGAAGGCCGCTGCATCTCGCTCATCACGACCGTCGACGCGAGCACGACGTCGACGTCGACGTCGACATGCACGTCCGATTGCCAGATGGAGTGCTCCGGCGAGCCGGACTGTCTCGTCGCGTGCGGCTGCTGACAGACAATTTGCGTCTCACCTGCAGATCGCGGAGTCGATTCGGAGAGCGCGCGCATTAACGCGCAATGGCATCTACCTGGGCAGCGCTGCGCGCGCCGTCGGCGACGGCTGCGCGGCGAACGGTCGTCCTCTTTGCCGCGGCCTTGGGGCTTTCGGCGGGGCTCGTCGCGGCGTGCGGAACGAGCAGCGGCGCGTCCGGCACGGGGCCCGCTGGCTCCGGGGCTGGATCGGCCGCCGCGAGCGGAGGCGCCGCTGCAACCGCAGGCGCCTCCGGCGGCCAGGGCGGCGCCGGAAGCGGCGCGCTCGGCTCGGCGGGAGCGGCTGCCGGCTCACCCGGCGGTGCGGGCTCGCTCGGCGGTGCAGGCTCTCTGAGCGGCGCGGGCCTGAGTGGCGGCGCGGTGCTGCCGGGCGCCGACGGCGGCGCGTGCGCCAGCGTTTCGTACGAGAGCCAGACCGTGCCCGTCGACATCTTCATCATGATGGACCAATCCGGATCGATGACGGACATGGTCACCGGGCCGAACGGCACGATGGGCCAGAAGTGGGACTTCTTGAAACAAGCCTTTACGTCTTTCGTCGAGGATCCCACGTCGGCCGGCCTCGGCATCGGAATCCAGTATTTCCCGATTCCGAATATCGACGATTCGTCCTGCGACGCGGGGACGTACGCGATGACGGACGATCCGTCGGCTCCGCCGAGCGGCGTCGGCGTGGCGATCGCGCCGCTTCCCGGCAACGCAACGGCCATGGTCGACTCGCTGAATGCGCACGTGCCGGGCGGCCAGACGCCGACCGTCGCCGCGCTCACCGGCGCGCTGCAATACGCGCAGACGTGGGTCGCCGGGAATCCCTTGCACAAAGTCGTGGTCGTCTTCGCGACCGACGGCAGCCCGCACGGCTGCACGAACAACACGATCGACGTGGCTGCGAGCGTCGCGCAGGCGGCCGTCGCGGGGTCGCCCTCGATTCCGACGTACGTGATCGGCGTCGGCAGCAGCCTTTCTTCGCTCGACGCGATCGCGGACGCGGGAGGGACCGGCGCGGCGCTGATCGTGAATACGAACCAGGACGTTGCGGCGCAATTTGTGGCGGCGATGAACGCGATTCGATCGTCGACGAGCTTGCCGTGCACGTTCACGATCCCGGCGGGCGACGCCGGCGCGGTCGATCTGGGGAAGGTCAACGTCGTCGATGCGCCGGCGGACGGGGGCGCGCCGGCGGCCCTCCTTCAGGTGCCAAGCGAAGCCGCGTGCGATCCGGCGTCGGGCGGCTGGTATTACGACGACCCGCAGGCTCCCGCGAGCATCAATCTGTGCCCCGCGAGCTGCGGCGTCGTGACGACCGAGTTCATGAACCAGGTCGACATCCAGCTCGGCTGCAGGACGCTCGTGGCGCCTCCGCGATAGCTCACGCGCTCACGACCCAGCGCGCCGAAGGATGGACCCCAGCTCGGCGTCGAAGAGTTGCGCAAAATACTCCGCCCCTGCCCGGGTCAGATGGCGACAATCCTGGCTGATGAACTTCTCCGAAGGGGTGAATACGGGAACGGTTTCGTCGCCGGCCACTATTTTGCCGATGAGGTCGACGTACCTGCCGCCCCAATCGCGTTTGAGGGCTTCATTCTGCGCCAGGACGTCGTGGCCCAAACGCGCTCGTTGGGCGAAGTAGTCGCCACCCCGATGGTTATAGATGGCGCCGTTGCTCACGCCGAAGTTCTTCGTACCCACGACCCAAAGTTTTGCGACGAGGTCGTCGGCCAACCGGACGGTCGAGCGTGGCGTCTCGGAATAGAAGATGACGTCGGCCTCTTTGGCGCGCCGGGTGAAATCGGGACACGAGTTCGGGTCATCGGTGTAGGAAATGGCGATGTTGGCCGCGTATTTCGACTCGAGCAGAACGTTGGTCCAATCTCGACCGAAGCTGTTGCCGACGACCAACACTTTCACCTTGTCCGTTCCTGGGAAGGCCCTGTCGTACTCGTAGATCCGGTGGTTATAGGCCGCGTGCATGCCCTGCTGGACGTGCGCCGCGACGATGTCGAGCTCGGGCACGTCGTGCAAGACACCTGCGCGCAGATAGGTGACGAGGGCCAGGGCCGTAGATAGGGCCCATACCGTGGACACCGCGGCCAAGAGCGTGCGTGTCGAGACCGTCTCCCTCCGACGAAAAGGCTGCTCGACGAAGCGATACGTCGCGACGGAAAGCAGCAGCGTCAGAACGAAAATGACGGCGAGACGCGAGGGCGTGAGCGCCGCGAAGGCGTAGCGCGCGTAGGCCAAGATCACCTGGTGCCACAGGTACAAGCCGAAGCTGATCTGGCCCACGCCGACGAGGAGGGGATTCTCCAGGGCGAGCGCGGCGACCGTGCTCGTATCGTTGGCGGATACAAGGATGCCCAAGGTCAAAAGAACGGACGCGGGGATGAGCACTTTGGCCGAAACGAACGGCAATGGAATGCAGAGCGCACACAGCAAGGCCGCCACGAGGAAAGGCGAGACGCGGGGGCGTAGACGCCTGTCCCGAAAGTAGATCGCTCCGAGCCCGCCGAGGGACAGCTCGTAAAAGCGAAATGGAAGGTAAAAGAATTTCTGAAAATCGGGGAAATGAACGAGATTCAGCGCCAACGATGCGGCCGTCAGCGCCACCAGCACCCCCGGAAGGAGGGCGCGAACGTTCTTTCTCAGCGCGAGAAGAAGGATCGGATAGAAGAAATAGTATTGTTCCTCGACTCCGAGAGTCCATGTATGCACGAGCGGCTTGTACTCGTTGGCGACGTCCCAGTAATTACGCGTCGTAACCGCCTGCAAGATGTTGTTGCCGAACGAGTTGGTGGCGACGACGGACTCGGCGAGGTTCTCGAGATCGTCCGGAAGCATCAATTGCCGGCCGATCGCGAACGATACGACGGTGACGAACAACGCGAGGGGGATGATTCGTCGCGTCCGCCGAAGGTAGAAGCGCGCGAGCGAGAAGTCGCCGCTCAGGAGCTCGTCGTAAATGATGCCCGTGATGAGGTAGCCGCTGATGACGAAGAAGACGTCGACGCCCAGATAGCCGTGGGCCAGATAGCCAAAATGAAACAGGATGACGGAAAGGACGGCGACGGCTCGAAGGCCGTCGATGTCTTTTCGATATCGCATTCCCTCGAGCCAAAATTTCGCTATTTCGGAATCGGCGGAACGACGGGAGCGCACGTCGAGACACCGGCGCCCACGATGGTGAAGCCGATATCGGTCATGTAGGTCGGGTCGAGCATTCCTGTCGTCGGATCATACTCCGAAACGTCCGTCGACGAGCTCCCCGACGTGTTCGGGTACGTGTAGAAATAGAACCGGCCTCCCCAGAACGAAAACGCGAAGCTGCTCTCCGCGGTGAGGGTCACCGTGCTCAACGTCGTTTGGGAAAGGACGTTTCCCGTAGTCGGATCGATCTGACCGAGGATCGGAGGGCTCTGCACGAAGAACCCGAAGAGGCGCCCGTCTCCCGTGCCCGTGAGCTCCGCGCTCGCTCCGACGAGGGCGCCCGAGTAGAGGCCGATCGGCGTGAGCAACCCCGACGTCGTGTCGACCGACGCGAGCCCCGAGCCTGCGCTCTCGTAGGCTCCGGCCACGTACAGCGCTTCCTGTGTCGAGGCGGTCGGTGCCACATAGGCCATGCCGACCTGCGTGAACGCGGTAGGCAACGAGATCGCCGCGCCTTTGCACGATCCATCGTTCGTGCTGATGGGCTGCAGCGTGCCGCCGAGGAAGTTCACCCACGCCGTCGCGTTGCGATCGACCGCCATCGAATTCGGTTGGCCGACCGCTGCGCACGAGATCGTGGCGATTCGCGTAAACGTCTTTTGGTCCGGCGCAAATCGATACAAGTCGCTTTGGTTCGACAGCACATAGACATAAGCGCTCGCCGCGTCCGAACAGTCCGACGCGTCGATCCCGCCGGAGGACTGCGTCAAGTAACCTGGCCCGGCCTCGCGCGCAGGTGCATTGCCCAGGCCGGACGCGTCCATCGTCGGTGAAGGGGGCGCCGGAGGCGCGGAATCGACGGCCTCCCTCACGCCGCCCGAATCCGGCGATGCGGGCATATCGAAAGGCCCGTCGGACGTCGTGGCGCATCCCGCCGCCGCGATGGACAAGATGGCTCTGCAAGCGCCGGCGTGCCGTGTAGGCCGCCTTCGCGCCGATGATCGCCCTACCCCCATAGGGAGGTTGGCGTAGCACCGCAAAGGCCACGGAGCCATCGCGTACGCCACTAGGGAGGCCAGGACACGTCGATGTTGCCATGCGCGACCCCATCGCGCAGCAACGTGACATGCAAGCGATCGACGCCTTCTGGAACGTCAACGCGGACACGCACGGTGGCGTCGCCCGCCTTCGCCGGCAACACCACGTTGGCACGATTCCAGGTTGCCGCGAGCGCGGGCGCCGCGATCGACCCGCGCCACGGCCACCGCGTTGGCACCCCGGCCTCGGTCGCGGGCTCGATGGCCACTCGGTAGGCACCCGGCAAATCGGGATACGCGTGCGGCGCCGTGCCTTCGTAGGGTACGAGCGCGCCGTAGTTCGTTCCCGGCGTGTAGCGCGGCCCGTCGGGTCCGAACACCGGCGTTTGCGTCGGCGTGTGGGCCGGCGCGTCGACATCGACTTCGACGATCGCCCCCGTCCCGTCGCGGACGGCCCGCGCGCCGACGAGACGCGGGGCGTCCGCCGGCGCGACGACGCGGCCGTCCGTCCCGAGCACGAGCGACGCCTTGCCGCACGGCGCCTTGGCGTCGTCCGTCGAGAGCGTCGCGCACGCACCGCACTGGCATCCGTCGCAAACGGGAAGCTCCGCGTCCCCCACGAGGCCGCGCTGTTCGCGCAGCCATTGCTCCAGCGTGATCTCGCGCGGTGTCCCGGGACCGCTCGCCTGCCATGCGTCGTGGAACTTCGCCGCCGCGTCCGCGCCGAGAAAACGGAGGTGCCACGGCTCGTGTTTGTATCCGGTCTTCGGATCGATCGGGACGGAGCGGTCGCTCTTGGCCTGGCAGCGCGATCCGTCTTTGCGGTCGTCCGGATCGATCGGATACGAAACGACGAATCCGAACTTCCACGCGTTCTCGTCGAGCCAGCGCCCCCCGCGCGTGCACCCGAAGCCGTTGCGAAAGACACCTTGGCCCGTGCGATCGCCTTCGGCGGCCCACTCTTTCGTGAAGAGGTCCAGCGTGGTCCCGAGCTGGTGCTGGCTATGGCCGGGGAGCGCGCTCTGCTCGGTGGCTTCGCAGAAGCCGCCGTGCGCCTGATGCGCCCAGCCCGCGAAGACCCAGCATTGCGTGCCGAAGCCGCGGAACGCCGACTGCACCCGCGCGGGCACGCCTTCGTCGCTCATGGCGCGGAGCATCTGCGAAACGGCGTCCGCGGCGTCTTTGCGCAGGCACTCGCGGCCCTCGCATTCGGCGGGCTTGCGGCGCGTCCCGTCCTTCAAGTCGACGAGATCGGCGGGCGCGTAGTCCGGCGCGAGCGCGCCGGTCGGGGACCGGTTGACGAGCGCGAGCCAGTCGTCGCCGCGAACGAACGCCGTCGCCGTATCGGCCGCCGCGAGATACGAGTGAAACGCGCCGCCGCGCCGGAGGTTCGGGCACGTGTAGTGAGCGATCGACACGGGCTCGCCGAAGGGCGCCGCGCCTGCATCGGGGAGTCCTGGCGGGTCGGACGGAGAAGCGGACTCGGACGCCGAGGCGGCCGAAGCGGATGCGGCCGGCGCGGCGGCATCGGCGGTCGCCACCGGCGGCGGCGCGGGCTTCACTTCGACCGGCACGCCGCCGAGCGACGCGCCGCGGTGGCCGCACGCCGCGGTCCATCCGACGAGAGCGGCCCACGCAGCCGCCCGCCTGCGCCCACCTACCATTGGAATTCGTAGCGCGCGGGGTCGTTGCCGCGGACGCGCATCACGATGCGCTCGCCCGACAGGCGAATCACGGCGTGCGCAGCCGCGGGGCGCCCCGGCGCGTCGTCGTCCAGATTCTCCGTGAGGCTCTGCACGGTCACGTACGGAATGCCCCGGATGACGTCGAGATGATTCCAGTGCAAATGCCCGTTGACCACGGCTTTCACGCGCCCCGAGGCTTCGAACAGGCGCCGCAGCTCCTGCCGCTCCTGCACGAGCGCGAGGTGCGCGCGGCCCGGCCACCAGCGGGAATCGTCGACGACTTGGTCCGCGGCCGAGTGGTGCATCAAGACGACCACGGGTGCCAGGCTCCCCGCGAGGTCTTCGCGAAGCCACTCGATTTGCGGCCCGGGGACGTGCACGTCGACGTCCTTCTTTTCAATCGTATGCAGAACGACGAAGTGCCAGCCGCCGCGATCGAACGAATAGTAGAGGGGACCTTGCCGCTGCCAGAATCGATTGAGGTCGTCGCGATTCAGGTTGATCGTGTCGTGATTGCCGGCGACGTTGACGAGCGGCGCACGGGCCCTGCGCAAGATGGACTGGCACTCGCCGTAGCGCGCGAGGTCGGCTTCGCGCGATTCGTCCTCGATGTCGTCGCCGAGGTTCACGATGAAGTCGGGGTGCACGTCGTCGTTCATGGCGCGCACGAAGTCGTTTGCCAGCGCCCCGGCGAGATGCGTCAGCTTGCGGAGCTTACCGCCGTACCTCGCCTCGGGGCCGAAGTGCAGATCGGTCACGATACCGAGGGTGAGGTCGCTTGCCGGGCCGCTTACGGACGCCATGGCGCCAAGGTTGCCGAATTCGTTCTCGCAGATCCAGCGGCCCACGCGAAAGGCGGCGCGCGGAAGGCCCGGGTCGCGGGGGTTGCATTTCATCCGGGCCACGCCCCGTTTTCAACGGAGCCGCGCGCGTGGTAGTCGTGTCCGCCATGCGTCCCATCGTCATCGGCGCCGGTCGCGGCAGCCGCCTCGGCCCGGAGACGGACGAAATCCCCAAAGCGCTCGTCCCGGTCATGGGCAAGCCGATGCTGGAGTGGATCCTCGACGCGCTCGCCGAAGGCGGTTTCGCGCGCAAGGACGTCATTTACATCTGCGGTTACCGGCAGGAAGTCGTCCGTGCGCGCTACCCGGAGTTCACGTTCGTCGTAAACGAGGACTGGGAGCGGAACAACATCCTCGCCTCCCTCATGTGCGCGCGGAGCTACTTCGGGGAGGGCTTCGTTTCGACCTACGCGGACATCGTCTACCGCGGCAGTGCGGTGAAGAAGCTCGTCGCGTCGCCGTACGACAAGGTCCTCGTGTGCGACACGGACTGGCGGCGCCGCTACGTCGACCGGTCGCTGCATCCCGAAAGCGACGGCGAGAAGATGCGCGCCGAGGGCGATCGGGTCGTCGAGCTGTCGCGCCACATCGAGTCGGAGAAGGCCAGCGGCGAATTCATCGGCGTGGCGAAGTTCTCGCCGGCCGGGGCGCGTGAACTTGCCGAGGCGTTCGACGCGGCGAAGGCCGTACGCGCGGGTACCGTGTGGCGCGAAGGGCGGACCTTCGAACGCGCGTATCTCATCGACCTGTTCCAGGAGATGATCGAGCACGGCTCGGCGTTCCACCGGGTGAATACGCACGGCGGCTACATGGAGATCGATACGCGCGAAGACCTGGCGGCCGCCGCGAAGTGGTGGCGCGAATCGACGCCGGAATAGGCGCCCGATGGCTCCGGTCGAGGCGGTCGAGATTCGCCTCGACGGCGTAGGCAAGCGCTTCGCCGAGCCACGGCGGGGCGCGCGAGGCGACGCGCTCCGCGCAATCACGTTCACGATCGACCGCGGCGAGATCGTCGTCGTCGTCGGTCCGAGCGGGTGCGGCAAGTCGACGCTCCTGCGCATCGTCGCGGGCCTCGAAACGGCCGACACGGGCAGCGTGTCGATCGGCGGCCGCGCGATGGCCGGGGTCGCGCCGCAAGACCGCGACGTCGCCATGGTCTTTCAGGGTTATGCGCTCTACCCGCACATGACTGCGCGCGAGATCCTCGAGTTTCCGCTCAAGATGCGCCATGTCGCCAAGGCCGAGCGCCTACGCGCCGTCGACGAAGCCGCTGCGCTCCTGCGCATCGAGAGCTTGCTCGATCGGCGCCCGTCGCAGATGTCGGGCGGCGAGCGGCAGCGCGTCGCGATGGGCCGCGCGCTCGTGCGAAAGCCGCGCGTGTTCCTCTTCGACGAGCCGCTCTCGAACCTCGACGCCGCACTGCGCAGCGACTTGCGCCTCGAGATCGGCCAGCTCGTGCGCCGGCTCGGCGCGACGGCGCTCTACGTGACGCACGACCACGTCGAGGCGATGACGCTCGCGGACCGCATTGCCGTGCTCCGGAGCGGACGACTCCTGCAAATCGGGGCACCGCGCGCGATCTATGGGGAGCCGGCGACGTCGTTCGTGGCGACCTTCCTGGGCACGCCGCGCATGAACCTCGCGCCGGGACGCGCGCTCGGTGACGCGATTGCCTGGGGGCCCTTTCGCTTCCCGCGGAAACGCAGCGAGCTACCCGATCGGATCGACGTCGGCGTACGGCCCGAGCACGTGCACGTCGCGGCACGCGGGGGCGGGCGTGAGAGTGGCGAGCGCGGGGTCATCGGCGAACCCGGCGAGATCGTCGCCGTCGAACCCCTGGGCGCGGAGACGCATCTCGTCGTGCGCGTGGAAGGCGACCTCGCCTTGCGCGCCATCGCGCCGGGCACCGCCACATTCGCCCGCGGCGACGCCGTGCGCGTGGCCATCGACGCGGACCGCGCCATGCTCTTCGAGCCGGACGAAACCGGTGGCGCGCGCCTAGGCTGAAGGTCCGACGCGACGCGCGAGGCTGAAAACGACGGCCACGAGCTCCGACGGCTCCACCGGCTTCGTCACGAAGTGGTCGAATCCGAGCGAGAGCGCGCTCGTGCGAGTCTCCGCGCTCGTATACGCCGTGAGCGCGACGGCCGGGGTTCGGCCGCCCGCGCTTGGCGGCAGAGCCCGCAGGCGCCGAACGAGATCGTGGCCCGTCGCGCCGGGCATGCCGATGTCCGAGATCAGCACGTCCGGCGGGCGGACCGAGATCGCTCCGAGCGCTTCCTCGGCCGAAGACGCGGTGGCGACGAACGCATCGCAGCTCTCGAGGAGCGACTGAAGGATGGATCGGCTATCCGCGTCGTCGTCGACCACCAAGACCGAGACGCCCGCAAGATTGGCTGCCGGCACTTTGGCCTTGGACCCGTTCGCCACGCTCTGCACGATCGAAGAGCCCGCGACGTCGACGACCGGCCGCAGCGCCGACGTCGGAAAGCGGATTGTAAACGTGGAGCCGTGCCCAACCCCTGGGCTCTCGGCCCGGATGGTCCCTCCTTGCGCCTCCACGAGATGGCGCGTGATTGCGAGGCCGAGACCGAGCCCGCCGTGCGATCTCGCAACCGAGGAGTCGGCCTGGCGGAAGCGCTCGAAGACGTGAGGTAGGAAGATGGGATCGATGCCTTGGCCGGTGTCCGCCACGGAGACCTCCAGGCACGAGCCGTCGGGGCGGACGTCGACGGAGACGCTCCCTCCGCGTGACGTGAATTTCACAGCGTTGGCGAGGAGGTTCCAGAGCACCTGGAGCAGCCGATCCGGATCGCCGCGGAGTGCACCCGCGGCCTCGGGCAAGAGCCGCAGCCCGACTCCCTTCGCCTCCGCCGCCGGCCGGACGGTATCGAGCGCTGCGCCGAGTAGACCTCCCAGATCCACCACCGAGACGTTGAGGCGGAACTTGCCGGTGATGATCCGAGAGACGTCCAGCACGTCCTCGATCAACGTCACCTGACTTCGCGCGTTCCGTTCGATCGTTTCGAGCGCCTTCGCCTGCTTGCCGGGAGGCAAGCGGCCGCCGCGGAGTAGCTGCGTCCATCCC
>DATHQY010000547.1:0-2271 GCA_035482215.1 Polyangiaceae bacterium | reverse complement strand
CCGACGTCTTCCTCTCCGCCGGGTCACACGCCGTCCGCGTCGTCTTCGACACGGGCCTCATCAACCTGCATTACCTGGCCTTCGATGCGAGCTCACAGGTCGCACAGACTCCCTGCGCGGGCCTCTGTACGAACCCCGTCGAGTTCACGAACCCGAGCGATTCCGCATTCAATCTGGGCTCGGGTTCGGTTTGCTACGAGACCACGGCGAGCGTGAGCGGGGGCGTTTGCGGCAACTTCGCGAACGGCCGCGCGCTGAGCGTCAACGGGGCGACGATGCCTTGCACGAACGACGATTGGGCGTCGCTCCCGGCTGCACGGAACGGCGGCTATTGCATTCAGACGACGTCCGGCGATTACGCCTGGGCGTACTTCGTGACGTGGTGATCGACGCTCGCTTCGTGCCGAGCCTCAACTCACGAGGGCTTGCAGTCGCGCGAGCGTGAGACCGCGGAAGTCGCTCACGACGAGCGCGCAATCCGCCAGCTCCGCAGCGGAGTGCGTCGTCGTCACGCCGACGACCGGCATGCCCGCAGCGCGCCCGGAAGCCACGCCCTGGAGCGAGTCTTCGAAGACGATGCACTCGCTCGGCTCCGCGCCGACACGAGCGGCAGCCACGAGGTAGATCTCCGGATCGGGCTTCGCGCGCTTCACCTCGGCTTCGCCGACCACCGCATCGAGTCGCCGGCGCAGATCGAGCGGGTCGAGAATGAAGTCGATGTTCTCGCGAGGGGCCGAGGTTGCGAGCGCGACTCGCACGCCCGCCCCACGGGCTTCGCCGATCAAGTCGGCGAAGCCGGGGAGAAATGCGCGGTGCGGGGTGTACGCCGCACGGTAGGCCTCCTCCTTCTCGCGCTGGTAGGCGCGAAACTGCTCGTCGGAGAGCGCGTCGCCGAAGACGTGGACGACGTTGTCGCGGTTGCGCCGGCCGCTCATCGTGCGACGGAATTCGTCGACGGTGAGAGGCCGTCCGTACTTGGCGGCGAGGGCGAGCCAGGCCTGCTCGTGGAATCGCATGTCGTCGATGACGACGCCGTTCATGTCGAAAAGGAGCGCGCGCAGCATTTTGTCCCGCACCCTATCACCGCGAACGGACAGCGAAAGCGAAGGCGAGGCCTATTGCTCGGTTCCGCCGTCGCCGCTGCCGGTGCTGGTCCCCGTGGAGCCGCCTGCCGCAAGCCACTTCTGGACGAACGTGCCGAAGTCGGTGAGGGAGCTGAACCCGTTCACGCCGCCCGTGCCGGTGGGGCGGTTGAACATCGCGGGACCCCAATACGGATCGGCGACCCACGCCGTCCAGCTCTCGCCACCGGTGTTGAGCAGTGTCTGAAGGGCCTGCGCCCAGGTGTCGTCGGGCGTCGCGAGGTTGTTGAACGTCGAAGCCGTGCCGATTTCGTAGCCCCACTCGGTGACGGCGACGGGCACGTTCATCGCGGCGTTCGTGACGCGCGTCAGGAAGGTATTGTTCGTCGTGGGCCAGTTGCCCGGGTAGATGTGCGCCGTGTAGACGAGATTTCCGCCCGTGAGGTTCGCCGCCATGGCGCCGTCCGGATACTGCGACCACTGCGGCGATCCGACGATGATGACGTTGTTCGGCGCCCCGGTGCGAATGGCCGTGACCCACGATTGCGCGGCCATCGTGAAGGCGGCCGTCCACGCGCCGGCCGTCGTCACGCCGGCGTTCGCCTTGTTGTCGATCGGTTCGTTGAACGCCTCGTAGATGACGTTCGGGTAGCCCGCGAAGACCGGCGCGACGGTCGTCCAGAACGTGACCGCATCGGCGCTCGACGTGCCCGTCGTGACGTTGTCGATCTGGTGGAAGTCGACGATCGCGTAGAGATTCTTCGACGTCACGTAGTCGACGGCGGGCTTCAGGATCGTGGCGATGTAATCCGATGCGTCGAGCTCGGCGCCGCCCGCGTCGACGGGCGGAGCCGCGCCCACGGGATAGGGGAACGGCGAGTACGTCGGGCTGCCGCTATTGACGACCGTGCGCGGATAGACCGGGAGACGAACGGCTTTCACGTCGAGCCCCGCGGGGCCGAGGATCTCGTCGATGCGGCCCGTGAACCCCGCGATGCTGTTGCTGTCCTGCTGGTAGAGAAGACCGATGTCCGGTACGGCGACGCCGCGGAGAACGACGACGTTGCCGTTCCCGTCGAGAATCTGATTGCCCATGACGTGAAGCGCGTTCGCGGCCCCGCCCGAGCCCGTGCCGCTATCCGTCGTGGCCGTGCCCGTCGACGTGGAGGTCGCCGTCGTGGTCGCGGTG
>DATHQY010000546.1:0-2423 GCA_035482215.1 Polyangiaceae bacterium | reverse complement strand
ACGAAGAAGTGACGGGTCACACCGTGCGCGAGTCGCAGGGCGCAGGGTCGACGACGCAGAGTGGGCAGGACGGCGGCCCCGACGACGCGCAAGCGGCTCCGAACGGCGATGCGGGCGAAGCCCCCGCGGACTCCATGGCACCTGGGTAGCGACTAGACGCGGCTGATGGTGGATCGCGCCGATGCGCTGCCGTAGCGCTGCGCATACACGTAGCTGAACTCGGCGCCGTAAAAGAGGATGAGGCTCGAGACGTAGATCCACGTCAAGAGGCCCAGCACGGCTCCCGCGGCGCCGTACGCCGCGAAGCCGGCGAGGTTCGCGAGGTACCACGCAAAGAGCCACTTGAGGCCCGTGAAGAGGAGCGCCGTGAGAAACGCCGCGCCGAAGACATCGCGCCACTTCACGTCCGTGTGGGGCACGATGCAGTAGATCGCCGCGAAGAGGAGCGTGAGCAAGCCGAGCGCGACGACGGCTTCCACGAGCGACCAAAAGAGGGTGAAGCTCGCTCCGGCGGCACGGCCCGCGACGGTGCCAATCGCGCCGAGGGCCGTGCTGATGCCGAGCGAGAGGAGGAGCGCGACGGCCGCCGCGATGACGACGGCGAACGAGATCGCCTTCGCTTTGATCGCGCCGAGCACCGTGTCGCCAAGCGACGCCGCCGTCTTCGATTGGATGCGCCAGATGAAGTCGAGCGACGTTTCGAGCTCCGAAAAGACGCCGCTCGCTCCGAGGCCGAGCGCGACGAGACCGACGACCGCGCCGATCCCGCGCGCCGTCTGGTGCTCTTGCATGCTCTGAAGCGTCTGGTCGAGGAGCATCCGGAGTTCGGGGCTGGGGCTGCCCACCGAGCCCAGGATTTCCTGCCGGCTTCCGGGGCCGGTCCCGAGAAAGAATCCGACGCCGGTGATCGCGAGGAGAAGCAGCGGAAAGATCGAGAAGAGCGCGTAGTACGCGAGCGACGCCCCGAGGCGAGGGCACTGGTCCTCGGACCAGCGCTGGCCCGCACTCACGACGAGCGAGAAGAAGTCCCGAAACCATCGGGCCGCTCCGGCGAACCCGTGGTGAGCCTCGCGGATGCGCGGGGTCCCAGGAGCCGTCCCCGGTCGGCTCTCCGGGTCGCCCGGCGCGTGGCTGGCGGCGCTCATGCGGTCGCGCTGCGCTTTTCGACCTCGCTGTCGAATCCGACCGCGAAACCGAGCGCATCTTCCGTCACGCGTACGCGTCCGCCCGTCACGCGGAGCCCGAGCTTGGCGATCGTCGTCAGCGCGGCGGGCGCGACGAACGAATGGGTCAGCGTGTCGTGGAAGTTCCAGGCGAACGCGACGTGATTTTTCGCGAGTTCGGCGTTCACGATCTTGGTCACGCCCTCGTCGAGAAAGTGGGGAAGGTGGGTGACGCCCGTCCGATCGATCCGGAGCCCGAGCTGCAGCACCTGTCCGTGTCCCCGCTCCGCCTCTTGGCCCTCGGCGCCGGGCGCGTCGTGCACGCTCACGACCAGCTCGACGGTCAAGCCGTGCATGTGGACCGGCACATTGACCCCGAGGACGGGCACGTGCAGCGCCGCATCGCAAACGATCGCCACGCTCTTGCCCGGGTTCATGGCGACCGCAGTGGGCGCGGAGAGATTGAGAACCCCGCTTTCGCCGAAGCGAATCTCGAGAGGGGACAGCTTGCAGAAGGCGTCGAGAAGATCCTCGCGCGTGAGAATGGCTTCGAGCCACATGCCCTCCGACGCTGCCATTCGCATGCCACGCATTTTCGCGATGCCCGCCGCCCGCTTGCGACCGACCCGCTCGGGCCCGGCCGCGTGGAAGCCTCTTCCGGCAAGACGGAGGTCATGCATTTTTGCCTCGCCTAGGGCAATAAGGAAGGACCATGGGTACCGCTGCCTCCGCCCTTCTCGACCTCCACAACGTCACCGTCATGCGCGGCGACCGCGTCGCGCTCCACGACGTCACGCTCCGGATCGAACCAGGTGAGCGCGTATGCATCCTGGGGCCGAACGGGTGCGGCAAGTCCACGCTGATCAAGACGATTACGCGCGAGTGCTACCCGGTCGTGAGGCCGGATTCGTGGATGACGATCTTGGGGGCCGCGCGATGGGACGTCTTTGCGCTCCGCAAGCGCTTCGGCATCGTCTCGCCAGACTTGCTCCAGGCTTGCACGACGGACGCGACCGGGCTCGACGTCGTGCTCTCCGCATTCTTCAGCAGCACGCAGGTGTTCCCGCATCACCGCGTCGACCCCGGGCAGCGCACGCGGGCCGAGGCCGTCATGCGGAATACAGGGATTGCGCACCTCGGGGACCGCCCGCTCCGAACGATGTCGTCCGGAGAAGCCAAGCGCACGCTGCTCGCGCGGGCGCTCGTGCACGATCCGGAGACGCTCCTGTTCGACGAGCCGACCAACGCGCTCGACATCGG
>DATHQY010000545.1:0-7112 GCA_035482215.1 Polyangiaceae bacterium | reverse complement strand
ATGTGGTCGAGCGCCTTGCCGCTCCCCAGCACGACCGCGCTGATCGGATCGTCGCACACCATGACGGGAAGGCCGGTCTCTTCGCGCAGGAGCACGTCGATGTTGCGCAGGAGCGCCCCGCCGCCGGTCAGCACGATCCCCTTGTCGACGATGTCGGCCGCGAGCTCGGGTGGGGTCTTCTCGAGGGCCGTCAGCACGGCTTCGACGATCGCGTGAATCGGCTCGGTGAGCGCCTCGCGAACCTCGTCGCTGTTGACGACCACGGTCTTCGGAACGCCGGCCACGAGGTCGCGGCCCTTCACTTCGGTCGTGAGTTGACGCTCGACCGGGTAGGCGTTGCCGATCTGGATCTTGATGCGCTCGGCCGTCTGCTCGCCGATGGCGAGGTTGTACTTGCGCTTCAAGTACGCGGCGATCGCATCGTCCATCTTGTCGCCGCCGACGCGCACGCTCTGCGAGTAGACGATGCCGGCCAGCGAGATGACCGCGACTTCCGTCGTGCCGCCCCCGATGTCGACGACCATGTTGCCGCTCGGCTCCGTGATCGGGAGGCCCGCGCCGATCGCCGCCGCCATGGGCTCTTCGATCAGGTACACCTCGCGCGCGCCCGCGCTTTCGGCGCTCTCTTTCACGGCGCGCTTCTCGACTTCGGTGATCCCGAAGGGGACGCAAATCATGATGCGCGGCTTCACGAGCGTGCGCCGGCTATGGGCGCGCGAAATGAAGTGACGGAGCATCTTTTCGGTGATCTCGAAGTCGGCGATGACGCCGTCGCGCAGAGGGCGCACCGCGCGGATGTTGCCCGGCGTACGCCCGAGCATCTCCTTCGCTTCGCGCCCGACGGCGAGCACCACGTTGCCGCCGCGCGCGTCCTTCTGGACGGCGACGACGGACGGCTCACACGAGACGATGCCCTTGCCCTTGACATAGATGAGGGTGTTGGCGGTCCCGAGGTCGATCGCGAGATCGTTCGAGAAGAGCCCATGGAGCCAATCGAAGATCATCGGGCGGCTCCAGATCCCGCGTCCGCCACGCCGTCAGCGACGCCGGAACGGCCCTTCGCGGGGCCTGTGTGCCGTAGAAGGGAGCGTTGCAAGAGCATGACGGAAAGGTGCGAGGAGGCCCCCAAGTGAAAGGGGGACACCGCTTGTAGCACAAATCGAGGGGGCAGTGTCTACGGGCTCAACGTGAAACGGAGCCAACCGTGGCTTTCAGCCCTTCGAAATCTTGCCTTCCTTGTGAGGAAAGTGCTTGCGGCAGACCGGGCAGAACTTCTTGACCTCGAACTTCTCGGACATCGTCCGCTTGTTCTTGGTCGTCGTGTAGTTCGCGCGATTGCAGTTGCCGCAGGTCATCTTGATGAGGTCACGCATGGGAATCTCTTAGTTTGCCGAGCACTTTACCGGGCCCGAAAAGGGCACGGCGGAGGGCAGAGAGTACGCATGCGTCCACGACAGTCAAGGTCCTGCCGTGGTCCTGCCGAGGCGCTTGCGGAGGCCCGCGCCCCTCCTCCGCTCGTCCGCTTGTCTGCCGCGCCTTGTCCGCCGCGCCGACGATGCTTCGGATCAATCGTCGTCGTCGCCGTAATCGAACTTGCCGCCGCGCGGCTCGTCGCGATCGGCGCGCTTCTTTTTCACGCCGCCGCCGTCTTCGAAGGAGCGCTTCCGCTTCTCTTCGTGGCCGGGTTTCCGATGCGGGGGGCCGCCAGTCGTGCTCGACGCGCCGAACGAAGGCTGGAATGCGGGCGAATGACCGCCGCCTTCCGGACGCGCCGGGCGCTCGCCCTTCGGATGCGCGAGGTTCACGACGAGGCGTCGCCCGCGGAGGTCCGCGGCACGGAGCGCATCCGCCGCGGTTTTCGCGACCTCCGCGCTGGCCATGGTCACGAAGCCGAATCCCCGCTTTCGCCCGTCGGGATCCATCGGCAAATGCACGCGCACGACGCCGTCGGGAACGGCGCCGTTCACGAGGAGCTGAACTTCCTCGACAGACGCGTCGTAAGGAAGGTTGCCGACGTAGAGCGTGCGATCAGGAGCCTGTGGTCCCGGCCCTCCCGGCCGAGGTCCGCCACCAAAGCCGGCACCACCGGCGGGGCCACCGCCTCCCATGGGACGCGGACCGCCCATGCCTCCCAACCCGGGACCTGCGCCAGCCTCGCGTTTCGGGGGCTCCGCCTGGAAAGGACGTACCGAAATGGACCGCCCCGCCTGCATCGAACCGTCGAGCGCATCCCGCGCTGCTTGCGCCTCGTTCGGAGTGGCCAACGTGACGAAGCCGAATCCACGCGGCCGGCCTGTGGTCCGGTCCTTGGGCAAGCTCACGCTGACGACTTTGCCGCCTGTTGCCTCGAAGAGCTGCTTCAGTACATCTTCCGAGATGCTGTCCGGCAACCCTGCCACGAACAGCTTCGCTTCCTCGTTCGCCATGCGGTAACTCACGACCTCCATCCCGTTTTCGCTGCACTCGCGCCGTTAAAACTCGTCGTTCTTCGGACACCGCTCCGCATTGCGGACGGCGCCGGCCTTTTCGTACGTAGCGTTCACGATATCTACCACGCTACGGCCGTCAACTCTCGCCGAGCACAGCACCGCGGCGCGCGCGGGTGCCCCGGCGCCGCCGCCGGCCTCCGGGCGGCGGGGGCACGGGGGCGGCCGATCCCGCCATGTTCGGGGCTCCGCCGGCCGGCGTCGGCGATCCGGGGATCGTGAGAACGAACGTCGCTCCGTGGCCCGCTTCGACCGATTGGGGCGCTGGAAAAGACGGATCGTCGGACCCGCTCGCTACGGCCCTGTCCGACCCGTCGCCTCCTCTCGCACCGTGCCCGAGGCTCGTCGCGTTCGCCCCGCTCGCTCCGCTTGCGATGCGCGCAGCGCGTTCGGGAAGGCCGTTCTCGGCGGTCTCTACCCACACGCGGCCCCCGTGGCTCTCGACGATGTGCTTCACGAGCGAAAGCCCGATCCCGCTTCCGCGTACGCCCCCCGCGCCGTCGGCGCCTCGCGCGGTCGACCCGCGGACGAACCGCTCGAAGATGCGCTCGCGATCCTCGGCGGGTACGCCGGGTCCGTGGTCGATGACACGAACGACGAGGGCATGCCCCTCGCGCGTGACCCGCACGATCACAGTGTCCGTCCCTTTCGCGTACTTGAGGGCGTTGTCGATGAGATTGATGACGGCGAGCTGGATCGCGCGCTCGTCGATGCGCGCGTTCGGCAGCGCGGGCTCGATCTCCGCTACGAGATCGACGGCTTCGCGTTCGGCGCGGTAGCGGTAGACGTTGACCGCCTTGGCGACGGCGTCGCCCACGCTGCCGTCCGCGAAGTCGTACGCCTGCCGCCCGCGCTCGACCCGCGCGAAGTCGAGCACGTTCTCGATGAGCGAAGAGAGCCGCTCGCTCTCGCCGACGATGATGTCGAGGTACTCCTGTCGTTTGGCCTCGCTCGTCACCCGGCCGGACTGGAGCATCTCTCCGAACATGCGGACCAAGGCGAGCGGCGTCTTGAGCTCGTGGCTCACGTTCGCGACGAACTCGCTCTTCTGCGCGGAGATGCGGCGTTCCCGCTCGGCGGCGACCACGATCGTCGCGACGCCGAGCACGATGACGATGCACGACAGCACGACCATCACGAGCTCGAGGAGCGCGCGGTTGCGCACGCGGGCGGTGAGCTCGTCGCTCGCGCTCGGCGAGACCTGGACGCGCCAGCCGTAGAGCGTCGTCGGAAAGCGGACGTTCACGGTGAAGTTACCGCTCCGTAGAGGCGGACCGAAAATGATGCGCCCGTCCTCGTCGACCACGTTGACGCGGCTCGGGGTGGCGGCTTCGGAGAAGAGCGCGGGCATCGTGTCTTTCACGATGCGGCCGACGTCGTGCCAGGCGACGACGAGGTAGCGGCGTGCCCGCGTGGGCTCGCTCGTCTCGTTCGCCGTGTCGCCGCCCGCGGCGGGCACGACCCGCTGCCAGTAGCTGATGAGATAGTTCTGATTCCGGTAGTCCCGGTGCAAGTGACGGAGCTCGTCGGGCGCGAGCTTCGCGAGGTCCATGTCGTCGTAGATTCGACGGACGAGGAGCCTGCGAAAGGCCTCTTCTTCGCCGAACGCGCCGCCGGCACGCGACGCGAACGCGAGCACCGTGCGCGTTTCGTCGAGGACGAGGATCGCGCGCACGGTCGGCGTCTCCCGCTGCGCCGTCGGCAGCCATCGCGAGCCGAGCTCCCCGAGGCGTAACGGATCGGCGATAGCGAAGACGGCGTTGTCCTCCTCGATGATGCGCTTGTCGAGGCGGTCGGCCTTCTCGTTCGCGAGGCCCAGCGTGGCTTCGAGGACGGATTGCTGGCGGAGCGTCTCGACCTGGAGCGTCGTGCGAAACGTGAAGAACGCGAGCACGCCGACCGCGACGAGGACCGCCGGCAGGAGCACGAAGCCTGCGAGCCTTTCGCGCTGCCGCATCATCGCGAATCTCCGCGCAGGCCGCGGGTCAGGCCCTCGGCCTTCGCGCGGCGACGCGCTCTTCGTCAGTGACGACGCCGCGCGACGCGACGAATTCCGCGAACTGGTCCGCGATGTACGCGACCGCGTCTCCGTCGGTCGCGGTGAACGGGAGCCCGTCGAGCGGATTCACGAGCTCGATCGCGCCGAGGAAGCGCCCCGCCTGCATGACCGGCGCGGCGATGATGCTGCGCGCACCGCCGACGAGCGCGAACCGCTCGGCGCTCGCGACGTCCAGATTGGCGGCGTCGGTCGCGTCCTCGACGACGATCGGCTTCCGTCCGCGCATCGCATCGGCCAGGAGCTTCTCGCGCTCCGAATGGCGGCGGAGGACCAGCGCCTCCGCGCGGCTCCCCCGCACGCTCGTGATCAGGAACTCGCGCCGATCGATGTCGTACAGATGGACCCACCCGGCTTCGGCCGGCAGCTTCTCCATCGCGACCGCGAGGCAAAAGTCGCCCCCTTCGAGGGCGTCGCGGAGAAAGTGTAGGTCGTGCATCACGTCGAACAAGTCGGCGAGGAGCTCGTCGCCGCCGACGCGCCGCTGCACGGAGAGCTTCGTATCGGGAGCCGGCGCCATCGAGCCGTACGCCGGCGCGGACGCGACGCGCGGCGCAGACGAAGCCTGAGACGGCGCGGCATTCCCCGGGCGCGCAAACGGATCCGGTACGGGCGTGAGCCGCCCGTCGGGCGACTTCTCGGTGAGGGGGATCTCGCGCGGCGCCAGGGGTTGCGTCAGCGGAGCCTGGGCGAGCGCTGGCTGCGGTTCGGCCGCCGGCGGCTCGCTCGCCGCGTTTCGTGGCGCCGCGACGCCGTTCGTGGGGCCGGCGTTTCGCGGGGTGTAGACGATCGCGTCGGGCCGCCAGTCTTTCCAGGAGAGCGTCGCGAGCGGCGCGCCCTGCGGCTTGCCCTGAAACTGCGCGTCGAACACCGCGAGGTTCACGAGCTTGCCGGCCGGCAGGCGCTCCAAGGACGACCGTACGAGCTCGAGCTGATGGTAGAGGAGCGTGTGCACGTCTTGATCGGACGTGTTGGCCGGGACGACGTACACGTACTCGCGGTACGTGAGCGGCTTGCCCGGCGTGCGCTCTTCTTCGCGCTTGAAGACGACCTGCAGCGGGATGCTCGACGAGTCGGGGCGCGAAGGCCGCGAAGACGGAGGCGGGGCGCTCGAGGGGGGGGCTTCGATGACCTGCGGCTTGAGAACGATGACGTCCAGCGGAGGCTGCGAGGCCATGGGCGGCGGCTCCGGAGGCGCCGATGCCCGGGGCGCCTGCGGGGGGGGCGGCGTCGCCGAAGGGCGTTTGGACCCACTCCCCGAAGGACGCGGCGGCGCCATGCCCGACGGCCTGCCGAGAGGTGCCGGGGCCCCGCTCGTCGTGGACGTGGCCTCCGGGGCGGGGGCGATCTCGTCGTCCCCGAGCGGGCGCACGTCGTACGACAGCAGCGAGCTCGCATCGATAGCGCGGCATCCAGTCTCGGAGACCGAGATGCTCAGGCTACCGAGGGATTCTCCGTCGCCTCGCCCTGCGCGCGCGAGCTGCAGCGCGCCTTGCCACGTGTCGGCCTCGATCTGGAGCGGCTCTGATTCGGACTTGCCGAGCGACGTCACAGAGACGAGCCACCGCATGCGTCGCTTCGCCTTTCCAGCCGTACGAGATGGCTACGCAGACCGTAGCCCACGAAGTCTTACCAGGCGGCCCGCGACGAGGTCAACGCGAGCCACGACCGGGACGGTCTCATGGCGTGGCGCGGCCACTCTCGTGGGCGGAGGCCTCACTCGGCGCGCAGACCGTCCGCGGGGCGGAGCGCCGCCGCGTACACGGCCGGCAAGATCGTGGCGATGAGGCAGATGACCATCGCACCGAGCGCCGGCTCGATGAAGTCGAGCGGGTGCATCGAGATGGGCAGATGCGAGATGAAGTAAACCTTGGGATCGAGCGGAAACCCGTAGGCCAGCAAGAAGCGGCACGAGACCCACCCGATCGAAACGCCTAGCGTCGTCCCCATGAGCCCGATGATCGCGCCCTGGTAAATGAAGATACGGAGGATCGCCTCGTCCTTCGCGCCGAGCGCCTTCAGGAGCGCGATCTCTTTCTTCTTCTCGAGGACGACCATGATGAGGGTCGCGATCAACGTGCAGGCGGCGATGATGACGATGAGACCGAGCACCATGCTCATTCCGAGCTTCTGGATCAGGAGCGCGGTGAAGAGGCCATGGTTTAGCTCCCGCCAGTCGAGCGTATGGTAGATGCCGTTGTTCAGCAGCTTGTCGATCGCCTGCCCGATTTTGTGCGCGTGATCGATGTTGTCGACGCGCATTTCGACGCCCGTGACGCTGTCGCCGTACTCGTAGAACGCCTGCGCTTCGTAGAGGTCCGTGTACACGAGCTTCGAGTCGTACTGATCGAAGCCTGCTTCGAAGACCGCGATGACGCGGAACTGCTTGGCGATCGGCGGGCGCGATCCGCTTCCGAACGAAAGCCCGATCTGCGGCGAGGTGACCTGCACGCAGTCACCGAGCCCCACGCCGAGCTGTTTCGCCAACGTCCGCCCGATCACGATCCCCGGCAGCTGAAGGACGCGATCGGGGCTCTTGCACGGATCTGGATCGACCGCGTCCGGAACGA
>DATHQY010000544.1:0-4335 GCA_035482215.1 Polyangiaceae bacterium | reverse complement strand
CGCGGAGCTCGCGCGGATTCGTTCGCCGAGAGGGCGCGGATGGCTTTCCTTTGTCGCCCACCCGTCCTATTTCCCTGCTGTCTCACGGAGGGATCCATGAGCTCACGACGCACTTCGATCTTGGCTTGGGCGTTCGCGGCGGCGGCGATGGCCGTGCTCCCCGGTTGCGGAAAGGAATACGTACGAGGCGCCGACGATCCGTCGGTCGACCGCGAGGCGATGAGTACGTCGCTCGACAAGGTCGACATGGAGCGGACGCTCCAGACGCTGTTGAACCAGCTCCGCACGTCCGGCGTGATGGACGAATGGCGCGACAAGGCGCGCGACAACGCGACGAAAGTGAACGTCGCGGTGGCGCCGTTCATCAACGAGACGTCGGAGCACATCGATCCGCAGCTCGACGCGATGCTCTCCGAGACCGAGACGTGGCTGATCAACGCCAATCTCGTTCGCGTCATCAGCCAGGAGCGGCAAGCGGACATCATCCGGACGGTGGAAGGGACGCAGCGGCCCGCCTTCGATCCGGCGCACGTCGCGCAGTACGGAAAGCAGCTCGGCGTCCAGTACTTCATCACCGGCAAGATCGGGTCGGCGGACGAGCGCACGGCGGATTCGCGGCGCGTCCAGTACTTCCTCTTCATGCAAGTCATCGACGTGTCGACGAGCGAGATCCGGTGGCAGCAAAAGGCCTATGTGACCAAGGCCGTCCGCTGAGAGTGCGATGAGCGCGAGGAGAGCGGTGAGACCGGCGCTCGACGTCGCGGCGCGTTGGCTCGGGGTGGGCGTGGCCTTGGCGGCGGGCTCCGGCGCGCTCGCCGGGTGCGCCTCGCACTCCGAGCGCACCCTTCCCGTGCGCACCGCGCTCGACGAAGGGCAGCCGCGCGAGGCGATTCGTCTTCTGAACGAGGAGATGAATGTCCCCGACGGCCAGCTCCCCGCGGACATGGGGAGCGACAACGCGCTCTTCGTGCTCGACCGCGGCAGCATCGAGCAAAGCGTCACGCGGTTCGAGCGGTCCAAGCACGACTTCGAAGCGGCGGACAAAGCCGTCGACATGCTCGACCTTGCGCACGACGCGAAGGACTCGATCGGCGAGTACATCTTCTCGGGGTCGAGCGGGAAATACCAGTCGCCTCCTTACGAGAAGCTCCTCGTGAACACGCTCGACATGGTGAATTACCTCGAGCTCCGCGATCTGAACGGCGCGCGCGTCGAAGCGCGCCGGCTCGCGGTGATGCAGCGGTACGTGGCCGACTCGCTCGGCGAGCGAGACAACACGGTCCTCGGGCTCGGCGGCTTCTTGGCGGGGCTCACGTACGAGAAGAGCAGCGACGCGGACGAGGCGCTCCGCTGGTACGACCAATCGTTGCGTTTCACGGGGTTCGGTGCGCTGCGCGGCCCGGTGCGGCTCCTCTTGCCGCAGGGACACTATCGATCGCCGCGCCTCCAGGATCTGGAAGGGGAGACCGGCGCGCCGCCGTCGGAACGGCTCGCACCGCTTGCCGACGCCCGCGAAGGCGAGATCATCTTCGTGGTCGGGTACGGCCGCGTGCCGCACAAGATCGCCAAGCGTGTTCCGATCGGTCTCGCCCTCACGCTTTTCGCGGGGGCGCTGTCGCCGAACGACGTCGCCCAGGCCAACGCCCTCGCGGCGCAGGGCCTCGTCACGTGGGTCAACTACCCGACTCTCGGCCCCGAGCAGGGGGGCTACACGATCCCGCGCGTCGTGCTCGACAACGGGTACGTCGCCCTCGAAGAGGCCGTGAACGTCACGCGGGAAGTGCGCGGCGAATGGGAGAAGATGGAGGCCAAGATCGCCGTCAGCGCGATCACCCGCCTCATCGCGCGTTACGCCGCCGGCCAGGTGGCCGAGGCGGCTGCGGGGAGAAACGGCGCCCTCGGGCTGCTTTTGTCGCTCGGTACGCAAGCGACCTTGACCGCGCTCGACACGCCGGACACGCGCAGCTGGGAGACCCTGCCGGCGCGTGTGGCGATCGCGCGCGTTCGCGTGCCTGCCGGGCGCCACGTCGTGCGCATCGAAGCGCGCGGCGTCGTCCGCGACGCGACGGTCGATGTCCGGAGCGGCGACTGGCAGCTCATTTCGCTGATGGGGCTAAGGTAACGGCACCGTGGAAGGTCTGCGTTCGAAGAGGTTGACCGCCAAGGCGCCAAGACGCCGAGACGAAATCCGGAGAGCGAAGCGCTCGGATCTTCCCCGCCATTCTTGGCGTCTCGGCGCCCTGGCGGCTCATCTTCTCTGGATCCGGTCGGCGCTCGCCCTTTGCGCGATGCTCGCCGTCTCGTGCGACTTCGCCGTGTCCGGGGGCCTCCACGCTGCAGGTCTCGACGACGCGCCCATGGGCGGTCCCGAAGAGAAGTGCGTGAACGCGTGCGAAGCGCGAGCGTCGCGGTGCTCGCACCATCAATGCGTGCGCGGATGCAATTTCGTGCTCGACCGCCTCGTCCAGCACGAGGGGCCCGCGGTCATGGCGTGCGTCGCGCGCACCACGCAAGCCAACATCGCCTGCGACGATCACACGTGGGCGAGGTGCGGGACGCAGATCGGCCTCTACGCCGACGGCGGCCCGCCCGCGCCGCCGCCGAGCCGGGACGACGACGAAGAAGAGGAGGAGTAGCGCGATGGGGCTCACGCGCGTCTTCGACGACCGCGGCCGTGCGGTGGACTTCGCGCGCCCGCCGCAGCGCATCGTCTCGCTCGTCCCGAGCGACACGCTCAGCGTGGCGGAGCTCGGCGCGGGCGCCCGACTCGTCGGGCGCACCGACTATTGCGTGTTGCCCGAGGGCATCACGGAGAGGGTCCCGAGCGTCGGCGGGACGAAGAACCCCCGCATCGACGACGTGATGGCCCTCGCGCCGGATCTCGTTCTGGCCAATCAGGAGGAGAACACGAAAGCCGATCTCGAGGCGCTGGCCGGGCGGGGCGCCCGTGTGTACATCGCGTTCCCGAAGCGCGTCGCGGACGGATTCGCGCATCTGGCCAAGCTCGCGACAATCCTCGGCGTCGCCCGAGAACCCGCCGTCGTGGCGCTCGTCAAACGTGGATACGAGGCCTACCGCGAGGCTCTGGCCGCGCGCACGGCGCGTGTTCCCGTGCGCGTCTTCTGTCCGATCTGGATGTCGCCGCTGATGACGATCCACGGCGACACCTTCATCAGCGACATGCTGGACGCATGCGGCGCACAGAACGTCTTCGCCGACCGCGAGAGGCGGTATCCCCTCGCGGCCGACCTCGGTCACGGTGCGGCGCTCTTGGCCGATCGGGTGGCAGGCCGTGACGTGCGCTACCCGCGCGTCACGCTCGAAGAAGTGGAAGCACGCGCGCCGGAGCTCATCGTCCTCCCCGACGAGCCGCATCCGTTTTCCGATGCGGATGCGGCCGTGTTTCGCGCGACGAAGACGCCGGCCGCGGCGCGCGGCGCCGTCATGCGTTGCGACGGCAAGGACCTGTGCTGGTACGGCTCGCGGAGCGCCGACGCCATCGCACGCGTGCGCGCGCTCGTCGGCGCCATCCAGGCACGTCACGACGAATCATCGCATAGTCGATTCGATTGACGCGCGGCTTCGCGCTGCGGGTCGCCGGCACACGCATCCGTCTTTTGAGCGTTCCGGCAAAAGACTCCGGCTCCAATGCAGCTATCGTTCTCGTATCGAGGTGTCCATGTCGTCGAGCTCGCACAAGACTCGCTCGTTCGTCGCAACTGCCGCGTGTGTCCTCGCGGCGGTTGGGGGCTGCGGGGGCGCAGGTACGGGTGGCGCAAGTGGGAGCGCAGGAACCGCGGGTACGGGGAGCACGGGGAGCACCGCGGGCGCCGCCAACACGGGGACCAGCGGCGCGTCGGGGGTGGGGGCATCCGGCGGCCCGAGCGGTGCGGCGGCAGGGGGCACCTCAGGGGCGAGCGCGACCTCGGGGACGAGTGCGGCCTCGGGTTCGGGCGGCGCCGCAGGTGCGAGCGGCGCTGCGGGTTCGAGCGGCGCTGCGGGTTCGAGCGGCACCGCGGGCTCGGCGGGGGCAGTCGCGAGCGGCACTTCCTCGGGCAGCGCGGGAACGGGCGGTGGCACGTTCGACGCGAGCACCAGCGGAGGCATGAGCGACGCCGCGAGCAGCGGGACCGGGACCGCCGGATCGACCGGCAGTAGCGGTGAGGGGGGCGTTGCAATGGAGGGCGGCGCATCGACCGCGTGCCCGGCGGCGACTCCTCCGACGGGCGGCACCCAGCTGTGCTCCAGCATGAAAGGCACTCTGGGTGGCTATGCCTACGAGCTCTATGAGAGCGGCGGCGGGTCCGGATGCATGACGGTCTACGGTGTCGACGC
>DATHQY010000543.1:0-10873 GCA_035482215.1 Polyangiaceae bacterium | reverse complement strand
TTCTGGTACTGGGCGAGGACGATTTGCAGGAGCTCTCGGCTCTCCTGGAGATCCACCCCGATGATGTGAGGGCACTGCGTGAAGTTGACCCAAAGGACCTTCGCGCCGGTCTCGCGATGGGTGCGTACGACCGGATGGGCCACGATCGGATAGTCGAGGCCGACTCGATTGAGCGCGGGGCGGAAATCGTGTGTGACGTGGCGGTCCGCGAGGCGCGTCTTCACGTCCTCGGGGAGTCCCTCGTAGGCGGCTGCGGCGTCCACCCAGATCGTATCGCCCCCGACATCCGGCAGGTGGACCGCGCGGAGGACGGCGCCCCACGTCGGCACAAGGCGCCAGCTGGTATCGGTGTGATAGCCGGCTTCGATCGTCGTCGGATCGTTGACGCGCTCGTATTTCTTGAAATCCGCGGCCGCGATCTTGTGAATCTGCGCGATCTTCTCGTCGCGGGTCGTGTTCGGGTGGGTGTAGAGCTTGCCGAAGCGACCGGCGAAGGCCGCGTGCTGATCCGGGGTGAGGTGCTGATCGCGGAAGAAGACGACCTTGAACTTCAGAAGCGTCGCCTTGATCTCGTCGCGGACCGCGTCCGAGATGGGCTGTGTGATGTCGACGCCGCCGATCTCGGCCCCGATGGTGGGCTCGAGCGGCCGAACGTGCAAATGGCCGGCGGAGGAGGCGGATGAGAGAGGAGAAACGTGCAGGTTTGCGGCTGCGCTCATGATGAGGTCCTACTTTCTGGTTTTGAAGTCGTTCGAGATTGGCAAAAAAGAATCGGACAGGTTTGCGTCAGGTTTGCGCGTGCGTTCCCGCGGGGGCGGCGAAAGCGCTCTGCGCTCGACCGTCGCCGGCCAGGGCCGCGACGGCCGCCAAGATCGGCTCGGCTTCCGTGCGAATGAGCCAATCCGGGTGTACGTCGGCGAAGCGCACGACGCGTTTGCCGTCGATGACCACGACGGTCGGCATCGGAAGCTCCCAGGTCCCCGTACCCGTGACGTCGCCCAGCGGTCGGCCGTTCGCGAGCGCGAGTTTCTGCGAGGCCTCGTTCGCCGTGTAGAGGATTCCGAACCGCCGGGCGAGCGCGTTGTCCGTGTCCGAAGCGACGCGAAATGAGAGCGCGTGCCGCGCCTTGATCGCGCGAAGCTTTTCGGGAACCTGGGGACTCAGAGCCACGAGCGTCGCGTTGAACGGCCGAAGGCCCGGTACGAGATTTCGTTCGTAATAAGGCAGGGCGAGATTGCAGGCGGGACAACCTTCGAATCGGAAAAAGACCAGCACCGCCGGTCCGCGGGCCACGAGCTCGTTCAGCGAGAGCGTGCCGCCGTCGACTTCGGGAACCGAGAACGGTTCGACCTGGTCCCCCACCTTGACGAAGCGAGCGCGGTCGGCGGTTTCGACCAGGGTCCGCCGCTGATCGATGTTCACCTGCAGGACGGCAGGGTCCATCGTGGCCACCCGCGTGGCGTGGAGGTTGCGAAAGATCTCGTGCAGCGATTCTCGGTTTGCTTCGGTCTTGGGCGTGCTCATGGTTGCCTTTCTGTTCGCTAGGACAGACGCTACGGACCCTGCGTACCCATGCGGTGAGCGCCGAACCAACGAGAAGTGCGCTTCAGAGACGCTCATAGGGCGGCTCGGCCGTCTCCGCGTCGCGCCGGTCTTTGCACGGCTGAATGTCTGTTATAATAGACCTGCAGCCGCGGACGACGTACCGTGCACGGCACCATGCACTCACTCGGAATTCATCCATGTCGATTTTGGAGTTCTCTCGACCGACCATGCCGCCCGGGCGGGCGCGCGCGCTGGTCTTCGAATCGCCTCTTTCCCGCTCGCTTCTGACGCTGCTCGAGCAGATCGCCCCGACGGACACGACGGTGCTCGTCACCGGCGAAACGGGCACGGGCAAGGAAGTCGTCGCACGTTTTCTTCATGACCACAGTGCGCGCGCCAAGGGACCGTATGTCGCGGTCAATTGCGGCGCCCTTTCGCCCACCCTTCTCGAGAGCGAACTATTCGGCCACGAAAGGGGCGCGTTCACCGGCGCGGCGACCACGCGTCCGGGATTCTTCGAGGCGGCGGACAAGGGCACGCTCTTCCTCGACGAAGTCGCGGACTTGCCGCTCGCGGGCCAGGTGAAGCTGCTCCGCGTGCTGCAGGAGCACGAGGTCGTCCGAGTCGGTGCGCGCCGGGCCTGCCCGGTCGACGTGCGCGTCATCGCCGCGACGAACGTCAACCTGGCCGCCGCCGTGCGCGCGGGACGTTTCCGCGAGGACCTTTTCTACCGCCTCCACGTCGCCCATGCCGCCCTCGCGCCGCTGCGCGAACGGTCCGAGGACATCCTGCCGCTCGCGCGTCATTTTCTCACACGCCACGCGGCGCGGTTCGGGCGGACGTCTCCGCAGCTGACGGCCCAGGCCGTCGACAAGCTCCTCGGCTACGGCTGGCCCGGGAACATCCGCGAGCTCGAGAACGTCGTGCAGCGTGCGTTGCTCCAGGCGCCCGGTGGCGTCGTCGATGCCGAGCATGTCCAGCTCGTCATCGACGAGCCGGCGATGGAGCCGATCAGCCGGCTGGAGCCCCGCGTGGTCGAAAAGCCGCCGGCGAATGGCCCCGAAGCGAAGCGCGTCGACGAAGCGCGCCTCGAGCTCGAACAGGCGATGCTCGTTCTTCTCGAGAGCGGCGAGCCGAAGCTCCTCGACGAGATCGACGCGCTCGTCTTCCGTGCGGCGTTCCGCCAGGCCGGCAATAACCAGGTGCGAACCGCGCAGCTCCTCGGGGTGAGCCGCAACATCGTTCGAAGCCGGTTGATGCGCCACGGCCTGCTGCGGGCGGACGCACGCCGGGCCGCGGCTTGCCGTGCCGCAGACGAAGAGCGCGCGACGGGCACGTATCCGTGCGCCGTGCGCGCTCTTTCGAAGGCGAGCCCTTCCGCGGAGTGAGAACGGCGGGCCCGAGGCGTCATTCGTTCAACGTGAGCACCGACAGCTTGGTCACGCCGGCGCGATCGACTTCGGACATGACCTTCGCCACGATCCCGTAGTTCGAGGCGCCGTCCGCGCTCAGGTGGACGGCGAGCTCGGGGTGCCCCGCGCGGCGCGATCGCAGCTCCGAGGACAGCTCGGAGAGCGCGATCTCGCCGCGATCGACGAAGATCTTGCCGCCGGCGTCGACGCTGATCGTGACGGCCTTCGCCACTTCGAGGGGGGCGTTGGCGGAGGTCTGCGGCAAGTTGATCTTCACCGCGTTGGTCAGAAGCGGCGCGGTCACGATGAAGACGACCAGGAGGACGAGCATGACGTCCACGAGGGGCGTCACGTTGATGTCGCTGACGACCTCGTCGCTCTCGCTGCCCGATTGAATGGCCATCAGGCGCTCGCTTCCTGGGCGATCGAGAGCGAACGCGCGCCGGACCGCTCGCCGTCGCGGTTGCCGGCGGCGGCAGCCGGGGCGAACGCGCTTCGCAACGCGCGATTGACGAACGTATTCGCGAAGTCCTCGAGATCGGAGACGCCTGTCTTGAGGCGGCGCAAAAAGAGGTTGTACGCAAGGACGGCGGGAACGGCGACGGCGATGCCGATCGCCGTCGCCACCAGCGCTTCTCCGATGGGTCCGGCGACGACGTCGAGGCTCGCGGACCCCGACCCGCTGATGCGCTGCAGCGCGTGGATGATGCCGAGCACCGTTCCGAACAGGCCGACGAACGGAGCCGTGGAGCCGATGCTCGCGAAGATCGGGAGCCCCGCCTCTGCGCGGCGCCGCTCGCGCGCGAGTTGCTGCCGGAGACTCCGCTCGAGGACGTCCCTGCGAACATCGAGGCTACCCGGCACGTCGCCGGCTTCGTGCGCGCTCTCTTCCCAGGCTTGTGCGCCGGCGAGAGCGACGCGGGCGACCGGGCCGTCGTATTTCGCGAGCTCCTCTTTGGACGGGGTCCGCGCGAAGTCGCGGAACGCGCGCTGGAAACGGTTGTCTTCGCGATTGCGGCGCCATTGATCGACGACCTTCACGACGACGAGAGCCCACATGAGCGACGACGCCGCCACCAGGAGGACAAGCGTGCCTTTGACGATGATGAACGTGAGAGTTTCGGACATTGGGGTTTCCTTACTGAATTTTGAATTGAAGCGGGACGGTGACGACGCTGGGAATCCCCTTTCCGCCTTGCGTCGCGGGATCGAAGAGCCAACTCTTGACGACCGCCAGCGCGGCATCGTCCAGAATCGAGTGACCGCCGGACCGCATCACCGAAGCGCTGGTGACGTGGCCGTCCGGCAGGACGTTGACGCGCAGGATCACGGTGCCCTCCCATCCTTCGCGCAGCGCCATGCGCGGGTACGCGGGCCGTGCGTTGTTCCGGTAGTGGGCGCCTTCGCGCGCTTCGACGACCGGGGGAGGCGGCGGGGGTGGCGGTGGCGGTGGAGGCCCGGCGGGAACCTCCGGCGGGGCAGGAGGCGGCGGCGCGGGGGCCGCGAGCTCACCGACCTGTGCGACGACGTTCGGAGTGTCGCCGAGGGGCGCCGTCGGGGCGGCGCTGATGGGCGCGGCCTGGAGATGAACGCGTGGAGCCTGCGGAGGCGGCGGGGCCACCGGAGGGGGCGGTGGTGCTTCGGGAGGGGGAGGTTCGGGTGGAGGGGGTGGCGGCTCCGGCGGCCGCGTCATTTCAATTTCGACCTCCTGAACGTGCTTTGCGTGCGCGGGATGGTAGGTGCTCGCCAGCGCGAGCGCGGCGGGTGCGTGCACGAGGAGCGAGCACCCGAAGATCCACGCAGACAGACTCGATCCGGTCCGCGTCGGCGGCGCGGGGGGAGCGATTGGAAACGAGACGGGTCGCTCCGAATCCAGCGAAGGATCGCGGCCTGCATCGGGGTCCATGGGATTCTGCAGCTCTCTGGGAGAGCGCTCGAAACGGGCGTGCTCGGGCATCCTCAAACCTCGGATTCAAGAAACTTCAGATCACGAAGAAGCCATGGGTCCCGTCGCGCGAGAGCTGATCGACGAGCCCGTATTCCCATTCGAGATAGGCGCGCATCGCGTCCTCGGCGTGGTCGATGCCCTCGTAGGGGCGACGGTAACGCCCTGCCGTGGGCCGCGGGGGCAGCGCCGTATCGGCGTCGGGATCGACCGAGCCCTCGAAAGGCCCGTCGTGGACGTAAACGTCCCATCCCATTTGGGCGAGCCACGAGGCGGTCATGTCCGCGCGCGCGCCGATGTCGTCATGAAGGACGACGCGGGCCCCGCGCACAGGGGCGAACACGTCGATCTCCTGTACGAGCTGGCCTCCCGGCGCGTGCCGAAAGCCGCGCGGATGGCCGGCCGCGTACTCCTCGGGCGATCGAACGTCGAAGCAATAGAGAGCGCGCTCGTCGAGGGCGCGCAGGTCTGCGAGGTCGCGACTGCGCACGCGAAGAACGCCGGCCCGGTAGGAGACGGCGCGCGCGCGATGCCGCGCGACTTGGACTGCCTCGGTCGAAACGGCCGGTGCCCGCCGGGCTTGTCCCGTCTCGAGCGACTGCCCCGCGAGCCGCCAGCCGATCGTGCCATTCCGGAGCGCGACGACCGGATTCGGAATTCCGGCGTTGATGAGCGACTGGGCGCCGATGATGCTTCGCGTGCGCCCCGCGCAGTTCACCACGATCGTGGTTTTGGCGTCGGGCGCCAGCGTCTGGGCGTGCAGCACGAGCTCGGCACCCGGCACGCTCGTCGCCGAGGGGATGCTCATCGTTTGGTATTCGTCGAAACGACGGGCGTCGAGAATGGCGACGTCCGCGCGGCTTTCGAGGAGAGCGTGCACCTCCCCCGCGGAGAGCGAAGGCGTATGGCGCCGTGCTTCGACCAGCTCGCCGAACGCTTTGCTGTACGAGTTGACGTCCTCGAAGAGCTCGAAGCCTTCTTCTCGCCACCCCGTAAGGCCCCGCGCGAGGACGTGGACGTTCGAATAGCCCAGCGCGGCAAGACGATCGTAGGCGGCTTGGGCGCGTCCCTCGCCGTCGTCGTACACGACGATCAAGGTCGCCTTCCGTGGCAAGCGCACGGGGCTCTCGACCTCGATGCGGTCCGGAAGAATCTGGCTCGCGAAGAGAGGATGGCCGCGCGCGAACGCTCTCTCTTCGCGTACGTCGAGGAGGGCCACCTCCCTTCGCGCGACGAACGCGAGGCGCAGATCGCGAGCGGTGATCGCCGACGTCACGGTGCCCCCGACAGGTCCCAGAGATTCGGAAGCGTGCGGTTCGCGTAGCCCGAGACGAACTTCTTCGCGTTGCCGTCCGGGTCGTACGTGGCCCGCGAAACCGCGCCGATGTTGGCTCCGTAGACGTGGATGCTGATCGAGACCCGGTCCTCGAAGGCGTTCGACACGCGATGGATGTCGCCGAGCCGCGGAGACACGACGCCCACCTGGCCCCGGTCGAGTCGTTCCTCCGGACCCGCAAGGAGCGGCTCTCCGTGACCCTGGCGAACGAAGGCGCGGCTCCGTTCGGCACCGCGGAGGATCCCCACCAACCCCCAGACCCGATGATCGTGAATCGGCGTCGACTGTCCGGGTCCCCAGACGAAGCTGACCACGGAGAAGCGCTCCTCCGAATCGCAATGAAGAAGGTATTGCTGGTACCTCGACGGGTCGGGCCGGGCATATTCTTCCGGCAGCCAAGTGTCTTCGGCGACGAGGGTTCCGAGGAGGCGCGCGCCCTTCGTCACGATCGTCTCTTCGTCGTCGGTCGTTCGAATGAGCTGCGCGATCGCCCGGACGAACTCGCGGAGCGGTCCGATCTCACGCGCGCTCCCGCCTGCGCGGAGAGCCTCGGGGTCGTTGCGCCCGCCCGTCATGATGGCTCGCTGTATAGCGCCGATCGCATGGTCGGACGTGCTCAGCACTCGCCGTGCCACCCTCCGCCCGCTGCAAGCCTCGTCGAAGTGGCCTGTTGGCCTTGCTGGTGCATCAACAAACCGTGCTGACCTACCAGCACGTGGCTCTCGTGAGGTGCCCCGGAGGCAGCAGTGCGGTCGTCGGCGGCCGGCGCCGCAGAAGGAACTCGACGCGGATCCCGGTCGCGATGGAGGCCTCGTTCTTGCTCCCCGTGACGGCGAGCCCACCGATGCCTGTCAATTTGCCCACGAACCTCTTGCGAAGCTTCGTCGCGATCGTCGACACGGGGTCGATGCTGAGCGCGTCCGAGCAGGTTTACGTCACCCAGTCGGCCCTGAGCCTGCAGATCAAGCGGCTCGAAGAGCTCGTGCAGCGCCCGCTCTTCTCCCGTCAGAGCCGGCGCCTGGCCCTCACGCCCGCCGGTGAATCTCTGCTCGAATACGCGCGGCGGATCCTGAAGCTCCACGACGAGGCCGTGACTACCGTCGCCGCGGGCCAATTCTTGGGGCCCGTTCGCGTCGGCATGGTCCAAGACTTCGCCGATACGCTTCTCGCCGGCGTCCTCGCGCAGTTTTCCGAGCACCATCCGGAGACGCAGATCTTCGCGAGGGTCGCCGGCACGCTGGAGCTCCTCGCGATGCTCGACCGCGGAGCGCTCGACGTCGCGGTCGGATTCGGCGCCGAGGATGACCCTAGCGGCGTGCGAACGGCCGCGGTTTCGTGGCTCGGCCGGCGCGAGCTCGCCGAACGAAGTGTGCTGCCGCTCGCGATCCTCGAGAAGCCTTGCCGCTTTCGCGAGGCCGCCATCGCCAGCCTCGAGGCCGCGGGGCGTCCGTTTCGGATCGCGGTGGAGACGCCGAACCTCTCGGCGCTTCGTGCGGCCGTCGAGGCGGGGCTCGGCATCACGTGCCGCACGTTTCCTTCTCTGCCCGGCCTACCCGTCATCCACGACAGGTTGCTCCCGGCGTTGCCCGATGTCGCGTACGTGGTCGTGACGGCCACCCCCGCGGGTGACGCGCAGGTTCTTCTTGCGCAACTCGCTACGGCCGTCTTGCGCGGCCTCCCCGGAGACGACGGAGCCTCGGCGGTGCGGCCGAAGAAAACGAACGGCGCCGCCCATCACGCGGTCGCGATCGCGCCCTCCGCCTGAGGGAGGGCGCGACAACGCGGCCCCCGCGTGAGCGAGAACGCGGCCCCGCGCGCGCGAGGACGCGGCTACTCGTCCGAGGCGTCGTCCGGCGATTCGGCTTCGGCGGCGCCCTCGGAGGGCTCGGCCGCATCGGGCGAGCCGGACTCCAAGCTCGCGTCGGGGGCGCCCGACTCCGGGCTCGTCTCCGCGGTCGCATCCCCGCTCGCGGCGTCGGAGACGGGGACGGCCGCGCTGAACGTCTCGGTGTATTGCGGACCGGAGACGCAGGTCGTGGAGGGCAGGCACGTGTTCGTCTCGCACCCCGGTGCGGCGCTCGCGAGGCCGATGACCAAGGCGACAAACGCAATGTCCCGCGTTCGATCCCAGGTTCGAGAAGACGTTACGGACGGCTGAATCATCCCTTGTTGGCCTTTCCGGAGAAGTTCGATGGGTGGCGGCGCCATCCAGCAATTTCGAGACCGCGAAAGTGGACGCCGCCGCCGCGCCGACGTTGCTGTTCCTCGAGCAACGGCTGCTGCTGCGGCAGCACCGGTGAGCGCATTCCATGGTGTCCGGCGACCTCGTGGCCACGATCCGAGCCGAGCCCGATGCGCCGCGCTGGCACGACGAGTGCTGCCTGGCGCGCCCACCCCTGACTCGCAAGGAGCGCACAATGAGCGTTTCGTTCATCGGTTATATCGGTTTCAATAACCACTCGGAGATCCACGGCCACGACCAAGGGCGATCACTCGACCGCGACTATGTCGATCGTGCGGCCCGCGCCCAGGAGGCCGGAGGATTCGATCGCGTGCTGGTTCCGTTCGGGTCTTCCTCGCCGGAAAGCCAGATCGTCGCGGCTCACGCGGCGGCGATCACCTCGAAGCTCGGATTTCTCATCGCGCATCGGCCCGGCTTCACGCAGCCGACGCTCGCCGCGCGTCAGCTCGCAACGCTCGACCAGCTGAGCGGCGGGCGCGTGGCCGTGCACATCATCACGGGCGGCGCGGACGAAGAAATGGCGCGCGACGGCGACCACACGACGAAGACCGATCGGTACGCACGCACCGACGAATACCTGACGATTCTGCGCAAGGAATGGACGGCCGAGCGGCCCTTCGACCACGCAGGCCGGTTCTACGATGTGCGGCAGGCGTTCAGCGCCGTCAAACCGGCACACCTTCCGGTCTTCTTCGGCGGTGCGTCGGACGAAGCGGTCGATGTCGCCGGCCGCCACGCCGACGTCTACGCCTTCTGGGGCGAGTCGCTCGAACAGGCGCGCGACGCGATCGCGAGCGTGCGGGCTTCGGCCGGGCGGTATGGGCGGCGGGTGGGATTCAGCATGTCGCTGCGACCGGTCATCGCGTCCACCGAGGAAGCTGCGTGGAAGCGTGCCGACGAAATCGTCGAACGTGTCCGTGCGTTGCGGGAGCGGAGCGGCGCAGCGACGGCGGGCCACGCGCCGCCGAACGTCGGTTCGAAAAGGCTCCTGCAGACGGCCGCGAAGGGATACCGGATCGACAAGCGCCTGTGGACCGGCCTCGCGGCCGTCGGCGGCGCGCGAGGGAACTCGACGGGCCTCGTGGGAACGCCCGAGCAGGTCGCCGACGCCATGCTCGATTACTACGATCTCGGGGTCGATCACTTCCTGATTCGCGGGTTCGAACCGCTCGAAGACGCGATCGTCTACGGGCGCGATCTGTTGCCGCTCGTTCGCGATCTCGTTGCCGAGCGAGAAGCTCCCCAGGCGAGCGCGCTCGCGCGCGCAGCGAGCTGACCGCCACGCAGCATGCGCGCGGCGGCACTGCGCGATTTCGCGCACCGATGGCGCCCAGCAAACAGCAAGACCGAGTTCGAACGTGCTGAGACGAGGCACGAGCGTTGCTGTAGCCGAGCCCGCCCATGACCAATCCGCCGAGTACGAAGCATCGATACGTTGAATGGCATCTTCCGAAGAACCTTTTGGCCATTGCCATTTGCGTCGCCGCCGTCGTCGCCATGCGAACGGCGCGCGGCGACGTGCCGGCGTCTCCGGACGGCGGTGTCGTCGTGGGGGCGGTCGACCCGCCCAGCGGGGACGACGCCGCGGCACCTTCGATTCCCGATGCGGGCGGCGGGTACGACGATGCGACGACGGCGGGGCGTGGACCCGAGTCCGACGCGGGCGCCCCCGCGCCGGAATGGACTTTGGCCGACGCGGGCGCGACGTCGAACGTACCGCCGCCCGCCGAGAGCCCGCCCGACGCAGGCTCCCCCGAGGAGCTGGGCGCCGTGGTCGTCACCGGCGTGCGCGGTTCCCGGCCCGGGTCTGTCGCCACCAGCCCGACGCCGATCGACGTCATCGGCGCGGAGGAGATCAAGAACACCGGACGGGCGGGGCTGAAGGAGATTCTCGGCGCCATCGTACCGTCGTTCGACATGCCGGCGCTCGCCGGGGGGGGAACTTCGGCCAGCGTCAAGCCGTACTCCCTCCGAGGCCTGTCCGGCGACTACCTGCTCGTGCTCGTGAACGGCAAACGCCGTCACACGACGGCTCTCATCAACAACCTCTCGAACATCTCGGGCGGTAGCACGCCCGTGGATCTCGACCTCCTCCCTGCGCCGTCGATCGGTCGCATCGAGCTCCTGCGCGACGGCGCGGCCGCACAGTACGGCTCCGACGCCATCTCCGGCGTCTTGAACATCATCCTCGACAAAGAGCGCGAAGGCTTGACGCTGACGGAGACCGCGGGGTCGACCTATACACAAGGCGCTCCGCTGATTCAGCAGACGGTCACGGACGGAATTCCCATCGGCAAAGACGGCTTCGTTCGCTTCGCCGGCGAGGTTCGCTATCACGGGGCCTCGTCGTCTTCCGCCGGGCCCGAGCCGACCGTCTCGGCGACGGGTAAGCC